>NZ_JBEPPU010000003.1:0-300182 GCF_040547465.1 Frigoribacterium sp. PvP054
CGGCCGGCCCGCGGCGCGCCCGCCCCCCGCGCCGCGGCCCCGCCGCCCCCCGGGCGGGGGGGCCCCCCCCCCGCGGGGGCGCCCCCCCCCCCGCGGGGGGGGGCCCCCCCCCGGCGCGGGGGGGGCCACCTCCGGCGGGCGGGGCACCCGGGCCCGCAGCACCCGCAGCACCGGCGCCGGCACCGGCACCGGCACCGGCGCCGAACGCGACCGGCCACTCGGGCGGGCAACCGTAGACCTCGTCGCCCACGGGCAGCGCGGTCGGGTGCCCGAGCACGACGTCGGCGAAGGGCACGCCGCCGGCCACGAGGGCGAGCCGGGCACTGAACGCGAGGTGGTCCACGACGATCTGGTCGGGCTGCACCGAGGCGACCACGTCGAGCACCGCGCGGGCCGTCGTGACGGGCTGCCACATGAGGTCGGTGAGGCGTTCGCGCGCCTGGTACGAGAGCGTCTCGACCATGCCGAGGCGGGTGGCGTCGAAGAAGCCGCGCAGCGACGCGTCCTCGTCGGCCACCTGCTCCTCCGCCCGGATCACCCCGGGGTTCGAGCCGCGCCCGAGCTGCAGGTGGACGCGCTCGAAGCCGAACGACTCGACGATGGCGGCGGTCGCGGGCCCGGTCGCGACGACGACGCGCTCGCCACGGTCGCGCCACTCGGTGGCGAGGGTGGCGAGCGGCAGCAGGTGCGAGGCGTAGTCGGGGCTGATCACGAGCAGGGTCATCGGGCGCTCACGCTCCACTCGCGCTGCTCGAGCTCGTCGTGGTGCACCGTGTCGTAGACGCCGGTCAGCGACCGCGCCATGGCCTGGATCGTGAAGGACCGCTCGACGGTGTCGCGCGACCGGGCCGCGCGCGCCTCCGTGGTCTCGGCCGCTGCCGCGGTCAGGGCCTCACCCATGGCCTGGCGGAGGGCGTCGACGTCCCAGGTGCGGGTGAGCCAGCCGGTGTCGCCCTGGCGCACGTAGGTCGACGGGCCGCCGCCCTGCGGCGCGACGACGAGCAGGCCGGTGCCCATGGCCTCGAGCAGGGCGATGCCGAACTCCTCCTTCAGGCTGCCGCAGACGTAGACGCCGCGGGGGGCCACCAGTCCGGGCAGGCCGAAACGGGCCGCGGCGACCCAGCGGGCGACGGTGTCGTTCGGTCGGTGGCCGGGCAGCAGCAGTCCGGAGGCGCGGTGCCGGCCCGCCGGGACGATCGCGTCGATCAGGTCGAGCTGTTCACGCTCGTCGGCGCTGGGGTGCTCGAGGTCGCCGCCGATCAGCAGCAGGTTCGCGCGGTCGCGCAGTGGAGGGAGATCGGCTGCGGCGCCGCCCGCGGCGTCCGACGCCCCGCCCCCGCCGCCTGCGCCCGCGGCATCCGACGCCCCGCTTCCGCCGGGTCCGCCGGCTTCGCCGGCTCCTCCGACCCCGCCGGTCTCGCCGGTCTCGCCGCCGGCCCAGGCCTCGACGATCGTGGCCATGCCCTTCACCCGGTGCAGGCGGCCGACGCTGACGAGCAGCGGCAGGCCGCGGCGCTCGGGCGGCAGCGTCTCGAGCAGGGCGCACAGCTCGGCGATCGGCGGGGTCGCCGGGCGTCCGGCGGCGTGCTCGGCGGCCTCGGCGACCGAGCGGTCGACCACGTCGAGGTCGATGCCCTCGGGCACGATCGTGTGCCGCTCGGGGTGCGAGGTGACGTCGATGCCGACCAGTTCGCGCATGTCGCGCTCCAGTTCGGGCCGGGGGAAGAGCACGGTGTGCGAGGCGTTCGAGGCGAGCTGTTGCACGAGTCGCGTGCGGAACCAGAAGTGCTCGACCTCGTCGACGTCGCCGAAGGTCTCGCGGGTCAAGGCGCCCGACAGGTCGAGCGACTGGATGACGGCGTGCGGGTCGGGCGCGACCGTGAACACGACGGGGATGTCGAGCTCGCGCGCCACGTCGGCCGCCGCGAGGCTGCCCACGTCGGCCATCCGCAGGTGCAGCAGGTCGACGCCGCCCGCGGCGCGCAGCACCCGGCGGATGCCCCGGCGGGCCGCGACCCGCAACGGCCACGCGGTCGCCGACGAGACGGGGTCGCTGAGCAGCGGCACCCGCCCGTACACGTGTCCGGAGGCGCGGGTCGCCAGGTCGTGGACGCTCGCGACGGCCGCTCCGGCCGAACCGCGCGAGAGGGTGACGACGCGATCGACGCTGCGTCCGCCGGGGACGTCGGCCGCGCCTCCTGCGCCGGGGCCGGCGAGCGCGGCGCGGGCTCCCCGCGCGGCGACCGCGTCACCGGGGCCGGCCGACACCGAGGAGGCGCCCGGACCGTCGGCCGCGGAGGGCGCCACGGCGAGGGCGTCGCCGAGTCGGACGAGCAGCGTCGCGATGCCGCCGTTGTCGCCGCTGCCGGCATGGGTGAGCCCGGCGTCGATGTCGGCGTGCAGGAAGAGCTGGGCGACGGTGAGGCCCTCGCGTCCGGCCGGATCGGTGCCGTCGAGCTCGGGGTCGAGTCCGCGGTCGCGGCGGCGGTCGCCGTCGGGCACCTCGTCGGGGGCCGACAGGTCGATCACCGAGAGGCGGGCGACGTCGCCCAGGTAGCCGTCGTGGCGGGCGAGCTCGTGGACCGCGGCCGCCACGCCCTGGTCGCCTCGACGCTGCCCGAGGGCGGACACGGCGGCGACGCGGACGTGCTCGTCCTCGCCCTCGTCGCGGGCGATCGTCAGCAGCGGACGCGAGGCGATGCGGGCCCGGACGAGGCCGAGCGTCTCGACCAGGCGGTACCGGGCGTCGGGTTCGCGGACGCCGATGAGCGTGCCCTCGAGCGCGACGCCGACCACGGCCGGGGCGGACGACGACCACTGCTCGAGCGTGCGCTGCGCGACCATGCCCGTGAACCCGCCCGCGACGACGAGGCCGATCAGGCGGCCCACCGTGTCGTGGCGGGGCAGGCGCTGGCTGAGCGCCGACGCCGCGTGCTCGCGCAGGAAGGTGCGGTCGCTCGACAGCAGGTCGCTCAGCACGACGTCGGCCTGCTCGTCGAAGACCTGGGCGAGGGCGTTCGTGGCGGCGATGGCGACGAGCTGGTCGTCGCTCTCGAGGGCGCCGCGCAGCACCCGGATCGTTCGGGCCCCGCCCGTGCGGGCCGCGTCGAGGGCGAGGTCGTCGGCCAGGCGCATCGAGTCGACCAGGCGGTCGGCCTCGTGGATCGCGTCGAGCGAGGTCTGGATGCCCATGACGGTGCCTCTCGGTGGTGCGGTGCGGTGCGGTGCGGTGTCGTGCGGTGGGGTCCCGTGCGGTGCGGTGGGGTCTCGGGCCGGCGCGCGGGGTCGGCCCCGGAGCCCGGGCCTGAGGGAGCCTATCGCCGCCCGGTGGCCGGTCGGTGCGGGATCGGCGCGGGGCCGGTGCGGGCCGGTTCGCGCCATGACGCCGCCGAGTGGACACGGCACCACGGCAAGGCGCGGTGCGGTGTCCACTCGGCGGTGTACTCGCCGGTGCGCTCGGCGCCGTGGGCGTCCGGTACCGTCGTGGGCGGCATCGATCCCGCTGCCGAGTCCCGCAGCGAGAGGCCCCACCCGTGCGAATCGTCACCATCGGAGACGTCGGCGTGCTCGACGGCATGGTCCACGTCGGGGACGAGGCGATGTTCCACGAGGCGACCGTGCAGCTGCGGGCCCGCGGCGCCACCATCACCGGCGTCTCGTCGAACCCGGCCGAGACCGCCGAGCGGTACGGCGTCGACGCCGTGCCCGCGATCGGGTTCCACCCCGCGACCACCGGCGGCCGGCTCGGCCAGCGCGAGCGCCGGGCCCGCGTGCTGTCGGCGATCGACGGAGGCGCGGGTCACCTCCCCCAGGACGACCCGGCCTGGCAGCTCGTCGAGGCCGTCCGGGCCGCCGACGGCGTGCTCGTCGCCGGTGGCGGCAACATGGCCTCGCTCTGGCCGATGCACGTGTACGAACGCAACACGCTCGGGCTGATCGCCCGCCGCTTCGGCAAGCCGCTCGTGGTCAGCGGGCAGACCATCGGCCCCGTCCTCGACGGCGAGGACCGCGAGCTCGTCACCGAGCTGCTCGACGCCGCCGCCCTCGTCGGGCTGCGCGAGGGCGCGTCGCTCGAGCTCGTGCGGTCGCTCGGGGTCGACGCCGCGAAGACGGTGGGGACGGTGGACGACGCGAGCTTCCTCGGGGTCGACGCCGCGAAGACCGTGGGGACGGTGGACGACGCGAGCTTCCTCGGGGTCGACGCCGCGCCTCCTGCGGTCGGTCGGGGGCGGCCGGAGGCCGACGGCTCGGCGGCGCCGGACGCCGACGGTTCGACCGCGCCCGACGCCGAGGGATCGACCGCGCCGTCCGCGCCGTACCTCGCCGTCAGCCTGTCGGCGCACGTGGGCGATGCCGATCGCGAGGCGTTCGCGGCCGCCGTCGCCCGGTTGCTCGACCGGGTCGCGGGTGAGGCGGGACTCGAGGTGGTGTTCCTCGCGCACTGGGCGTCGCTCGACCCGGCCGAGGAGCGCGGCGACTCGCTGCTGCACCGGGCCGTCCTCGACCGGCTGACCGTGCCGGCGCGGGTCGAGCCGACGACCGACTCCCCCGCGGCGGCGCGCTTCGCCCGGGGCGCGGCCCTGCACCTGACCAGCCGCTACCACCCGGCCGTCTTCGCCGTCGCGGGCGGCGTGCCGACCGTGGGGCTCGCGGTCGACGACTACACGACGATCAAGCTGACCGGAGCGCTCGGCAACTTCGGCCAGTCGAGCGTCGTCTCGGTCGACCAGCTGCTCGCGGGCGAGGCCGAGGAGGTCGCGCTGGCAACCTGGGCGGGACGCGACGAGGTGCGGACGGCATGGGCCGCGAGCCTCGACGAGACCCGGGCCGCGTCCTCCGCGTGGTGGGACCGCGTCGCCGCCGCCCTGCGCCCCTGACGCGACCCGCGCCTCCCGGGCACGGCCCCGCGCCGTGTGCACGCCCGCGGGTGGCGGCACGGCGCCAGGACGTGGCCACAGCACCAGGCCTCGTCGTGGTGCTGTGCCCATCTCCTGGTGCGGTGGGCGGCAGGCTGGCCACGCCACGCCACGCCACGCCACGAAGTGAACACGCCGCCACGCGATGTCGTGGCGGCGTGTTCACCTCGTGGCGGGGTAGCCGAGGAGGCGCGGTGAGACCCGCCCGGGCCGGCACGGCGCGCCGCGGGTCAGTGCTGCAGCGTCGCGCTGGGGTACTCGCCGAAGCGCTGGACGTACGACGCCGTGAAGCGGCTCAGGTGCGTGAAGCCCCACCGCTGGGCGACGGCGGAGATCGTGGCCTCGCCCGGCGCCAGCTCGAGCAGTTCGGCCCGCACGTGGTCGAGGCGGACGGTGCGCAGGTACTCGGTCGGCGTGACGCCGAGCTGCCGGCTGAACGCCTGCTGCAGACCACGCGGCGTGAGGTGCACGATCTCGGCGACCTGCGTCATGTTGACCGGCAGGTGCGCGTGGGTGTGCAGGTACTCGACGGCCTCGCGCAGGCGGGCGTTGCGGGGCACGAGCAGCGCGGGCGGCAGGTCGATCGAGCGGTGCGTGAACGTGTCGAGCAGCGCGATCGCCGACTGGCGGTTGAGCTCGGAGCGCAGCAGCTCGGTCGACTCGCCGCCGAGGATGGTCCTCGCGGCGTTGGTGATGGTCGCCTGCCAGCGCCGCAGGTCGCCCAGGTCGGGCACGGCGGTGTGGTCGAACTGCAGCGGCCCGGCGAGCGCGCCCTCGTGCTCGGCGGCGATGCGCTCGAGGTAGGCGGCGTCGAAGTGGACGAGGTTCTGGCGGTACTCGCGCACCTCGAACTCGAACGCCTTGCCGGTGGGGAACATCAGCGGGCGGCCGATCTCGAACGCGGCCTCTTCCGCCCCGACGTCGACCCGGCCCTCGCCCGCGGTGATCCACGCGACGACGTACTCGCGCTCGGGCTGGATCGCCCCGCGGATGTCGCCGAGGAACATCGCCGAGCGCAGCGTCATCTCCTGGTCGCCGGCCGTCGTGTACCGGTAGGCGAAGGTCTCCTGCCGGGTGTCGGTGCGGAACCCGGCGCCGTTGTAGGTGTCCTCGAACAGGGCGCGCGCCTGGTCCATGTCGCGGCCGCCCATCTCGGAGCGCACCGGGGGCAGGGTCTGTTCGGGTTCCATCAGAGTGATCCTGCCATGCCGGCAAGGGCGACGGGGTGCCCGGACGGGACGGGACCCCCGAAGCGGGGACGGTGGGGCTCGACGCTCACGCGACCGGAGGGGTCGCCGCGGGGCCGAAGGCCTTCGCGAACGCGGCCCGCAGCACGGCCTTGAAGCCCGACGGCAGGCGCGTGCGGTGCAGCACGTCGGCCTCGACGACCAGTGCGAAGAAGACCTCGCCCTCGACCAGCCACCACGCCCGCACGGTGTCGGCCGCGAAGACCGCCTCGCCGTCGGGCTCGTCGGGGCTCTCGACGATGACGCGGTCCTCGTAGAGGGCGACGGCACCGTGCTCGCCGTTCATCGAGGCCGAGCACTCGAAGATCAGGTCCGGGTCGAGCGGCGGCGCGAAGTCGCCGAAGAACAGGTCGGCCGCGGGGGTGCGGGCCGCGTCGCCGATCTGGCCGAAGTCGCTGGCCGCGTTGAAGTCGCCGAACGCCGTGTCGAGCACCTCGGGCGGGCCGGGCACGCGGCGCGACAGCTCGCTCTCTGCGTCCACTGGCTTCTCGACTCTCGTCCGGGTGCGGCGTGATCAAGGCCGCCGTGCAGCTTCTGCACCGGTTCCATTAGACCGCCTAGGCATCTCCCTACGCACCTCGGGGACAGCCCAGTTCGGTTTGTGGCCATGCGGCCACGAGCAATGCGGGAGGCGCGGGTCGCGCCGGTCAGGCGACGCGCGTGATGCGCTCCACGGCCTCGCGGGTCAGGGCCCGGCTGGGGGGCGAGGGGTCGAGGGCCCGGTGGATCGACAGCCCCTCGATCAACGCGTCGACCTGGCGGGCGGTTTCGGGGTCGAAGTGGCGCTCGAGCTCGACCCGGCTGCGCCGCATCCACTCGCGGGTGATCTCGCGGAACCGCGGCTCGCGGGCGGCCAGCGTGTAGAGCTCGTAGCTGAGCACCTGGTCGCGGACCGCGGCAGGGCCGGTCAGGTCGTCGTGGACCAACGCGACCACCGCCTCCTTGGCCTCGTCGCGGCTCGTGGCGCCGCCGAGCCGCGCCTCGAAGCGCACGATGATCGTCTCGGCGAAGCGCGAGAACGCCTCGTGCAGCAGCTCGTCCATGCCGTCGAAGTGGTAGGTCATCGAGCCGAGCGGCACGTCGGCACGCGCCGCGATCTTGCGGTGCGAGGCGCCGGCCACGCCGACCTCGGCCACGACGTCGAGCGCCACGTCGATCAGGCGGTCGCGACGGTCGGGCTCGGTGCGTCGGGTGGTGGCCACGGCTAGAGGCTCCTCACCACTCGGGCCGGGTTGCCGACGGCGACGACGTCCGCGGGGACGTCCTTCGTCACCACCGCCCCGGCGCCCACGACGCTGTTCTCGCCGATCGTCACGCCGGGCAGCACGACGACGCCGCCGCCGAGCCAGACGTTGTCGCCGATCGTGATCGGCTTCGCCGCCTCGAGCTTGTCGCGGCGCGGCTGCGGCTCGACCGGGTGCGTCGGCGTCAGCAGCTGCACGTTCGGGCCGATCTGGCAGTCGGCCCCGATGGTGATCGGTGCGACGTCCAGCGCGGTCAGCCCGTAGTTGACGAACGTGCCGGCCCCGATGGTGACGTGGCTGCCGTAGTCGACGAAGACGGGCGCCCGGACGTGCGCCGTCTCGTGCAGGCTGCCGAACAGCTCGCGGGCGATCGCCTGCGCGGCGTCGACGTCGTCGGCGTACGCCGCGGCGAAGCGGGCCTGCAGCGTGATCGCCCGCTGCTGCTGCACGGCGATGTCGGGATCGTCCGAGACATAGAGGTCGCCCGCGAGCATGCGCTCGTGGTTGGTGCGCGGGTCGCCGGCGAAGTGGTCGGTGGTCGTCATGCACGACACCCTAGACGACGAGCGTACGAACGTACACACTGGACCCATGAGCACCCGCCCGCCGTTCAGCCCCGAGCTCGCCCGACGTCGGGCGGCGGTGTTCGTCTTCATGGCCGTCGTCGGCGTCTCGCTGGCCTCGTGGGTCGTGCGCACCCCGGCCATCCGCGACCTGCTGCAGGCGTCGACCGGCGAGATGGGCCTGGTCATCTTCGGCCTGTCGGTCGGCTCGATGGGCGGCATCCTGTCGTCTGCGCCGATCGTGCGCCGCCACGGAGCCCACCGCGCCGTGGCGATCGGCGGCACCTCGCTGGTCGTCGGGGTCGCGCTCGTCGGCCTCGCGGCCGCGCTCTCGCTCACGCCCGGCGTCTTCGCCGGCCTGGCCCTGGTCGGGGCCGGCGTCGGGCTCGCCGAGATCGCGGTCAACATCGAGGGCGCCGCCATCGAGACCGCCTCCGGGCGGTCGGTGCTGCCCGTGCTGCACGGCTGCTTCAGCCTCGGCACGGTCGCGGGCGCCGGCGCCGGCATCCTGCTCACGGCGACGCACGTGCCCGTCCCGTGGCACCTGCTCGGGGTCGCCCTGGCGGGCGGCGCCGCGCTGGCCTGGGCGGTGCCGGTGGTGCCGCGCTCGACGGGACGCTCCGATGCGCCGGCCGAGCGCGCCTCCGGGGTACGGGACCGCCTCGCCGGGTCGCTCGCCGTCTGGCGCGACCGCCGGCTCGTTCTGCTCGGCCTGATCGTGCTCGCGCTCGCCCTGGCCGAGGGCTCGGCCAACGACTGGCTGCCGCTGCTCTTCGTCGACGGGCACGGCGTCTCGGCGACCGCCGGCACGGTCGTCTTCACGGCGTTCGCGGCGGCGATGACGGTCGGCCGGTTCGCCGGCGAACCGTTGCTCGCCCGGTTCGGCCGCGCGATCGTGCTGCGGGCGAGCGCCCTGGTCTCGGCGGTCGGCATCGCCCTCGTCGTGTTCTCGGACTCGGTGGTCGTCGCCGGCGTCGCCGTCGTGCTCTGGGGGCTCGGCGCCGCCCTGGGGTTCCCGGTGACGGTCTCGGCCGCGGCGGACGGCGACGACCCGACGTCGGCGGTCGGAGCGGTCGCGACCATGGCCTACGTGGCGTTCCTGGTCGGGCCGCCGCTGCTCGGCTTCGTCGGCGAGCAGGTGGGGCTGCGCAGCGCGATGATCGTCGTCCTGGTGGTCGTCGTGGGCGCCTCGCTCCTCACGTCGGCGGCACGTCCCCGCACGCGGTCCACGGCCGCCCGGCCTTAGTGTACGTTCGTACACCATGACGTCACCGACGACCTCTCCCGCCGTCCCGGCCCGCACCGTGCCGACGCGCGAGGACCGCCGAGCCCGACTCGGCGTCGCCCTGCTCTTCTTCACCAACGGCGCCCTGTTCGCGAACATCCTGCCGCGCTACCCCGCCATCAAGGACGGCCTCGACCTCTCGAACGCCGACTTCGGCCTGGCGGTCGCCGCGTTCCCGGTCGGAGCGCTCGTCGCGGGCCTCGGGGCCGGCTGGCTCATCCGGCGCTTCCGGTCGTCACGCGTCGCCGTGATCGGCACCGTGATCACCGGCGTCGCCGTGCTGCTGGCCGGCATCGCCCCGGTCGGCGGCCTGCTCGCGGCGGGCTTCCTGCTCGCGGGGGCGATGGACGCCATCGTCGACGTCTCGCAGAACTCGCACGGGCTGCGGGTGCAGTACCGCTACCGGCGGTCGATCCTCAACTCGTTCCACGCGGTCTGGAGCATCGGCGCCGTCCTCGGCGGCCTCATGGGCGGTGCCGCGGCGGGCCTCGGCGTCCCGGTGGCATGGCACCTCGGCGCGTCGGCGCTCGTCTTCGCGGTCGTCGCGATCGTGTCGTACCCGCTGCTGCTGGCCGGGCCCGAACCGGTCGAGGGCTCGGCCGAGGGTGCGGCCGGGTCGGTCGACGCCGGCCTCGACGTCGCCGCGGGCGCCGGGCCGGGCGTCGCACCCGCGGCGGACGTCGCCGCGGACCGGGCTGCAGCGCACGGGGCCACGGCGCACGGGGCTGCGGCGGTCGGGACTGCGGCGGTCGGGGGCTCGGCGACGGTGCCCGACGGCACCGGAGCACCGGAGGCGCGGGCCGACTCGACGACCGGGGCGGGCGGTCCCGACGACGCGACCCGCGCCTCCTCGGGTCGTGATGGTCGCCCGGTCCCGGTCGGGCTCGTCGCGAAGTGGGGAGTGCTGCTCGCCCTCGTCGTCATCGCGTCGTCGGGCGCGGTCGTCGAGGACGCGGGCAGCACCTGGGCGGCGCTCTACCTCGGCTCGCTCGGCGCGGGCGTCACCGTCGCCGCCCTCGGGTTCGTCGCGCTGCAGGGCGCCCAGTTCGTCGGGCGGCTGCTCGGCGACGGCATGGTCGACCGCTTCGGGCAGAAGGCCGTCGCCCGGGCCGGAGGCGTGTTCGTCGCGGTCGGCATGGGCGTCGCCCTGGCGTTCCCGTCGGTCATCGGCACCATCGTGGGCTTCGCGGCGGCGGGGTTCGGCGTCGCGACGTTGATCCCGGCGGCGATGCACGCGGCGGACAACCTGCCCGGGTTCCGCGCGGGCACGGGGCTGACGCTGGTCAGCTGGTTGCTGCGGCTCGGCTTCCTGGCGTCGCCGCCGATCGTCGGGTTCGTCGCGGACTCGGAGGGGCTGCGGTACGGACTGCTGCTCGTGCCCGTGGTCGGCGTGGCCGTCGTGCTGCTCGCCGGGGTGCTCGAAGGGCGCCGGACGCGGGGGTCGGCGCCGCGGGGCAGCTGATCCGAAGCGGGTCGGGGCGAGGACGCACCACCGTCGCGTCGTCGAACCACGCTCCGGGGTGGTTCGACGACGCGGGCGTGGTGCGACCCGACCCGGCCGGGCGACCGCCGGGCCGGCTGACCACCGGGCCGGCCGTGGTGGCGCTCCGGACGACCGCGCCCAGAACTGGGGAGGGCGGAGCGACGGCCGGGCGGGCAGACTCGGTCGAGCCCTGAGCCCGAGGAGGCCCGACCGTGCTGTCCACCGTGTACGTCAGCCGATCGTCGTACCCGTTCACCGACGACGATCTGGCGAACCTGTTGATGACCAGTCGCGCCAACAACGCCCGCCTGGGCATCACCGGCATGCTGTTGCACCGCGAGGGCCGCTTCATCCAGGTGCTCGAGGGGCCCGAGGAGGCGGTGCGAGCGCGCCTCGCGGTCATCGCGCGCGACCCCCGGCACACCGGGGTGAACACGATCGTCGACGAGCTCGTGCCCGACCGGCTCTTTCCCGGGTGGACGATGGGCTACCGGGCCGTCACCGACGACCTGGCCTCGTCCCTGCCGGGGTACGCCGACGTCTTCGGCGCCTCGGCCGACGACCTGGCCGACGGGGCGAGCGGCCTGTCCCCGTCGTCCGCGTACAAGGTCCGCACGCTGCTGCGCTGGTTCCGCGAGCAGCCGACCACGGTCACCGACGAGCTCTTCTCGCCCCGCGCCTCCTGACCCCGGCGGGGTTGTGACGCCGACTCGACGTCGGAGATACTTTCTGGACGAAAGTATGTCTCGCCGTCTGGAGCCACCGTGTCGCACCCCATCCCGTCGCCCACCGTCGCCGTGCCCTCCGGCACACCGGACGCGTTCGTCCACCTGAGCAGCGCGGGCGTCAGCCTGCTGCTGGACGTGACCGCCGGGCGGCTGCCCTCGGTCGTGCACTGGGGCGCAGCCCTCGAGCGTCCGGGCCTCGACGACGTGCGGTCGCTCGCGTCCGCGGCCGTGCCGCCGTACGTCAACAACCTGATGGACGAGCCCGTGCGGCTGGCGATCCTGCCCGAGCACCACGCGGGCTGGTCGGGCAAGCCGGGGGTCGGCGGCCACCGGTCCGACGGCGCCGACTGGTCGCCGCGGTTCACGGTGGACACGCTCGACGTGACGGGCGAGGCCGAGACGACCCGCGCCTCCTCGGGCCCCGGGCTGATCGACGCGGGAGCCGCCCTCGTGACGGTCGGGGCGCGCGACGAGGTCGCCGGGCTCGCGCTCGTTCTCGAGGTCGAGCTGACCGACAGCGGGCTCGTCCGCACCCGGGCCGAGCTGACGAACGTGGCCGGCCGGGCGGGCGACACGGCGGGCCACGCCGCGAGCGCGGCGGCCGACGTCTACACCGTGACCGACCTGCACCTGGCCCTGCCGGTGCCGCCGCGGGCGCGCGAGATCCTCGACTTCGCCGGCCGCTGGGGCAAGGAGCGCACCCCGCAGCGTCGTGAGCTCGTCGTCGGCGTCCACGAGCGCGAGGGTCGCAAGGGCCGCACCGGCCCCGACGCCGCGACCGTGCTGAGCGTGGGCGTGCCGGGCTTCGGCTTCGGGGCGGGCTCCGGCGAGGTCTGGGGCCTGCACGTCGGCTTCAGCGGCGGACACCGGCACTACGCCGAGCGGCTGTCGACCGGCGTGCAGGTGCTGGGCGGCGGCGAACTGCTGCTGCCGGGCGAGGTGCGGCTCGAGGTCGGCGAGTCGTACCGCAGCCCGTGGGTGTACGCGTCGTACGGCGACGGCCTCGACGACCAGGCCCGCCGGTTCCACCGCTGGCTGCGGTCGCGCGAGCAGCACCCCACCCGCCCGCGCCCGACGACGATCAACGTGTGGGAGGCCGTCTACTTCGACCACGACCTCGCCCGCCTGCGTGACCTGGCCGACCGGGCCGCCGCCCTCGGCGTCGAACGGTACGTGCTCGACGACGGCTGGTTCCACGGCCGACGCGACGACCACGCGGGCCTCGGCGACTGGGTGGTCGACGCCGACGTCTGGCCCGACGGCCTGGCACCGCTGATCGACCACGTGACCGGCCTCGGCATGGAGTTCGGCCTGTGGTTCGAACCCGAGATGGTGAACGAGGACAGCGACTTGGCCCGCGCCCACCCCGAGTGGATGCTGCAGACCGGCGACCGCCTCCCCCCGCGGTCGCGCGACCAGCAGGTGCTCGACCTCGGCAACCCGGAGGCGTTCGAGCACGTGCTCGGGCAGATGACGGCGATCCTCACCGAGTACGACATCGCGTACCTCAAGTGGGACCACAACCGCGACCTCGTCGACGCCGGCACCTGGCCGACCGGCGCCGCGGGCGTCCACGAGCAGACCCTGGCGGCGTACCGGCTGATGGACGAGCTGAAGGCGCGGTTCGTCGGCCTCGAGATCGAGGCCTGCTCGTCGGGCGGCGCACGCGTCGACCTGGGCGTGCTCGAGCGGGCCGACCGGGTCTGGGTGAGCGACTGCATCGACCCGCTCGAGCGCCAGCAGATGAACCGGTGGACGATGCAGCTGCTGCCACCCGAGCTGATGGGCTCGCACATCGCCTCGGGCGTCAGCCACATGACCGGCCGTTGGCACGAGCTGTCGTTCCGGGCGGGCACGGCGTTGTTCGGCCACCTCGGCATCGAGTGGGACCTCGCCCGCGCCACCGACGCCGAGAACCGCGACCTGGCCGAGTGGATCGCCCTCTACAAGCGCCACCGCCACCTGATGCACACGGGCGACGTCGTGCGGGTCGACGCGGCCGACCCGGCGCTGCTGGTCTACGGCACGGTCGCGGCCGACGCGAGCGAGGCGCTGTTCTTCCTCGCGTACGTCGGACGCTCGGACGTCGCGCCGTTCGGTCGCGTGGCCCTGCCCGGCCTCGACCCGGCGCGGCGCTACCGGGTCGCCCCCGTGCTCGTCGGGGCGCCGGACCACGGCCTGACGCCGCCGCCCTGGTGGGGAGCGGCGGACGCGGACGGCTCGTACCCGGGCGTCGTGCTCGACGGGCGCGCCCTGGCCGTGGTCGGGCTGCAGGCGCCCGCGTCGTTCCCCGACCGGGTGGTGCTGCTGCGGGTGACCGCCGAGGGGTGAGGGGGGCGCGGGCCGCAGGAGGCGCGGGCGGGGCTTCGAGAACCCCCGTCTCAGGATCATCGCCACTCAGGCTCGGGAAGTGTCCTTCTTCGACCGTCGCTGGACGGGAGGAACGTCAAGAGTAGGAACGGCTCTCAGCATGAACTTGTCGAAGTCAGGCACGGTGAAGGCTGCAAAACCATGGTCGGGCGTGTAGAGCAGCCCCATCTCTATGAGCTCTGCCCGTGTCGGTCCGAGTTGCGTCGAATCCCTCCCGAGGAGACGAGCGACGTCTGCGGCCTTCTGGGCTGCCGGTCCGAGTTCTGCCATGGCCCGCATGTAAGCCGTCTGCAGCGGCGTCGCGCGATCGAGTCGGACCCGGAAGAAGGAGCTGTCCAGCTTGGCCTCGTAGGCGTCACGAGCAAGCTCGATGTCTTCGACGAAGATGCGATTCGCCGTCGCGACAGTCCAGACTTGGTAGCCAAGCTCCTGGATGAAGTACGGATAGCCGCGAGTGATCTCGATGGCGAGTTCGACAGCATCGTCCGCGTAGATGGCACCCTCGGCCAGCGCGGGCTCGGTCAGAGCCTTTCGGGCGTCGTCTCCGATGAGGGAGTCGATCTTGGGGAACTTGAACAAGCGCTCGGCGTATGACTTGGCGTCCCCGGCGAGTTCCGCGATCTGAGGAAGCCCTGCTCCCACGAAGGTGACGGGTAGCTTCTTCTGGACCGTCTTGTGGATGGACTGGATGAGAGCTTCCAACTGTGAAGACCGCAAGAACTGGATCTCATCGACGACGAGCACCAATCCTCGCCCTTGTTCCTTCGCGGCCTCGCCGACGGCGAGCAAGACATCGGTGAGGTCCATCCCGAGGTCGCCGTGGTCGGCCGACCCCTCGGCCGGTGGGACGTCCCAGGACATCGACCAGGCCCCCTGGTTGTCCACAGAGAGGGCGAACGAACTCAGGACCTCCGCCGCCCGCTGACCTCTCGAGGTCCACCTGGCCCGTGGGGACAGCCTCAGGAGCGCCGCCTTGAGCTGCGAGAACATGGTCTGACGGAAGTAACCGTCCTCATGCTTCCTGGCCTCGAATTCGATGACTTCCCATCGAGCCTCCGCCGCGATGTCGACGAATCGATTGAGCAACACGGTCTTGCCGACGCCTCGTAAACCCGTGATGATCATGGACTGCTCGGAACGCCCCCGGCTGAGCCGCTTCAGGAGGAGTTCGAATGCCTCGGTCTGATCGTCTCTCCCGATGAGGATCTCAGGAGACGCTCCCGCATTGGGCGTGTATGGATTGTCCAGACTGTCCATCGTCCGATCGTAGGTTGTTTATGTCGTTTTATCCAATTGAAATAAAACGCGATAAATTAGCTAATCCTCAGCGGCCGAGCGCGTGCATCTGGATGGCGACGGCGGCGGCGCCCCGGGCCCACTCGTCGAAGCGGAACTCCTGGACGACGAGCCGGGGCGCGGGCGTCGACGGATGCGTGCCGCCCGCGATCGCGCGGTCGACCGCGGCGGCGGCGACCGTCGCGAGTCGCACGCCCTCACCCGACAGCAGGACCGCCTCGGGGTCGAGCACGTTGAGCACGCCGGCGATCAGCTGCCCGAGGACGTCGGCTGCGGCGTCGACGACGACCCGCGCCTCCTCGTCCCCGGCGGCGGCGAGGTCGAGCAGGTCGTCGTAGCCGACGGGGCGACCGAGGGCCCGGGCGGCGGCGGCCTCGACGGCGGTCACCGTGAGGAAGGCTCCGGCGCAGTCGTGGTGGCCGAGGTCGCAGGTGGGAAGCGGCGCGGCGGCGGGGACGGGAGCGGGAGCGGCGGCGGGGGCGGAAACGGGGACGGGAGCGGCGGCGGGCGTGCTCGGGGCAGGCGCGGCAGCCGCCGGCACGGCCGCCGTCGGCGCGGCAGCCGCCGACACGATGAGGGCGGCCGCGGGCACGACGACGCGCTGGTGACCGACGCTCCCCGCCGACGAGTGCGCTCCGCCGAGCACCTCGCCCGCGGTGACGAGGCCGAGGCCGACCCCGGCGCCGATCGTCACGAGGGCGAACGAGCGCAGCCCGCGTCCCTCGCCGAACCAGAGCTCGGCCCGGGTGAGCGCGCGCACGTCGTTCTCGACCCAGGTCGGCAGGCCGGACGCGCTGGTCAGCAGGCCGGCGAGCGGCACGTCGTCCCAGCCGAGGAAGGGCGCGTGCCGGACGACCGCCCGGTCGACGACCTGCCCACCGACCGTGACGCCCAGCGCACGGATGCGGTCGTCCCGGTCGCGGGCACCGCCGACGACCCGGGCGATCTGCTCGACGACGGCGTCGGGCGAGCGGTCGGGGAGGCGCTCGTCGCGTTCGGACAGCACCTCGCCCCGCTGGTCGGTGACGACGACGAAGAGGCGGTCGTGGGTCAGCTTCACGCCGACGAAGTGGTGCGCGTCGGGGTCGAGGTCGAGCGGGACCGACGGCCGACCCGAGCCCGAGACCGCGAGCGCGGCCCGTTCGACCAGCAGTCCGCTCTCGAGCAGGGGCTTGGTGATGCGTGTGAGGCTCGGGCCCGAGAGTCCGAGGCGCTCGGCGAGCTGCGTCCGGGGGCGGGGGCCGTGCACGAGGATCTCGAGCACCACGGCCTGCGCGCTGCCGGCCAGCGGGGCCCAGCCGTCGACCCCGGGGCGGGGGTGGGGGTCGGACGGCCCGCGGTCACCGGGCCCGGGCAGGCCGGCGTCGGCGTCCGTGTCGCGGGAGTCCGTCACGCGACGATCCTATGCAGCCGACCCGCGCCTCCTCGTCTCGATCCCCCGGCTCGTGCGGCAGGACCGGTGTCGCACCGCCTCGTACCCCGGCACCCGAAGTGGGGGACAACGAACCCGACCCCGATGGCCGAACATCAGGTGTGGCGATGCGGACCGGTGACGAGGCGCTGCCCCCGTGCACCCTCTGCGCGGCACCGACCCGTCGCGAGCCGAACCCGTTCTACGGCACGGCCCTCTCGGTGCACCGTCACGTGCTCGTCTGCACGGCGTGTGCGACCGTCGGCTTCGGGCCGGCTCCGGACGACGACGACCCCGAGGAGGCGCGGCGTCGGCCCCACCGCGTCGGCCTGCGTGCCCGCGTGGCCGGCTGGTACCGCGCGCTGCCCTGACCTCGTCGTCGCGCCTCCCGCGCTCGCCCGCTCTGCGCCCGGCGTCCGCGCGGTCGGCGTCCGTGCGCTCGGCGACCCGACCGCCACCACGCCACGAAGCGGACACCGCGCCACGTCATGTCGTGGCGCGGTGTCCACTTCGTGGCGTGATGTCCGTCTCGTGGCACAGCGCTCCGCTCGTGCCCCGCGCCCGGTCGTCCCGGGTCGCGGCCTCAGCCCTGCTGCTGGCCGCCGCGGGTCGCCGCCGCGTGCTCGGCGTCGGCCTGGAACCGGACCGCCGCCTCGGCGTCGAGCTCGGTGCCCGACCCGCAGTAGGCGCAGGTGTAGACGTGCTTCGTCGAGTACGGGATCACCGGGATGAAGAACAACGTGAACCACCGACGGTGTTTGACCAGGCGCTGAGCGGCCTCGTTGCCGCAGACCCGGCAGACGAAGAAGAGGACGCCGAGCAGGGCACTCGTGCCCTTGGTGCCGAAGATGATCATGCGCTCACCCTAGGCGGGCCCGGTCCGTCCGGCCGGCCCGGCGGACCTGGCCAGGTCGCACGGCAGACCGCACATCGCACCTCGAGGTGAGCATCGCACCGCCGGATGAGGCGGTGCGACGTCCAGCCGGCGATGCGACACGAGACCGCTTGCGCCACACGCCGCCACACGCGCCGCACGCACCGCATGACGCGGCTCAGCCGGCGCGGAACCTCCGCAGGCGCAGGCTGTTCGTCACGACGAACACCGACGAGGCCGCCATCGCCGCGCCCGCCAGCACGGGGTTGAGCAGGCCGAGCATCGCGACCGGGATCGCCGCGACGTTGTAGGCGAAGGCCCAGAACAGGTTGCCCTTGATGGTGCCGAGGGTCGCCCGTGACAGCCGGATCGCGTCGGCCACGCCCGCGAGCTCGCCGCTCACGACGGTGAGGTCGCCCGCCGCGATCGCGGCGTCCGTGCCGGTGCCCAGCGCGATGCCGAGGTCGGCCGTGGCGAGTGCGGCCGCGTCGTTGACGCCGTCGCCGACCATCGCGACGACGCGACCGTCCGCCTGCAACCGGGCCACCGCCTCCACCTTCTGCTGAGGGGTCGCGTGGGCGACGACGTCGGCGACGTCGATGCCGACCTGCGCCGCGACGTGTCGGGCCGCGCCCTCGTTGTCGCCCGTCAGCAGCACCGGCGTCAGGCCGAGGCGGCGGAAGCGCTCGACGGCCTCGCGCGCACCCGGCTTGACGGTGTCGGCGACGGTCACGACGCCGCGCACGACGCCGTCCCAGGCGACGGCGACGGGGGTCGCGCCGGTCGCCTCGGCCGTGGTGAACGCCTCCTCGAGTTCAGGAGGCGCGGTGACCGACCACTCGTCGGCCAGCCACCCGGGGCGGCCGACCAGCACGACCGTGCCGTCGACCAGGGCCTGCACGCCGGCGCCCGCGTGGGCGGCGAACTGCTCGGCGGGCGGGACGTCGAGCCCGCGACGGGCCGCCTCGGCTTCGATCGCGCGGGCGACGGGGTGCTCCGAGCCGGACTCGACGGCGGCTGCCCGGGCCAGGACGTCGTCGACGCCGACCTCGGCACCGGCACCGGCGGCGACGCTCTCGGCGGTGCCCGCGCCTCCCGCCGGCTCGCCCACGACCACCTCGCGCACGCCCATGCGCCCGGTCGTGACCGTGCCGGTCTTGTCGAGCACGATCGTGTCGACCGTCCGGGTGCGCTCGAGCACCTGCGGCCCGCGGATCACGATGCCGAGCTGCGAGCCGCGGCCCGTGCCGACCAGCAGGGCGGTCGGCGTCGCGAGCCCCAGCGCGCACGGGCAGGCGATGATCAGCGTGGCCACGGCCGCGGTGAACGCGGTCTGCAGCGACCCGCCGAACGCCAGCCAGCCCACGAAGGTCAGCACGGCCAGCCCGATGACGACGGGCACGAACACGGCCGAGACCCGGTCGGCGAGCCGCTGCACCTCGGTCTTGCCGCTCTGGGCCTCCTCGACGAGGCGCCCGAGGCGGGCGAGCTCGGTGTCCGCGCCGACGCGGGTGATCTCGACGAGCAGGCGCCCGCCGACGTTGAGCGTCGCCCCGACGACGCGGTCGCCCGGGCCGACCTCGACCGGCACGGACTCGCCGGTGAGCATGCTCAGGTCGACGGCCGAGGTGCCCTCGCGCACGAAGGCGTCGCTGGCGATCGATTCTCCGGGACGGACGACCACGAGGTCGCCGGGCACCAGGCTCGCGGTGGCGACCCGCGCCTCCCGGCCGTCGCGCAGCACCGAGGCCTCCTTCGCGCCGAGTTCGAGCAGGGCGCGCAGGGCCTCGCCCGAGCGGCGCTTGGCGCGGGCCTCGAGCCAGCGCCCGAGCAGGATGAACACCGTCACCGCCGCCGCGACCTCGAGGTAGATCTCGGTCGGGCCACCGTGGGTCGCGACCAGGCTGAACGACATGTGCATGCCGGGGCGACCGGCGTCGCCGAAGAACAACGCCCAGAGCGACCAGGCGAAGGCGGCGATCACACCGACGCTCACGAGGGTGTCCATGGTGGCGGCGCCGTGCCGCGCGTTCACGGCGGCGGCGCGGTGGAACGGCCAGGCACCCCAGACGACGACCGGCGCGGCCAGGGTCAGGGCGAGCCACTGCCAGTTCGTGAACTGCAGCGCCGGCACCATCGAGAGCAGGGCCACCGGCAGGGCGAGGGCGGCGCTGACCAGGGTGCGGTGGCGGAGGGCGTCGACCTCGGCTGCCCGGGCGTCCGGGGCGTCGTCGGCCGAGCCGCCGGCCGCACCGGCCGAGGACGCAGGAGGCGCGGGCACGGTGGCCCCGTACCCCGCCGCGACCACCGTGGCGATCAGCGCGTCGACGTCGGGTGCGTCCGCACCGGCGTCACCGGTCGCGGCGCCACCGGCCACGACCCGCACGTGCGCCTTCTCGGTCGCGTAGTTCACCGACGCCTCGACGCCGGGCAGCTTGTTGAGCTTCCGCTCGATGCGGTTCGCGCAGGAGGCGCAGGTCATGCCGCTGATGTCGAGCTGCACGGCGTCGAGGGGCGCGGCGTCGAGCGGCGCGGTGGCCCGCGGGACGCCCGCGCCCGACCGACCCGCGCCTCCTGCGGTCGTCATCGTGCGGACAGCTGGTAGCCGGCCTCTTCGACGGCGGCCCGGAGCTGGTCGTGCCCGACGGTGGCGTCGGCCGAGACCGAGACGGTGGAGGCGCCTCCCGGGTTCAGGTCGACCTCGACCGAGTCGACGCCGTCGACCTCGGTGAGCTCTTCGGTGACGCTGGCGACGCAGTGCTCGCAGGTCATGCCGTCGACCTGCAGGGTGGTGATGGTGGAGTCGGTCATGCGCTGTCCTCTCGATCGGCCCTCAGGTTATACCCCCTAGGGGTATCACGCCAGGCCCGCCGTCGGTTGTCCCCCACCTCCGAGAAGCCTCCGCGTCGAGGCGGCTCCCGGCGGCCCGGACTACGAACGGAGGTGGACCTGCCAGGACGGCAGGAGAGAGAAGGCACCCGACCATGACCGAGATCACCGCCCACCACGGCCTCTTCAAGGACACGAACCTCCACGTCGACGACACCGGCGGCTCGGGCCGCACCGTCGTCCTCATCCACGGCTGGCCCCTCTCGGGCGAGTCCTGGAGCAAGCAGGTCCCCGCGTTCGTCGACGCCGGCTACCGCGTCGTCACGTACGACCGCCGCGGCTTCGGACGCAGCGACAAGCCCAAGACCGGCTACGACTACGACCACCTGACCGAGGACCTGCACACCGTCCTCACCGAGCTCGACCTGCAGGACGTCACGCTCGTCGGCTTCTCCATGGGTGGCGGCGAGGTCGCCCGCTACTTCACGAAGTACGGCACCGAGCGCCTGCACAGCGTGGTCTTCGCCTCGGCCGTGCCCCCGTACCTGATGAAGACCGACGACAACCCGGACGGCCCCCTGACGAAGGAGGCCGCCGCCGACATGACGGCCGGCCTGACCAAGGACGAGGACTCGTTCTACGACGACTTCACGACCGGCTTCTTCTCGGTCGACGGCGTGCTCAAGGTGTCCGAGGCCGACCGCCAGGACGCCCTGCGCCTCGCCAAGCAGGCCTCGAAGCCCGCCGCCCTCGAGGCCATGGCCTCGTTCGCGAACACCGACTTCCGCGACGACCTGACCAAGGTCACCGTGCCGACGCTCGTCATCCACGGTGACGGCGACGCGACGGTTCCCTTCGAGGGGTCGGGCGCTCGCACGCACGCCGCCGTCGCGGGCTCGGAGCTGCACGTCATCAAGGGCGCACCGCACGGTGCCAACGTCAGCGACGCCGACGAGTTCAACCGCGTGGTGCTGGAGTTCCTCGCGAAGTAGGCGCTCACCCGGGGCGGCCGCGGCCGCTCCTGACGCGACTCCCAGGAGGCGCGGTGCGGGTCCTCGAGGCCGGCACCGCGCCTCCTGTGCGTGGGCCCCGCGTGGGCACCGCGTACGCCCCGCGTGCGCCCCGCGTGGGCCTGCCGGGTGGGCCTGTGGGGTTGGCCCTCGTTCGGGGGTGAAGATCACGAGCGGATAACGAACCCGGGGTGCGACCCATCGTTCCGGGCCACGGCGGCGAACCCTGTACATCCCCACCGGGACCAACAGACAAGGAGCTTCACCATGAACGCCTTCACTCGCAAGCGCATCACGAAAGCCGCCTTCGGCATCGCCGCCTCGGGCGCCCTGATCTTCTCCCTCGCCGCCTGCTCGTCCAACTCGGGCACCGCGACCGACACCTCCTCGACCTCGACCTCCGCGTCGGCCGAGCCCACCGCCGAGGCCACCCCCCTGGCCACGATCGCCGACCTCAGCAACGGCGTCGACACCCAGGTCACCGTCGACGCGTCCTTCGTCGAAGCCCTCACCTCGCTCGGCCTCACCCCCGGCGTCGTCGGCTCGGCGACCTTCGACTCGGCCACGGGCACGTTCGCGTTCCCCATCACCGGCGGCAACGTCGACTACTACGACCCCAACGGCGACGTCCGCCCCTACGTCCAGGGCGAGATCGACCACGACGGCTCCGGCCTGTCGCTGACCGCCGGCGACACCGTCGTCGAACTCACCGACTTCCGCATCGACCCGGGCGAGAGCAAGCTCTACGGCACCGTCACCGCCAACGGCCAGGTCGCCGCCGAAGACGCCTACCTGTTCAACCTCTGGGGCGGCACCTTGAAGCCCATCCAGATGGAAGGCACCAACGCCGTCCTCGAGGGCACCACCGTCCACATCAGCCACGACGCCGCAGCCCTGCTGAACCAGACCTTCAACACCGACGCCGTCCAGGACGAGATGCTCGTCGGCGTCGCGAAGATCACCGCCGCCACGGAGTAGTACCCGTCTGGCCGGCTCCGCCGGCCTGGCCCCCAGTTCACACCCTGCCCGCAGAGTGTGAACCCGGAACCCGGGTCGTCTCCGTGACGACGCACCGGCCCCGCCCTGCTCGGCGGGGCCGGCGATCCCGGTGGACCCCGCCTCGTGCCCCGCACGAGGCGGGGTTTTTCCGTTCCCCCCACGCGCCGTCGCGGGAACCCACGCCCCCGCGCAGCCATGAACCCGGTTTCGAACGACGAACCCCGTTCCTTCCGGGTTCATCGTTCGAAACCGGGTTCATCGCACGTCCCCACGCTCGCCCGCATCCCGTTTCCGGCACCGGGCGCCCGGCACCCCACACCCCTCACCCCTCACCCCTCACCCCTCACCCCTCGCCCCGCACCCCGCACCCCGCACCCCGCACCCCGACCAGTCTCGAACCCGGTTTCGAACGACGAACCCCGTTCCTTTCGGGTTCATCGTTCGAAACCGGGTTCATCGCGCGTCCGACGCACACGTCCGCCCCACGCACACGCCCGCCCCACGCACCCACCACCGCGGACCCAGCCCGCCGCCGACGGCCCCCCGGGCACGCCACCTCAGCCCCGAACCCCGTTCACGAAGACGAACCCCGAGAAAACGGGGTTCATCTTCGCGAACGGGGTTCGGGCGGGCATCACGACCGACCCGCAGGCGGTGGCCACGGGTCGGGCTCGGCCGTGCTGCGGGCGATGAGCCCGCGGACGTCGGCGTCGTGCTGCAGCGTCCAGGCGACGGCGGAGTTCAGCGACGACGCCGTGTGCAGCCAGGGCCGACGTCCGCCCTCGTCGCGGCAGTGGGCGTAGACGTCGAACGCGAAGCCGCCCGTCACGGGCCGCTGCCGGACGTAGCCGAGCGGCGCCGCCTCACCCTGCCGGATCAGCCACAGCCCTTGCCCACCCGGGATCGGCGGGTGCGCGCACGGGTGCTCGGCGGGAGGCTTGCGCAGCACCGCCCGCGCGTTCTCGAACTTCGTCTGCACGCCCATGTCGGCGACCGTAGGGGCGACCACCGACGTCCGGGGTCGACGTGCGTCACGTCGACGTACGACGAAAGTCGCAGGGCAGGTCCCGACTCCTGCACCCGGTGGCGCCGCCGTGCACCCGCGAGCGTGGAGTCATGACCACGACACCGACTCGAGAAGCCCCTCCGTCCCGCCGGCGCCACCCGCGCCTCCTCGTCCGAAAGGGCCTCGCGGCTGCCGCCGTCGTCGCCCTGGGCGTGACGCTCACCGGGTGCGCGTCCGGGGCGACGGGCGCGACCGCCGACGCCGCGCCTCCCGCACCTCCGCAGCACCAGCCCGGCGGACACTCCCTCACGCACGACGACGTCGACTCGTGGCTCGACGGTGCCGTCGGGTCGGCGCTGCAGACCACGGGCATCCCGGGGGCGACCGTGTCGGTCGTCGCCGACGGCGAGCTGCTGACCGCGCGCGGCTACGGCATGGCCGACACCGGCACGGGCGACACGCCTGCCGAGGCCGTCGACCCCGACCGCACGCTGTTCCGCGTCGGCTCGGTGTCGAAGGTGGTCTCGGCCACCGCGATCATGCAGCTCGTCGAGGACGGCGACCTCGACCTCGACGCCGACGTGCAGCAGTACCTCGACTTCGACCTCGACACCCCGAAGGGCACCGTCACCCTGCGGCACCTGCTCACCCACACCGCCGGCTTCGAAGAAGTCATCTCGGGGCTCATCGGCACGCCCGGCAGCGAGAAGACGCTCCGCGAGGCCGTCTCGGACGCCCCACCCGCCCAGGTGTTCACGCCCGGCACCACCCCGGCCTACTCCAACTACGGAGCCACCCTGGCCGGTTACATCGCCCAGCGGGTCAGCCGCGTGCCCTTCGACGAACTGCTGCAGCGGCAGGTCTTCGACCGGGTCGGCATGACCTCGTCGTCGTTCGCGCAGCCGTTGCCCGACGAGCTCGACGCACGCCTGGCGCACGGCTACCCCGACGACTCGGAGCCCGCCGTGCCGACCGAGGTCGTCAACGCGGCCCCGGCCGGTGCGATGTCGGCGACCGCGACCGACATGGCCCGCTTCATGCTGGCCCACCTCGGCGACCTGCCCGACGACCAGGCGTTGCTCCGGCCCGACACGCTCGCCGAGATGCACCGCCCCGCCCTCGACGCCGACGACCTCGGCACGCTCGTCGCCGGCCAGCGCATGGACCTCGCCTTCTTCGACGACAGCACCCCCGGCCTGGCCGCCTTCGGCCACGACGGCGACACGCAGGTCTTCCACTCGGCGATGCGGATGTTCCCCGAGCACGACACCGGCATCTTCGTCAGCACGAACGGCAGCGGACGCTCGGCCACGGCCTCGCTCGACCTGCGCACCACGGTGCTGCAGGGCTTCGCGGACCGCTACCTGCGCGACGCGTCGGCCGCCGGGTCGGCCGCGGGTTCGGGCGACCCGACCGACGGTGACGGCCGAGGAGGCGCGGGCACCGTCGACGACGGAGCACCCGCCGCCGACGCGGTCGCCTCGGGCACCGGGCCCGGGTCCGACGCCAGTGCCAGCGCCGCCACCGGCGCCGGCGACGCGACCGAGGGACCGGTGGCGGCCGACCTGGCCGGCACCTACCTCTCGTCGCGCTCCCCCGTCACCAACCCCGGCGCCCTGCTCGCCCTGTCCGGCCAGACCACGGTCGCGGCCCGGTCGGACGGCACGGTCGCCGTGACCCCGAAGCCGCTCGGCGTGACCACCGGCGTCTACGAGAAGGTCGGCACGGACCTGTGGCGCGAGGTCGGCGGGGACGCCGTGCTGGCGACGCGGACGGCCGGTGACGCCTCCGGCACCGACGGGGACGCGACCGTCGAGGCGATCTCGTGGGGCGCCTCCTTCACCATGCTGCGGGCGCAGCCCTGGCAGGTGGCGTCGGCCGTGCTGCCGAGCGTCGCGCTGGCCGTCGTGGTGCTGCTCGCCTCGATGATCGTCTGGCCCGCGACCGCCCTCGCCGGGGTCGGACGACGGCGCCGGGACCTCCGGGCGGGCGTGTCGGGCTCGGTGGTCACCACTCCTCGTCGCCGCGACCGCACCCTGCTGCTGTCCCGACTCGGGCAGGCGTCGACGCTGCTGGCGCTCGTCGGCTGGGCGGTCGTCGCGGTGCAGGCCATGTCGTTCGCCGAGGTGTCGGCCGTCACCCTGCGCGTGCTGCAGGGGCTACAGCTGCTCGGCGTCGTCGCCATCGCGCCGGCCGCGCTGGTCGCCGTGCAGGCCCTGCGGGACCGCCGGGGATGGGCCGTCGTGACCGGACGCGTGCTCGTCGTCGTCTCGTTGGGGGCCCTCGCCGGGTTCGCGTTCGGCTTCCGACTCATCGCTCCGAGCGTGAGCTTCTGATGGCTCGCCCCCAGCACGACGTCGGGGCCGACGGTGCACAGCCGTCGTCGGCCCGGGGCCAGGAGGCGCGGACCACCTGGCATGCTCGGACGGTGACCTCGACCCCTGACACCCCGCACACCGGGGCTGGCCGTCCCACCGGGGCGGGCCGTCCAGGCGAGGCGGCCCGTCCCGCCTGGCCCGACGGCACCGACGGCGCCGACGGCCCCGCCGGGCCCGGCGTCGCGGCGGTGCGTCACGGCCTCGCGCGGCTGGGCGTGCACACGACGCTCGGTCGGGACGTCGCCCTCGCCGTCGTCTGGGCACTCGTGACCGTCGCCTTCCTCGCGACGCTGCTCGCGGCAGGCGAGTTCTACGGGGCCGACCGCAGCATCCCGGGCGGCCAGGTCGCGGCGGTGGTCGTGCTGACGCTCGTGCAGCACGTGCCCCTCGCGTTCCGGCGGGTCCGACCGGTCCCCGCCCTGCTCGCCGTCGCCGTGCTGCAGGCCGGCCTGCTCGCGGTGCTGCCGACCGGTCTCGCCCTCTGGACGGCCGCGCCCGTCGTCACCGCCTACACGGTCGCCACGCTCCGACCGACCCGGGCCGTCGTCGCGGTCGTGCTCGCGGCGGTGGGCGTCGAGGCCGTCGGTGCCGCCGTCGGGGCGGCGTCGATCGTGAAGGACCAGCTCGGGGCCACGCCGGGCCTGGGCGAGCTCGGCGCGGTCGTCGAGGCGCTCGCCCTCGTGGCGAGCGCCGTGCTGATCAACGGCGTGAGCGCCGCCGTCGGCTCGTGGGTCGCCCTGCGCCGGGACCACGACCGCGACGCCCGAGCCCGGGCCGCCGAGACCGTCGAGCACCAGGCCACGCTCACCCGGGCCGCGGTCGCCGCCGAGCGCACGCGCATGGCCCGCGAGCTGCACGACGTCGCCGCGCACCACCTCACCGGGCTGGTCGTGCAGGCCGGCGCCGCCGAACGTCTCGTCGACGGTGACCCCGAGCGTGCGAAGGAGAGCCTGCGCAGCGTCCGCGCCCAGGGCCGCGAGACCCTGGACGCCCTGCGGTCGATCGTGGGCATCCTGCGCGAGACGGGCGACGAACCGACCGGCACGGTGCCGGTGCCGGGCCTCGACGACGTGGGCGACCTCGTCGACCGGGCCCGCGCCTCCGGGGCCGTCGTCGAATCGCACGTCGACGGGGCGCTGCCGAGGCTGGCACCGCTCGCCGACGTGACGGCCTACCGCACCGTGCAAGAGGCGCTCGTCAACGCCCGTCGGCACGCGCCGGGGGCGACGGTCGAGCTGCACCTACGGGCCGGTGCCGGGGCACTCGTGGTCGTCGTCGAGAACGACCTGCCCGCCGCCCGTGACACGTCGGGCGGTGGTGGCTTCGGGCTGGTGGGCATGCGCGAGCGGGCCGACCTGGTCGGTGGACGGCTCGAGACCGGACCGACCCCCGAGGGGCGATGGCGCGTGCGGCTCGAGTTGCCGGTCGAGGCCGTCCGCGGAGCCGCGGCGAGCGCCGGGGGCGGGGGCGAGGGCGGGGGCGAGGCCGGAACCGGAACCGGAGCCGGGGCCGGAACCGGAACCGGAGCCGGGGCCGGGGCCGGAGCCGGAGCCGGAGCCGGAGCCGGGGCACCTGACCCGACGGCGGTCGACGACGGGCGTGTGCCGTGATCCGCGTGGTGCTGGTCGACGACCAGGCGATCGTCCGCACGGGGTTCCGGGTCGTGCTCGAGACGGCCGGGGGCATCGAGGTCGTCGGCGAGGCCTCCGGAGGGCGCGAGGCGGTCGAGGTCGTCCGCCGCACCCGCCCCGACGTCGTCGTGATGGACGTCCGCATGCCCGGCGGCGACGGCATCGAGGCGACGCGTGCCATCGTCGACTCCCGAGACGGCACCGGCACGCCGGGAGTCGACGCGGCCGGCGCCGGCACTCCGGGCGTCGACGCGGCCGGTGGTGGTGGCGGCGGCGGGACCATGCGCCTCGGCGGCGCTCCGACCCCCGGCACCGAGGCCACCGACGGGCAGGAGGCGCGGGTCGGGTCGGCGAGCGCCCCCGCCGTCCTCGTCGCCACGACCTTCGACCTCGACGAGTACGTGTTCGGAGCCCTCGAGGCCGGTGCGAGCGGCTTCGTCCTCAAGGACGTCGAGCCGGACGAGTTCGTCGGCGCCGTCCGGGCCCTGGCGTCGGGGCGGGCCGCCATCGACGGTGCCACCACGCGTCGGGTGATCGCCGAGTTCACGCGGCGTCGGCGGGCGTCGACGGTCGAGCCGTCGCCCGACGTCCTCACCGGACGCGAGCGCGAACTCGTCCGCCTGCTCGGCGAGGGCCTCTCGAACGACGAGATCGGCGAACGCCTGGTCGTCGAGACGAGCACGGTCAAGTCGCACCTCACCCGCATCACGACGAAGCTCGGCACCCGCGACCGGCTGCAGACGGTCGTCTGGGCCTACCGCTCAGGTCTCTTGCCCTGAGCCGGGTGGCCCGACACCCCTGCGCCGAGACGGGCGTCGCGCCATCGGCCCTCGTCGCACCGCCACGTAGACGTCGCACCGCCGAATCCGGCGGTGCGACGTTCAGTCCGTGGTGCGATGTCCGCCAGCCCGCCCGGGGCGGCGGCGACGGCGACGGCGACGGCGACGCGATCGTCGAATCGGACCCGTCGTCGAACACCACGAACGTGCCGCTCGCGACGAAGACGTTCGTCGACACCCTCTGATCGGGCAGGCCCCGGGGGCCGTCGTCGCACCGCCGTCGGCCTCGCTGAGGTTCGCCGTGCCGACGCGGCACCGCCGAGTGGACGAGACACCGCGGCGTTCGGCGGCGTCCAGTCCACTCGGCGGTGTCGTACGGCGGAGCTGGCTACGCGGGCTACGCGACCGGCTCGACGAGCGAGACGTGCTGCGTCGCCACCCGCACGGGCTGGCCGGCGAAGGCAGCCGCGCGCGCCTCTGACTGGAGGTAGGCGGCCTCGACCTCGGCGAACCGGGCGGCGTCGCCCGGCGTGCTGACGGCCCAGACGAACTGGTTCGCGTCGCGGTCGGCGTAGGCGAACTCGATCTCGAACCCCTCCGAGAGGCGTGCGGGGATGAGCGTCGACGTGAACCAGGCGACGAAGTCGTCGAGCACCCCCTCGACGAGCTCGTAGCGGCGCAGCTGGACGGTCTTCGACGAGTCGGTCATCCCGCCACCCTACTGACGCCCGAACGACACCACGAGACGGGCGCCGCACCACGAGACGGGCACCGCACCACGACTAGTCCTGGTGCGGTGCCCATCGCCTGACGTCGTGCGCGCAGGTCGCATGCCGCTTGCCGCCACGCCGCACGCCGCACGCTGCACGGAGGCCCAGCCGACCAGCCACCTGCCCGGCCAGCCATCCCGCCACGAACTCGACATCCCGCCACGACATCGCGTGGCGGGATGTCGACATCGTGGCGGGATGCGCGGCCGCGGCGCCCGAACGGCGTCGAGCCGCACAGAAGGAAGCACACCCCATCCCCACCGCACCACGAGATGGGCACCGCACAACGGCTAGTCCTGGTGCGGTGCCCGTCGCCTGGCGTCGTGCTCGCGCGCAGCGCGCCGCAGGTCGCAGGGCAGGAGGCGCGGCGCCGGCCGGTCCCGCCACCCCGGTAGCGTGGCCGGGTGACTCCGCTGACGCTCGCCCTCGCCGCCGCGGCGATCGTGGTCGGTGCGCTCACGCAGCGCATGGCCGGCATCGGCTTCGCGTTGACCGCGGCGCCCCTGCTCGTCGTCGTGCTCGGTCCCGAGGCCGGGGTCTCCGTCGGCAACGCCCTCGCCGCCGTGCTCGCGCTGGTCGTGTTGGCGAGCACGTGGCGGACGGTGCGGTGGCGGACGGCGGCCCTCCTCGTCCTGCCGGCGCTCGTGACGATCCCGATCGGAGCGTGGGTCGTCCAGACCGCCCCGACCGGCCCGCTGACCATCGCGGTGGGCGCCCTGGCGCTGGTCGGAGTGCTGGTGATGGCGTTCTCGAGCCGCGCGCGCCTCCTGCCCGGCCGCGTCGGCGCCGTCGCCGCGGGGGCCCTCGGTGGCTTCATGAACGTCACCGCCGGGGTCGGCGGTCCGGCCCTCACCGTCCACGCGACGAGCGACCGGTGGCCACGCGAGGTCTTCGTGGGCACGGGTCAGGTCTTCCTGCTGGCGATCAACCTGACCTCGGTGCTGACGAAGGGCATCCCATCCGAGCCGCTGCCCGTCTGGGCGGGCGCCCTCGCCCTGCTCTTCGTCGGCGCCTTCGTCGGCCACCACCTCAGCAAGGTCGTCCCGGCGCGGGTCGGACGCATCCTCGTGCTGACGCTCGCCGCCCTCGGCAGCGCGCTCGCCCTCGTCCGAGGCATCACCCAGCTCTGAGCCGCGCCACCCGCCCGGCTCCGCCGCCCGCCACCGCCCGGCACCGCCGCCCGCCCCTGCCGACCACTCGCCGCTCCGCACCCAGGCCGCCCGCTCCCGCCGACCACCCGCCCCACCACGCCCGGCACCGCCGGCCACCGCCCGGCGCCGCCGTCCGCCTCCGCCCGGCACAGCCGCCCGCCACCCCGCGGCACCGCACGGCCGAGCCTCCCGCCACCCCCTCCGGACCGAGGAGGCGCGGGTCGTCACCCCGCGCACCTCGCCTAGACTCGGCCCGCCATGCAGTGCGACTACTTCGACGCGGGGCTGTGCCGGTCGTGCACGCTCCTCGACCGCCCCTACCCGGTGCAGGTCGCCGACAAGGAGGCCCGCGTCCTCGACCTGCTCGGCGCACGCCACGCCCCCGCGACCTGGCTGCCGACGCTGACCAGCCCCGAGTCAGGGTTCCGCAACAAGGCGAAGATGGTCGTCGGCGGCACGATCGACGAACCCACGCTGGGCATCCTCGACGGGCGCGGGCAGGGCGTCGACCTCCGCGGGTGCGGCCTGCACACCGAGGGCATCCAGGCGGCGCTGCCGACGCTGGCGGCGTTCGTGACCCGCGCGCGCCTCCTGCCCTACGACGTGCCGAGGCGACGCGGCGAGGCGAAGTACGTGCACGTGACCGAGTCGCCGTCGGGCGAGCTGATGGTGCGCTTCGTGCTGCGCAGCGAGCAGGCCCTGCCGCGGCTCCGCACCGAACTGCCGTGGCTGCTCGACGAGCTCCCGCAGGTCGCCGTCGTCTCGGTCAACCTGCTGCCCGAGCACAAGGCCGTCCTCGAGGGAGCCGACGAGATCGTGCTGACCGAGCGCGAGACGCTGACCATGCGACTCGGCGCGGTCGACCTCGAGCTGCGACCGCAGAGCTTCTTCCAGACGAACACGGCGATCGCCGCCGGCCTCTACGCCCAGGCCGCCGAGTGGGTCGACGACCTCGACCCCGCCCGCGTCTGGGACCTCTACTGCGGCGTCGGCGGCTTCGCCCTGCACGTCGCCCACCCGGGCGCGGGACGCACGAGCCGCCACCACCACCGCGAGGTCGTCGGCATCGAGACCAGCGAGGAGGCGGTGGCCAGCGCCCGGGGCAGCGCCCGTCGCGCAGGCCTCGAGCACGTGCGCTTCGCGGCGGACGACGCGACCCGGTTCGCGACGTCGTCGGGGTCGGAGTTCATGGGACCTGGGACCTCGGGGTCGGTGTCGTCGGGGCCGGGGTCGTCGTCGGGGCCCGGGGCCTCGGGGTCGGCGCCGTCGGAGTCGGGGTCAGCGCCCTCGGGGCCTGGCACCGCACCTCCGGAGGCCACGTCCTCGGGACCCGGCACCGCGCCTCCCGAGCTCGTGATCGTCAACCCGCCGCGACGCGGCATCGGCGCGGTGCTGGCCGGCTGGCTCGAGGAGTCGGCCGTCGAGCACGTCGTGTACTCGAGCTGCAACCCCGTGACGTTGGCGAGCGACCTCGACGCCATGCCCTCGTTCGAGGTCGTCGCCGCGCGCGTGTTCGACATGTTCCCGCAGACGCCGCACCTCGAGGCGATGGCGCTGCTCCGCCGCCGCTGAACTGCGCCGCCCGCCGTCCGCCGCCCGCCGTCCGTTGCCCGCCGTCGCCCCACCGCCACGCGCTCATGAACCCGGTTTCGAACGATGAACCCACGTGCTCCCGGGTTCGTCGTTCGAAACCGGGTTCACGGGGCCGGGCGGGCCGGCCGGGGCGGGGCGAGCCGGGGCGGGGCCGGGCGAGCCGGGGCGGGGCCGGGCGAGCCGGGGCGGGGCCGGGCGAGCCGGGGCGGGGCCGGGCGAGCCGGGGCGAGCCGGGCGGGGCGGGGCGAGCCGGGCGGGGCGGGGCGGGCCGGCCGGGGCGGGGCGAGCGGGGCGGGCCAGGGCGGCGAGGACGAGAGACCGCCACCCGGCCCCCGGCGCGGCCCGCGCAGCTCAGAGCGCGACGGTGCTGCTCCGCCACCCGAGCGAGTCGGCTCCCGTCTGCCAGACGACCGTGAGACCGCGCCCGGCCCCGCCCTCCCCTCCGACCTCGGTCGTGAAGCGCTTGCCCGACCCGGCCGAGACGGCGTCGATCGACCCGAGCGGCTGCCCGTCGACGAACGCCCACAGCGTGTCGGGGTAGCCGACGACGCTCGGCTCGGTCTGGTCCTGGCTCAGCGGGCTGGCGAACGAGATCGACGCGGGGGCCGTCGGGTCGTACGCCGCGCCTCCTACGGTCTGGTCCTCGGCACCGACGGCCGGGTTCGTCCACTCGTAGAGGGAGTCGCCGGTCGGCGGCACACCCGCGTCGTCGACGCGGAGGCCGTCGGCGGTCTCACGCACGACCCACGCGTCGGCGAGCTCGTCGGTCGTCGCGCTCACGAGGGTGAACGCACCCTCGGGGCCCTCGGCCGAGGCGAGCTCGACGTCGCGCAGGGCGTCGGCCTCGGCGGGGGTGACCGTGCCGTCGGCGGGTGAGGCCGAGGCGAAGGTCTGCTCGGCGCCGTAGAACTGCTGCGCCTCCGGGCTGAGCAGGGCCCAGGCGGCGGCCGTGTCGCCGGTCGCGATCGCGTCGAGGTAGCGGCCGACGATCGCCTGCTCGGCCGAAGCCGGCTCCGCGTCGGCCGGGGCCGCGTCGGTGGGGGTCGCGGACGTGGCACTCGGCGAGCCCGTCGCGGCCGCGGTCGGGGCGGTGACGGAGGGGTCGGTCGTGCACCCGGTGGCGGCGACCAGCGCACCGACGGCGAGGGTCGAGGTCATGAGGAGTTCTCGTGTCTTTGCCATGCCTGGCACGGTAGCGAGGGCCCGGACGGGCTCGTCGCGACTCCCAGCGTATGCCCACGCACGCCGGACGACCCCGAACGGGCAGGACGTGCTGCTCGCCACGAACCGACGAGCACCTTCTGCCCACTCACCCGCGACCCGGCGCCACGCCACCCCCGCGAGGCGCGGGCCGGCAGGTGCAGGCCGGCAGGCGCAGGCCGCGAGACGAAGGCCGGGAGGCGCGGGCCGGGTCAGCCACGCGCGACCACCGCCCAGCCGTGCGGCCCGACCGAGAGCACGTCCCCGTCGAGTCCGGCGTCACGACCCGCCAGCCACTCGCCCGGGGCGGGATCGGCCACGCGCAGCTCGTCGTCGCCGAGGTTGAGCGCGACGACCAGCGACTCCCCGGGCCCGGCGCCGGTCACCTCGAGCACGAGCGACTCGTTGGCGACCGAGACGGTGCGGCTGCGGGCGGTGTGCAGCCACGGGTGCCGACGCCGCACGCCGATCAGCCGCTGGTGGAGGGCGAGCACGTCGGGGAGGGCGTCCGGGACGCCGGCGCCCGGCGCCTCGGCAGGCGTCGCGGGGAACGCGGGGCGCACGGCGTCGTCGCCGCCGACCCGCGCCTCCTTGACGGCCCGCAGTCCGAACTCGTCGCCGTAGTAGACCGACGGGGTGCCGCCCAGCACGAAGAGCAGGGCGATCGCGTGGTCGTGGTGGCGCTCGTCGTCGATCTGGCTGGCGATGCGCGTGACGTCGTGGTTGCCGACGAAGGTCAGCGGGACGAAGTCGGCCAAGAACTCGTGGTGACGTCGCAGCGCCCACTCGAGCTCGAACAGGTTGACCTCGTCGACGCCGTGCCAGATGCCCTGCCACAGCTCGTATTGGGTGACGGAGTCGAGTCCGCCGTCACGGACGGCCGCCGCGTAGTCGCCGTGCAGCACCTCGCCGACGACGTACACGTCGGGGTGCCGTTCGCGCAGCGGCGGCAGCACGGTCGCCCAGAACTCCGACGGCACCGAGTAGGCGGCGTCGAGGCGCCAGGCGTCGGCACCCCGGTCGGCCCAGTGCGTGAGGACGTCGGTCACCGTGCGGGCGACCTCGGGCGACGAGTGGTCGAGGGCGATGAGCCCTCCGTGCCCCTCGAAGGTGCCCAGGCTGCCGTCGGCCTCGCGCCGGAACAGGGCGGCCGCCCGGGAGTCGGGATCGCGGCGGGCCTCGACCAGCGCCGGGAACTCGGGACCGACGTGGTTGAAGACGCCGTCGAGCATCACCTTGACGCCCTTGGCGTGGGCGGCCTCGATCAGGGTGACGAGGTCGGCCTCGGTGCCGAGTCGCGGGTCGACGGTGAACCAGTCGATCGTGTCGTAGCCGTGCGTCGACGACGCGAACACCGGGCCGAGCGCGAGGCCGTTGGCCCCGAGCGCCAGCAGGTGGTCGAGCCACGGGACGAGGTCGAGGAGGCGCGGTGCCGGCGAGCGGTCCGCTCCGGTCGTGTCCGCCCCGACGAAGCCGAGGGGGTACACGTGCCACCACACGACGTGCTCGGTCCAGGCCGGGCCCTGCCAGGCGGGAGGCGTCACGGGGTGCTGCTGTTCGCTCATTCGCGCCACCCTAGTGACGGGCGGTCGGGAGGCGTCCCCCTGTTCCGCTCGCGGGGCCGCGCAGCGCGTCCCCCGTTCAGCTCGCGGGGCCGAGCAGCACCGCGAGCAGGGCGGCCGCACCGCCGACGATGAACAGCATCGTGCCGGCCTGCATCGTGCGGGTCTTGTTGCGGTCGGCCGTCGGCACGTCGACCTCGAGGATGGGGCAGCCCGACCAGCCGATCAGCCCGACGCTCAGGGCGACCAGCGCCGCGCCGACCCAGAAGAGCGTCGCCAGCCCCGCCGAGAGCAGGGCCGGGCGCCAGCCGGTCGAGAGCAGCAGCCCCAGGGCCACCGCCACGCTGCCGACCGCGGCGACGAACCAGATCGTGCCAGTCCACATGATGCGTTGGACGTTTTTCTCGGGGGTCATCAGGTCGTGCAGCTCGTGGGTCACCAGAACATCTTTCACCCTCTGCAGCGATCCGGCGCACACGGGCACCGGAAACGGGCGGGTCCGGGCGACGCGGGCGTCCGGAGACGCCCGCACCGCACGGACCCGCCCGTCCTGAGCGTCGCGGCGCAGTCCGCGAGCGTCGCGGCGCAGTCCGCGGGCGTCGCGGCGCAGACCGCGGGCGTCGCGGCGCAGACCGCGAGCGTCGCGACTACTTCGTGGCGTCCTCGAGCAGCGGCACCAGCTTCTCGAGCGCGTACTGCCGCGAGAGCGCCGAACCGAGCGAGTACGCCGCGGCGACGTCGCCGTCGATGACGACCGCGTGGCCCTCCTGCACGGCCGGCAGGGCCTTCCACTGCGCGTCGTCGGTGATCTCGGTGGTGTCGATGTAGATCGGGAACGCCACGATGACGTCGGCGTCGATCTCGTCGAGCTGCTCGCTCGAGATCGAGACCGAGAAGCCGCCGGCGTTCGGCGCCAGCGCCGCGATGGCGGGGTTCTGCTCGAAGCCGAGCGCCTCGAGCTGGTCGACCCGCTCGCTGTCCTCGACGTAGGCGCCCCAGCCCTCGCTGGTCTTCGTGGCGGCGGTGACCGTCTTGCCCTTCCACTCGGGGTGGGCGGCGGCGACGGCCTCGACCGCCTTCTCGTTCTCGTCGACGAGCTGCTCGCCCTTCGCCTCTTCGCCGAGGGCCTCCGACACGAGCTCCATCTGGTCGTCGAAGTCGGTCAGGTAGTTCTCGCCGCCCTCGGGCGCGCCGACGGTCGGGGCGATGCTCGACAGGCGGTCGTAGCGGTCCTGGTCGCCCGAGCTCTTCGTGTCGAGGATCACGTCGGGCTCGAGGGCCGCGATCGCCTCGTACGAGGGCTCGAGGGTGCCGATGATCTCGGGGGCCTGGTCGTAGAGGCCCTGCGCCCACGGGCCCACGCCGTCGGCCGCGTCGCCGAAGGCCAGCCAGTCGGACGCCCCGACGGGCTGCACGCCCAGGGCCAGCGCCGCCTCGGCGTCGCCCCAGCCGAGCGCGACGACCCGCGTCGGCTTCTTCTCGATGGTGACCTCGCCGAACTTCGTGTCGATCGACACCGGGAACGCCCCCGACCCGCCGGAGGCCGCGCCCGAGGGGCTGTCGGAACCGGAGCCGGAGTCGGCCGAACAGCCGGCCAGGGCGAGGGTGGCGACCGCGACGGCGGCGGCGATCGAGAGTGTGGTGCGCATGGGTTCCTCAGGGCTGTGACGTCGGTGCTGTGACGTGGTGTCGGGCGGAAGGTGGGGTGCAGGGGTCGGTGCCGGGGACATCGGGCACGACTCCAAGTGAGGGTAGCCTAAGCTAATCATCATGGCGATGCCCCGAGCGCACACGGTCGGCGGTGCCCCGCGACCGACGCGAGGCTCCCGGCGCACCCGCACGCGCCTCCTCGCCCTCGTGGCCGCGCTGGCCCTGCTGGCCCTCGCCGTCGTGCTGGGTCTCGCCGTCGGCGCGCGGCCGGTCGCCTTCGACGAGGTGCTGCGCGTCCTGACCGGCGCCGCGAGCCGCGACACGGCCGACGCCACCGCCGTGCTCGACCTGCGCCTGCCACGCACCGTCGCCGCGATCGTCGCCGGTGCCGGCCTCGGGGTGGCCGGGGCCGTCGTGCAGGCCGTCACGCGCAACCCGCTGGCCGACCCGGGCATCCTCGGCGTGACCTCGGGCAGCGCCTTCGCCGTCGCCCTCGCGGTCGGCTTCGCCGGGGTCACCTCGGCGAGCGGCTGGGTCTGGTTCTCGTTCGTCGGCGCGGGCGTCGCGACCGTGGCGGTCGCCCTGATCGGCGGCGCCGGACGAGGAGGCGGTGGCCCGGCCCGCCTGACCCTCGCCGGCCTCGCGCTCGGGTCGGTGCTCGCGGGCATCACCTCGTCGATCGTGCTGGCCGACCCCCGCCGCTTCGACGCCGTGCGCGCGTGGGAGGTCGGCTCCCTCGCCGACCGCGGCTGGGACCCCGTGCTGACGGTGCTGCCCTTCGTCGCGGCCGGGGTCGTCGTCGCGATGGTCGCCTCGCGCCCCCTCGACGCCGTCGCCCTCGGCGACGAGCACGCCGCGTCGGTCGGCGTGTCGGTGCCCGCCGTGCGGGTCGTCTCGTTGGTCGTCGTCACCCTGCTGGCCGGAGGCGCGACCGCGGTGGTCGGGCCCGTCGCCTTCGTGGGCCTCATGGTCGCGCACGCCGCCCGCGGCCTGGTCGGCCCCAGCCAGCCCTGGGTCACCGGCCTGTCGGCCGTGCTCGGGCCCGTGCTGCTGCTGCTCGCCGACGTTCTCGGACGGGTGGTGGCTCCCCCCGGCGAACTCGCGGCGGGACTCGTGACGGCGGCCGTCGGCGCACCCGTGCTCATCGCGATCGCCCGCCGCCGACGGGTGGGCGGCGCATGACGCGGGCGGACACCCGGCCGGGTACGCCGAGGACGACCGCCGCGCCGGGTGCCGGCCCGCGCCTCCTGCGCTCGTGGCGTTCGACCGGCGGGCGGCGCCGCACCGCGACGCTCGTGCTGGTCGTGGTGGCCGTCGTCGTCGCGATCGTCGCCCTCGGCATCGGCGACTACCCGCTCAGCCCGCCCCAGGTCGTACGGGCCCTGTTCGGCGGTGACGGGTTCGCGTCGACCATCGTGCTGAACTGGCGGCTGCCGCGCGTGCTCGCCGCCCTCGTCTTCGGCGCCGCCCTCGGAGTCTCGGGCGCGATCTTCCAGTCGCTGACCCGCAACCCGTTGGGTTCGCCCGACGTGATCGGCTTCTCGACCGGGGCCTACACGGGGGCGATCGTCGTCATCGTGTCGGGCGCCGCGTCGACGATCGGCACCGCGGCCGGCGCCCTGGTCGGCGGGCTGGCGACGGCGCTGGTCGTCTACCTGCTGGCCTACCGCCGCGGCGTCCACGGGCTGCGACTGATCATCGTGGGCATCGGCGTCACGGCCCTGCTGCACTCGGTCAACAGCTGGCTGCTGTTGCGCGCCCAGGCCGAGGTCGCCCTGACCGCGTCGTTCTGGGGCGCGGGGTCGCTCGCGCTCGTCGGGTGGCAGCAGCTCGTGCCGGCCCTCGTGCTGCTCGTCGTGCTGACCCCGTTCGTCACGGCCCTGTCCCGGCCCCTGCGGCAGCTCGAGCTCGGCGACGACACCGCCCGGTCGCACGGGCTGCGCACCGAGGGGTCGCGGCTGGCGCTCGTCGTGGTCGGCGTCGCGCTGACCGCCGTGGTGACCGCGAGCACCGGGCCCATCGCGTTCGTCGCCCTGGCCGCACCCCAGCTCGCCCGGCGCCTCGTGCGCTCGGCCGGGGTGCCGCTCGTCGGCGGCGGTCTCGTCGGCGCGGTGCTGCTGCTCGTCGCCGACCTGGTCGCCCAGCACGTGGCCCCCACCCCCGTGCCGGTCGGCCTCGTCACCCTCGTGATCGGCGGGGTCTACCTCATCACGTTGCTCGTCTCGGAATCCCGGAGGTCCGCGTGAACGCCGACGCCACCCGCCCGCCCGCACCGGACGCGAGCCGTGCCGCCGACGCGACCCGCGCCTCCCGCCTGTCGGCACGGCGGGCCCACCTCGCGTACGACCGCCGCACGGTCAGCGAGGCCGTCGACGCGGACGTCCGCGAGGGCTCGTTCACGGTGATCGTCGGGCCGAACGCCTGTGGCAAGTCGACGCTGCTGAGGGCCTTCGCGCGCCTCCTGAAGCCCCGGTCGGGGTCGGTGCTGCTCGACGGACGCGAGCTCGCGGGCGTCCCGGCGAAGGAGGCGGCGCGCATCGTGGGCCTGCTGCCCCAGACGTCGACCGCTCCGGACGGCATCACGGTCGCCGAACTGGTGGCTCGCGGTCGCTACCCGCACCAGGGGCTGTTCCGGCAGTGGACCGCGAACGACCGCGAGGCGGTCGACGCCGCCCTCGCCGAGACCGACCTGACCGACCTGGTCGACGTGCCGGTCGACGAGCTGTCGGGCGGACAGCGGCAGCGGGTCTGGGTCGCGATGGCGCTCGCGCAGCAGACGCCGGTGCTGCTGCTCGACGAACCGACGACCTACCTCGACATCGCCCACCAGTACGACCTGCTCGACCTCTTCGCGCGGCTGCACGGGCAGGGCACGACCGTGGTGGCGGTGCTGCACGACCTGAACCAGGCCGCGCGGTACGCGACCGACCTGATCGTGATGGCCGACGGCGACGTGGTGGCGACGGGGACCCCGGCCGAGGTGCTGACCGAGCAGCTCGTCACCGACGTGTTCGACCTGCCCTGCGTCGTCGTGCCCGACCCCGTGACGGGGTCGCCGATGGTCGTGCCGCGCCGCCGCTGACGTCCGAGTGGCGGACCTGCCGCGTCGCGTCGCGTCGCGTCGCGTCGCGTCGCGTCGCGTCGCGTCGCGTCGCGTCGCGTCGCGCGGTCGCACCACCCGCGCCGGGGGGGGGCCCCCCCCCCCGGGGGGGGGGGGGGGGCGCGGCGGGGGGGGGGGGGGCCGCGCCCCCCCCCCGGCGCGCCCCCCCCCCCCGCCGGGGGGGGGCCCCCCCCCCCCGCGCGGGTGGTGCGACCTCCCCGCGGCGGCGTGGAGCCCCCGGCTCAGGCCTGCGCTTCGGCGATGACCTCGGCGCTCCAGCCGTCGTACCGACCACCGGCCCGCTGCACGACGTCGAAGACCTCACGGGTGAAGGTGACGGCGCGGTCGTCGTCGAGCGCGTCCTCGCGACCCGCCTCGAGTGAGGCGCCGAGCACGCCCCGGCGCGTGAGCGTCACGTCGTAGCCCGACGTGCGCAGCTCGTCGGCCGCCCGTTCGGCGGCTGCCCTGCGCGGGAAGTCGGCCGAGTGCGTGACGGCCCGCGGCAGGTCGAACCGGTCACGGAGCTGGTTGCGGGTCACCAGCTGCGCGGCGCAGCGCTGCAGGTGGACCGCGATGCCCTCGTCCGTCGGTGCCACGGAACGGCCCTAGCGGGTGCGGGCGGCGGGGCGTCCGCCGCGGCCCCGACGGTCGGCACGCGGCGCACGCGAGGGCAGCACCGCCGCGACCAAGAAGAAGACGATGCCGAAGACGACGACGATCGACCCGATGACCATGAGGGCGATGATGACGGTTTCCATCCGCCCATCCTCCCGGGCGGGCGGGGTGCGCACAAGGCGCGACCGCTGAGCATCCCCTGCCCGCGCCTCCCCGGTCCCCGTCCGGCGACCTGGCTCGGGGCGTTCCTCCCGACGGGGCCGGACCACGTCTCGTGCCCCCTCGGTGCCCGCCACGGACCAGGAGGCGCGGGGCGGCGGGGTACGCCTCCCAGCGTCCGGGCACCGGGGGGCGGGCAGACAGTCGTACCACCGCCACGGTCCGCACGCCCTCATCTGGCCCGATGTCGGTGGCCGGACGTAGCGTCGAGGTCGCCGGTGCGACGGGGGACGTCGCCCGGCCCCCGTCTTCTCCGAGGAGTCCGAGTGACCAGCGACACCACCACCACACGCCCCACCCTGTTCTGCCTGCACGCCCTCGGCATGAGTCGGCTCGAGTACGGCCCCGTCGCCGACGCGCTCGGCGACGCCTTCGAGGTCGTCGCGCTCGACCTGCCCGGCTTCGGCGACGCCACGACGGCCGACGGCGTGACCGTCGACGACATGGTGCGCCAGGTCACCCGACAGATCCGCCGGCACGGCGCCACGCGCTGGCTGCTGGTCGGCCACAGCATGGGCGGCAAGATCGCCTCGATCGTCGCCGCGCGCACGCTCGCGGGGCAGGGCGGCCTGTTCGGCCTGGCCGGCGTCGTGCTGCTCGCGGCGTCGCCCCCGTCGCCCGAGCCGATGGACGACGAGAACCGCGAGCAGATGATCGCCGCGGCGGTCGACGGCCCGCTCGACGCCGACACGCGGCGCGCGTTCGTCGACGACAACGTCGGGGCCCCGCTGCCGACGGCGCTCGACGACCAGGCCCTCGCCGACCTGCACCGCACCTCCCCCGAGGCCTGGACGGCCTGGTTCGACCGCGGCAGCCGCGAGGACTGGTCGGCCGAGGTCGGCACCCTCGACCTGCCCGCCCTCGTCGTCGCCGGCGGTGCCGACGGGCCGCTCGGCGAAGAGGCCCAACGCCGCCTGAACGGCGCCGTGTACCCCCGCGCCACGCACCTGACCCTCGACGGTGCCGGCCACCTCCTGCCGCTCGAGCGCCCCACCGAGGTCGCCGAGGCGATCACCTCGTTCTGGCGCGACGACGCCGGGCGCGCACCCGTCATGTCGGACGACTTCGCCCGGGTCATCGCCTCGAGCCGCACCGCGTCGAACACCCGTGGCATCCTCGCGAAGCGGGCCGTGGCCGACGACCCGCGCTACGCGCCGCAGGTGCTGACCGAGGCACAGCTGGCCACCCTGCGGGCCGTCGCCGCCCGCGTGGTGCCCCAGGACGACCCCGACCACGCCGTCGACCTCGCCGCCCGCGTCGACGCCCAGCTCGCGGCGGGTCAGGGCGACGGGTGGCGCAACGCCGACCTGCCGAGCGACCCCGAGGCCTACGCCCTCGGGCTGGACGCCCTGGCCGACTTCACCGACCTGACGCCCGAGCAGCGAGACGAACGTCTCGCCGCTATCGTCGCGGGCGACCCCGACGACACCCTCGAGACGGTCGGCGACAGCGGTGGCGGCGACTCGCACCACGGAGGCGACCAGGGTGACGCGGGCCTCACCGGTGGCACGTCCGACGACACCGCTCGGCCCAGCGACGCCGAGGCCCACCCGTTCTCGGTCGAGCAGCTCACCGCGTGGTTCGAGGACTGCCGGGTCGACCTGGTGAAGGCCTGGCTCGCCCACCCGGCGACGATGGAGCGCATCGGCTTCGACGGTTTCGCGAACGGCCGTGCCGGTCGCGCCCTGCAAGGATTCAGCCGGCTCGGTGCCGGCCAACGAGAGGGCTGGGAACCAGCCATGGAGGTCACCCGATGAAGCTCGACGCGCAGCGCACCTACGACGAGTCCGAGGTCGTCGACGCGGTCGTGATCGGCACCGGTGCTGGTGGCGCCCCGATCCTCGCCAAGCTGGCCCTGCAGGGGCTCAAGGTCGTCGCCCTCGAGGCCGGCCCGAACTTCGAGCCCGACGAGTACACGCAGGACGAGGTCGAGGCCGTCAAGATCAACTGGATGGACGAACGCCTGAGCGGCGGCGAGACCCCGACCGCGTTCGGTCAGAACAACAGCGGCAAGGGCGTCGGCGGTTCGACCCTGCACTGGGGTGCTTTCACACCGCGCCCCGACGAGCGCGACCTCAAGCTCAAGACCCTCACGGGCAAGGGCGAGGACTGGCCCGTCGACCACGCCGAGTTGATCGGGTACATCGAGGAGGTCGAGAACTTCGTCGGCGTCTCGGGCCCCGCCGACTACCCGTGGGACCCTCAGCGCTCGTACCTCATGCCGCCGCCCGCACGCAACGCGTCGAGCGACATGATGATCCGCGGTTGCGAGGCCCTCGGCATCCGGGCGACCGACGCCCCGGCCGCGCTCGTCAGTCGGGACTGGCGTCAAGAGCACGTCGGCACGCGCCCCGCCTGCGTCGGCTGCGGCAGCTGCCACCAGGGTTGCCGCAGCGGCGCCAAGGTCAGCATGGACACCAGCTACCTGCCCATGGCGGTCGCGAACGGGGCCGAGATCCGCCCCGAGTCGATGGTGACGGGCATCGAGCTCGACGAGGCCGGCGAGGTCTCGGCCGTCGTCTACGTCCGTGACGGCGTCGAGCACCGCCAGCGCACGGCCGCGCTGTTCCTCTGCGCGGGCGGCGTCGAGACGCCGCGACTGCTGTTGCACGCCGGCATCGCCAACAGCAGCGATCAGGTCGGCCGCAACTTCATGGCCCACGGCGCCACCCAGGTCTGGGGCACCTTCGACACCGAGATGCGGGGCTACCGCGGCTACCCGTCGTCGATCATCACCGAAGACACCATGCGACCCGACGGCGTCGACTTCGCCGGCGGTTACCTCATCCAGAGCCTGGGCGCGATGCCGCTGACGCTGGCGACGACCCTCGCCCGTGGCGCCGGCCTCTGGGGTCCCGAGTTGGTGAAGGCCCTCGACGACTACCGCTTCATGGCCGGCGTCGGCATCAACGCCGAGTGCCTGCCGAGCGAACAGAACCGGCTCACGCTGTCGGACGAACTCGACGAGAACGGCATGCCCAAGGTCGTCGTCACCTTCACCCCGGGCGAGAACGAGAAGGCCATCGACGAGCACGCCGTCGCGACGATGACGGCCATCGTCGAGGCGGCCGGCGGCCGCGACATCCGCGTGTTGGCGCGCACCGCCCACACGATCGGCACCTGCCGCATGGGCACCGACCCGGCGACGGCCGTGGTCGACCCCGACGGGCGCAGCTTCGACGTGCCGAACCTGTGGATCGCCGACAACTCGGTCTTCCCGAGTGCCGTCGTCGCCAACCCCGCGCTGACGATCATGGCCCTCGGCCTCCGCACCGCCGACCGCTTCCTCGCGAGTGCCGGGCTGTCGGGCGCCGTCGCGGGCGAGCGCGTCGGGGCCGACGTCTCGCGCGTCGTCGACGCGGCCTGACCCGCTCGACGCGACCCGCGCCTCCTGAGCCCGAACCCGAGGGGGCACAGGACCCAGGAGGCGCGGGTCGCGTCGTCGACGGTGCCTCCCTGGCGCGGGCCCCTGGTGGCCGGGTCGTGGAGGGGTCCTCCTCTGGTTCCACCGTCTGGTCCCCGCGAGGGACGCGTCAGGTGGTGGCTGGTTCGTACGCTCGAAGGATGGCCCGTCGACCCCTGCAACGGCTCGTCGCGGCAGCGGTGGTGGCTGCCGTCGTCGCCTGCGGGCTGACGTCCTGCTTCCTCGCCGAACCGCCACCCGAGGGTTCCGAGGCCTCGCTGGCCGAGCTCGCCGACCGGATCTCGGCCGTCGACGGCGTGGCCTCGGTCGAGACCCGGCTGCAGCAGCGTGACGCGAAGGACGACCCGTTCACCTGGGACGCCCACGTCGACGTCGTGGCCCACGACCCCGACCTGACGGTCGCCACCCTCGTCGACGATGCGGTGGGCGAGGGCGTCACGGGCGCCGTCCTCGGAATCGACCTCGTCGTCCCCGGCGGCCCGGGACTCGCCGCCGTGACCGTCGACCCGACGTCGACGATCCGCGTCGAGCTGGCCGGTGCCCTTCGTGCCGAAGGGGCCCTCGCCTCCGTCGACACGACGCGCCACGCCTTAACGGGGATCCTGGCTCCCGGCTACTCGTTCGCTGATGCCGCAGCCGCCGTCCAGCCCCACCTCGGCACGGCCGACCCGCCCTTCGTCGTGCGCCTCGGCGACGCCGTGACCGCGGCGTCCCTCCCGCCGTCCGTGGCTCTGACCCCGACCTCGCCGGCACCGACGATGCTCGCGACCATCGACTCCGTCCTCGCCCTCGACGGCGTCGCCGAGCTGGCCTCCGTCCCCGGTGACGACACGGCCGGCACCCGACCGTCGCTGCGCGTCTCGACCTCCGCCCCCGACGCCGTGGTCGCCGCCCTGCAGGGTGCGGTGGACGAGCAGGCCGACGCCGGGATCGCCCGCCGCACCGAGTTCTCGGTGGGACGGCCCGACGCGGCCACGCCGCAGACGGGCTGGGTCGGTCTGCCCCCCGGCGCACCCGAACCCGACGACGGCCCGGAGCCGCAGCCGGGTGACGTCGGTGAGGACCCGTTCGTCAACGAGGGCCCCCTCGCCGAGCTGCCCGAGCAGGAGGCCGCCGTGCGCGCGTACGTCGAGGCGTCCGTGGCGGCGACGGGCGTGCCGGCCGAGGTCGAGACCCGGAGCGAGCTGTGCGAGACCGAGTACGGCACGCGGGTGGTCGGGTCGGTGCTCGTGCCCGTGTTCACCGTCATGGAGGACGCGCAGGTGCCGTTCGACGCGGTCGTCGACGGGTGGTCGGCCGACGGATTCCGTCAGACCGATCGCGCGATGGGCCGCGACCACTGGTCCGCGCCTCCGGGCCGTTCCGACGGCATCGAGTCGGCGAGCATCCGGGGCACGGCCGAGGGCTTGTCGTTCGGCGTCCGGACGAGGTGCCTCCCGTGAAGGAGGCGCGGGGGGCGACGGCGGTCGCGCGACCCGCGCCTCCTGACCCCTCGACCGGAGGGGACGACGCGGTCAGGTCGTGAAGACGTCGTCGAGCGTGACCGTCTGCAGGCCCCGCTCGGCGATCAGTGCGGCCAGCTGGTCGAAGACCGTCGTCACGGGCGGGTGGTTCGCGTGGCCGATGACGATGTGCTGCGGCAGGAACCACTCGGTCGCGAACTGCACGACCTGTTCGGGTGTGATGAGGCCCGAGTCCGACAGCGAGCCGTACCAGAGCACCGGTGACGTGTAGCCGATGCTCGCGGCCGCCGCGTCGACCCGGGCGTCGTGGTAGCCGAAGGGCGGCCTGAAGTAGGGGCGCATGTCGACCCCGTAGGTCTGCTGCACGAAGTCGTGGTCGCGCTGCAGCTGCGAGACGATCTCGGCGTCGCTGCACTTCGTGAGGGCGGGGTGGCTCCAGGTGTGGTTCGCCAGCTGCACCTGCCCCGACGTGACGAGGGGGCGCAGCAGGTCGGCGTGGTCGGTCCAGCCGGGCTGAGAGCCGTTGACGAAGAACGTCAGCCTCGTCCCCGTCGCCGCCGCGAACTCGGCGTAGAGCCGCACGACCTCGCTGTCGGCTCCGTCGTCGACCGTCCAGGCGAGCAGGTTCCCGTCGCCGGGCAGACCGGTCAGGGTGCCGGACGGGAGGGGCACGCGCGTCAGCACGGGCGCCGTCGGCGTCGGCGTCGGGGTCGGGGTCGGCGTGGGGGTCGGGGTCGGCGTCGGCATCGCGCCGGCGGGGCTCGTCGGACCCGCGGTGGCGCTCGCCCGGGCCGACGGGACGACCTCGTCGGGTGCCGACGCACACCCCGCGAGGGCGAGGGCGAGCGACGCCCCCGAGACCGACAGGAACGACCGACGATCCACGCCTGACCCCTTCGACGAACCGACCCGCCCGCACCGGGCGCCGATCGACCAGCCTGGCACGGGGGGTCGGCCGGGCGCGGTCACGGCACCCCGATCTCATCCTCGCCGCCGACCCGACTCCGCCGTCCGACGGACCCCACCCGCGCCTCCCGCCCCCGCGCCCTCCCTTCCCCCAGGAGGCGCGGGTCGAGTGGTCGCGAAACGTCCTTCGCCGAGGCGCGAACCACGATCTCGGACCACTCGACCCCGGCCGGGACGAGGGCGGGGCGGGCGGGTGGGGGCGTCAGCGCGCGGCGGCCCGTCCGCGCCAGAGCAGCCAGACGAAGTACGGCGTCCCGATGACGGCGGTCAACAAGCCGGCGCCGAGCTGGGCGGGGGCGATGACGGTGCGGCCGAGCACGTCGGCGGCGCAGACCAGCACGGCGCCGAGCAGCACGGCGACGGGCAGCACGCGAGCGTGGCGCCGCCCGACGAGCGAGCGGGCCGCGTGCGGGGCGACGAGCCCGACGAACCCGACCACCCCGACCGCGGCGACGGCCGTCGCCGTCAGCAGCACCGCGAGCGACAGGAAGACCAGGCGCGACCGCGAGAGCGACACCCCGAGGAGGCGCGGCGTGTCGTCGTCCACGGCGAGCAGGTCGAGGCGGCGACGCAGCAGCACGACGACGACGAGCGCCGCCGCCAGCACCAGCGACACCGGCACGACGTCGTCCAGGGTGCGGCCGTAGGTGGACCCCGACAGCCAGGTGAGCGCCTTGGCCCCGTCGAACGGATCGGTCAGGACGATCAGCAGGCTGATCGCCGCCGTGGTCGCCGTCGAGACGCCGATGCCGATCAGCACCAGGCGGTTCTGCGGGAACCCTCCCCGTGAGGCGAGGCCGAACACGAGCACCGAGGCCGCAACGGCCCCGACGAACGCGGCCCCGGCGACGCCCCAGCCGGTGGCCAGCGGCACGGTGGTGACGAGCAGCACGGCGCCGAGGCCCGCGCCTCCGGTCACGCCGAGCAGGCCCGGTTCGGCGAGCGGGTTGCGGGTCACGGCCTGCACGAGCGTGCCGGCCAGGGCCAGGGCTGCTCCGGCGGCGAGGGCCGCGACGACCCGGGGCACGCGGGTGTCGAGCACGTAGCTGACGACCCGGCCCGACCGGCCGGTCGCCCAGTTGGCGACGTCGCCGAGCAGCAGCTTGGCGTCGCCGAGCAGCACCGACCCGAGCACGACGGCCACGAGCAGGGCCACGACGACCGCGACGACCACCACGAAGCGCAGCCGTGAGACCACGGGGTGACGGTCGGTGGGGCTGACGCCGCCGTGGTCGCGGGCACGGAACGCCAGCACGACCAGGAAGACCGCGCCGAGCAGCGACGTCACGACGCCGGTCGGCACCTGCACCGACGTCTCGGCGCCGACGAGCGCGCGCAGCAGCACGTCGGCGCCCAACACGAGGGCGGCCCCGGCGAGGCCGGCGAGCGGCAGCAGGACGACGAAGCGGCGGACGGCGGGCACGACCCGGCGCAGCAGCCGCACGAGGGCGGGGGCGCAGAGCCCGACGAAGCCGATCGGGCCCGCGAGGGTGACGGCGGCGGCCGAGAGCAGCACGGCGGCCAGCACGGTCACCACGCGGGTGGTGCGGACGTCGACGCCGACGCTGCGGGCCGCGTCGTCCCCGAGGGCGAGGGCGTCGACGCGGACGTTCACGGCGACGAGCACGAGCAGGCCGACGACGATCACCGGGGCGAGCTGCACGACGCCGTCGAAGCCGTTCTGCGAGATGCTGCCCTGGCCCCAGGCGTAAAGGCCCGCGGTCCGTTGCGGGAAGAGCAGCAGCAGTGCGCTCGTCACCGACGCCAGGCCGAGGGCCAAGGCGCTGCCGGCGAGCACGAGTCGCACGGTGCCGGCACCGAGCCCCGACAGGGCGAGCACCAGTCCGGCGGCGAGCAGGCCGCCGACGAACGCCACCCCGGACGAGGCCAGCAGCGGCAGGCTGAGGCCCGTGACGGCCGCGATCGCGAGCGCGACGTAGGCGCCGGCGTTGACGGCGAGGGTGTCGGGTGCGGCGAGCACGTTGCGGCTCGTCTGCTGCAGGGCCGCGCCGGCGGCTCCGAGGGCGACGCCGACCAGGAGCCCGGCGACCATCCGCGGGAGGCGCGAGGCGACCACCACGGACGAGTCACCGGCCGTCGCGGTGCCGGTGAGCGCCTGCCAGACCTGCCGGGCGCCGACGTCCGCGGTGCCCTGCGTGACGTCGACGAGGGCGAGCACCACGACGACGGCGACCAGCGCGACCGTCACGCCCACCGACCCGGCCGTGAGCCGGCGGGGGGCGGCGAGCCGCGCCTCCTCGGCTCGGGCCGCGCGACGCGCGCGCTCGTCGCGGCCCGGTGCGGCGGGCTCGCCGAGCCGGGGCGGCACGGGGTCGGTGGGGGTGACGGTCGTGCTCACGGTGCGGACTACTTCGTCAGGGTCGACACCAGCGAGTCGACGTAGGCGGTCATCGCCGCGGGCCCGCCGAACATCCAGATGCCGTCGTCGAGGCGGTGCACGTCACCGGACTGCACGAACGGCAGCGACTGCCACACGGCGTTCGACGCGAGCGACACCGCGAACGGGTCGTCCGCACCGGCGGCGGTGTTGTCGATGTAGAGGAACTGCACGTCGGTCGGCAGCTGCGTGAGGCCCTCGACGTCGGTCGTGGCGAGGCCGTACGCCTCGTCGCCCTCGACGGTCCAGGCGTTGGTGAGGCCGAGCTCCTCGGTGACGTCCGACACGAGCGAGCCCTTCGCGTAGGGGCGGATGCTCACCTGGCCGGCGTCGACGTAGCCGTCGGCGAAGGCGAAGGGCTGGCCCGCGAGACCGGCGTCGGCGAGCGCCTGCTTGCCCGCGGCGACGGCGTCGGTGAACTCCTCCTTCACCTGGGTCGCCCTGTCCTCGGTGCCGGTCGCCTTCGCGATGAGGTCGAGGTTGTCCATGCTGTGCTCGATCTGACGCGAGGCGTCGGCCGAGGTGACCTGCAGCACGGGCGCGATCTCCTTCAGCTGCGTCACCGCGTCGGCGCTCAGGCCGTCGGTCGCGACGATCAGGTCGGGTGCGAGCGAGGCGATCGTGTCGAGGCTCGGCTCGCCACGGGTGCCGATGTCGGTCGGCTCGCCGGTCAGCGGCACGGCCGAGTCCCACTCGCCGTAGCCCTTCACGTCGGCGACGCCCACGGGCTCCACGCCGAGGGCGACGAGGTCCTCGACGACGTTCCACTCGGTGCCGACGACCTTCGTCGCCGGGCCGTCGAGCGTGATCTCGGCCCCCGTGCCGTCGGTGAGGGTGATCTGCTCGCCGCTGCCCGGGGTCGCACCGGCGTCGGCCGACTCGGTGGTGCCGCAGCCGGCGAGGGTCAGGGCCGCGGCGGCCGCGACGGCGGTGACCGTCAGCAGTCGGCGGGCCGCGGGACGGCGGGCGGGACCGCCGGAGGTCGGGGTGTGGCGGGGCGTCGTCAGAAGGCGCTGGGTCACGGGTGGTGTCTCTCTCATCGGACGGGCGTCTCGGCCCGGGTGTGGTGTCGGCCGATCGCGCGGGTGCGCAGGTGGCCGGTGGTGGGGTCGGTGTCGACGTCGATGCGGATGCCCCAGACGTCGGTCAGGAGGCGCGGCGTCAGCACGTCCCCGGGGTCGCCCTCGGCGACGATGCGGCCCTCGCTCAGCACGACGATGCGGTCGGCGAGCGCGGCGGCCTGGTCGAGGTCGTGCAGGACGACGCCGACCGCGATGCGGCCCGAGTCGGCCAGGTCGCGGACCAGGTCGAGCAGCTCGACCTGGTAGCGGAGGTCGAGGTACGTCGTGGGCTCGTCGAGCAGCAGCACGCCCGTGTCCTGCGCGAGGCAGCTGGCGAGCCAGACGCGCTGCAGCTGGCCGCCCGAGAGCTGGTCGACGCCGCGGTCGGCGAGGTCGGCCACGCCGGTCAGCCCCAGCGCGCGGTCGACGGCGGCTCGGCCGTCGGGGTCGGCGCGCCCCCACCGGCCGCGGTGCGGGTAGCGGCCGAACTCGACCACGTCGCGGACGCTCAACCCGCCGGGGGTGGGGCGCCCCTGCGTCAGCAGCGCGACCCGCCGGGCGAACTCGCGCAGCGACAGCTCGAACCCGTCGACCGAGTCGCCCTCGCCCTCGCCCTCGCCCGACCGGTCGAGTGGTCCCGGATCGTCCTTCCCGCCGCGGCGGAGGACGTTCTCGGACCACTCGACGCCCGTAGGAGGCGCGGCGAGGGTCAAGGAGCCCGTGCGCGGCTCCTGCAGACGGGCGAGGGTGCGCAGCAGGGTCGACTTGCCGCTGCCGTTCGGGCCGACGAGGGCGGTGACGCAGCCGGGGCGCAGCTCGAGGCGGGCCCCTCGGACGACGTCGACGCCGTCGTAGGCGACCGAGACGTCGTCGGCGCGCAGGGCGGTCCGAGCCGGTGCGGTGGCCGTGGCGGGCAGGTCGCCGGACAGGTCTGGGGTCACGCGCTTAGGTTAGCCTAACCTCACCCCGGCGCCGCAACCCGACCTCTCGACGTCGAGCCGATCCGCGCCTCCTCGTCCCTCCTGCCGACGCCACCCCCGCCCGCGCTCGCCCCGCCGCCGCCACCCCCGCCCGCGCTCGCCCCGCCGACGCCACCCCCGCCGACGCCACCCCCCGAACCGGCGCAAACCCCCTGCCTAGGCAAATCGTCCGCCGCCGCCCGAGAGGGTGCCTGCCGCCGCACGCCGACGCCACCCCCCGAACCGACGCGAACCCCCTGCCTAGGCAAATCGCTCGCCGCCGCCCGAGAGGGTGCCTGCCGCCGCACGCCGACGCCACCCCCGAACCGGCGCGAACCCCCTGCCTAGGCGGATCGCTCGCCGCCGCCCGACGGGGTACGCCACCACCGTCCCCGCGCGCCCCCGCCCCGAGGTCCGCCCCGAGGCCCGGCCCGACCGGCTCGCCTATCGTGGTGACCGCTCCTCCGCCCGACGACGAAACGAGCCGCATGTCACGCCGGACCCTCTCGACCTCCCTCGCGATCGCCGCCACCCTCGGCCTCGGCCTGACCGCCTGCGCGTCGCCCGGCGGGTCGACGCCGTCTACCGCGCCGAGCGCGAGCGACACCCCGGTCCCGCTGCCCAGCCCGGTCGCCGCGCCCGACCTCGCGACCCCCGAGGTCGAGGCCGCCCTGGCCGAGCTCGAGTCCCGGTACGACGCCCGGATCGGCCTCAGCGTGCTCGACACCGGCTCGGGCGCGACCCTCGACCATCGCGCCGACGAGCGTTTCGGCTACGCGTCGAGCCTCAAGGCGTTCGCCGCGGCGGCCCTGCTCGACGCGACGGACGACACCGGCCTCGACCGCGTCGTCACCTGGACCCAGGCCGACGTCGACGCCGCCGGCTACTCACCGCTCACGAGCCAGCACGTCGCCGACGGGCTCCCGCTGCAACAGCTGGCCGAGGCGGCCGTGAGGCAGAGCGACAACACGGCGCTGAACCTCGTGCTCGCCGAGCTCGGCGGCCCCGCGGCCCTCGACGCCGCCCTTGCCGCACAGGGCGACGACGTGACCGAAGTCGTCCACACCGAGCCCGACCTGAACACGCTCACCCCGGGCAGCACGGCCGACACGACCACGCCCGCCGCATTCACGGCGACCCTCGCCCGCATCACGGACGGCGACTGGCTCGCCGCCGACGACCGCGCCACCCTGCTCGACTGGATGTCGGGCAACGCCACCGGCGACACCCTGATCCGCGCCGGCGCCCCCGACGGCTGGCAGGTGGCCGACAAGTCAGGAGGCGCGGGCGGCATCCGCAACGACGTCGCGATCGTCACGCCCCCGGCGGGCGACCCCGTGGTGATCTCCGTGCTCACCGCCCGCAACGACCCCGCCGCGACCTACGACGACGCCCTCGTCGCCGAGGCCGCCCGCATCGCCCTCGCCGCCGCGTCCGCCGCCCGCTGACCCGCGCCCCAAACCCCGCACCCCGCACCCCGCGCCCCACCCGACGCACCAGAACACCGTCGAGTGGACACGACACCACGTCACACGGCGGCGCCCAGTCCACTCGGCGGTGCCGTCCGCGGACCCGAGCCCACCGCCCGCACCCGCCGCCACCGCCCGCACCCGCCGCACACCCCGCCACCACCTGTTCGCCCCTCGTTCACGCGACCTCCCCCGGGACGTCGCCGCGCCTCCTTAGCGTGCCCAGCGGGCCGTCCGGTCCCCCGTCGCCGTCCCCGGCGAACCCCGGCCCCGCACCCGAAGGACCCCCACCGCATGATCGACAAGCGCCTGCTCGTCTCGGCCGCGACCCTCAGCATCGCCGCCCTCGCCCTGACCGGTTGCTCGGCGAGCGCCGACGCCGACGCCGCAGGAGGCGCGTCGAACGGCACCGACGCCGCCACCGCCACCAGCGCCGAGGACTTCGGCGGCATGGACGCCCTCGTCGAGGCCGCGAAGGCCGAGGGCGAGCTCAACGTGATCGCCCTGCCCGACACCTGGGCCAACTACGGCGAGATCATCGACGCGTTCGAGGAGGAGTACGGCATCACCGTCAACTCGGACAGCCCCGACGTCTCGAGCGCCGAGGAGATCACGGCCGCGCAGAACCTGAAGGGGCAGGACACCGCCCCCGACGTGTTCGACCTCGGCTCGGCCGTCGCGCTGGCGAACCTCGACCAGTTCGCGCCCTACAAGGTGTCGACCTGGGACGACATCGCCGACGACCACAAGGACGCCGACGGCAAGTGGGTCTACGACTACACCGGCCTGATGTCGATCGGCTACGACGCCGACGCCGTGCCGGCCCCGACGAGCCTCGACGACCTGCTCGGCAGCGACTACGAGGGCAAGGTCGCGATCAACGGCGACCCGACCCAGGCCGGCGCCGCGGCGGCGGCCGTCGAGTGGGCCGCGCTGCAGACCGGCGGCAGCGCCGACGACGTCAGCACCGGCGTCGACTACTTCTCGCAGCTCGCCGACGCGGGCGCCTTCCTGCCGACCGACCCGACCCCGGCGACGATCGCCTCGGGCGAGACGCCGGTCGTCTTCGACTGGAGCTACAACAACCTCGCCGCGGCGGCCGACGCCGGCGGACGCGACTGGAAGACGGCCGTGCTGCCCGGCACCGCCCTCGCCAGCTACTACAACCAGGCGATCAACGTCGACGCGCCGCACCCCGCCGCGGCCCGCCTGTGGCAGGAGTTCGTCCTGGGCGACGACGCGCAGAACCTCTACCTCGCCGCCGGCGCGTACCCCGTGCGCCTCGCGGCGATGACCGAGGCCGGCACGGTCGACCAGGACGCCCTCGAGGCGGTCGGTGAACAGCCCGCCGACACCGTGCAGTTCACGGCCGAGCAGACCGAGGCCGCCTCGAAGGTGCTGGCCGACACCTGGGCCACGGCGATCGGCTGATGGTGACGACGTCGACCCGCGCGGCGGACACGACCGCCGACGCGCGGTCGGCGCACGGACGGGACCGCGGCGACCTGCCGAACCGCGCCTCCTCGTCCTCGGACGGCGTCGGCCCCTCGCGGGGGCGGCGCCGTCCGGCGGCGTGGTGGGCCCTGACCCCGTTCGCCGTGTGGGTGCTCGCCTTCCTGATCGTGCCGTGCCTGCTCGCGCTCGGCACGGGCTTCGTCGACGGCGACGGCACCCCCACCCTCGACAACCTGGCCGCCCTGGGCGACCCCCTGATCGTGCGGGCCTTCGCCAGCTCGGCCGCGGTCTCGGCCGTCACCGCGCTGGCCGGAGCCGTCGTGGGCGCGGTCGTCTGCTGGGGGCTCACCTCGCTGCGTCCCGACGGAGCCGTCCGCAGCGCCGTCGACGCCGCCTCGAGCGTGCTCGCCCAGTTCGGCGGGGTGATGCTGGCCTTCGCGTTCATCGCCACCATCGGCATCCAGGGCGTCGTGACCCGGCTGCTGCTCGACGTCGCCGGCGTCGACCTCTACGCGGACGGCGTCTGGTTCTACCAGGTGCCCGGCCTGCTGCTGCCCTACCTCTACTTCCAGGTGCCGCTCATGGTGATCACGTTCATGCCCGCCGTCAGCGGCCTGCGCCCGCAGTGGAGCGAGGCCGCCGCCACCCTCGGCGGCACCCGGTGGCAGCACCTCGTCCGCGTGGTCGTCCCGGTGCTCGCCCCCGCCTTCGTCGGCAGCCTGCTGCTGCTGTTCGCCAACGCGTTCTCGTCGTACGCGACCGCGGCGGCCCTCATCAGCCAGGGAGCCCAGATCGTCCCGCTGCAGATCCGGGCGGCGCTGATCAGCGAGACCGTGCTCGGCCGCGAGAACGTCGCCGGGGCGCTCGCCCTCGGCATGGTCGTCGTGATGGCCGTGCTGATGACCGGCTATTCGCTGCTGCAGCGCCGCACCGAGCGGTGGCAGCGATGACCGCCCGCCCGTCGGAGAGCGCGCCGCGGTCGACGAGGGCGCCGCGGTCGACGAGCGCGGGAGGCGCGAGCACGGTCGCGCGCCGCACCGCCCTGGTCGTCGTGGGCGCCCTGTTCGCGGTGCCGATCGCGGCGATGGTCGCGTTCTCGCTGCGCAGCGCGGACGGCACGGGGCACGACCTGGGCCACTGGCTGGCGATCGTCGACCCCGAGAACGAGCGGATGTACCGCAACCTGGTCGAGGGAGTCACGAACTCGCTGCTGCTCGCGGTCGTGTCGGCCCTGCTCGTCCTGGTGCTGCTCGTGCCGGCCATGGTGCTCGTGCACCTGCGCCACCCACGTCTCGCGCGCCCGCTCGAGTTCGTCTGCCTCGTGCCGATCACGGTGCCGGCGATCGTGCTCGTGGTCGGACTCGCGCCGGTGTACTCGGTCGTCTCGCGGGTCGCCGGGTCGGGTGCCTGGACGCTCGCGCTCGCCTACGGCGTGACGGTGCTGCCCTACGCGTACCGCGCGGTGCAGTCCGACCTCGCGGCGACCGACCTGCGCACGCTGACCGAGGCCGCCCGCACGCTCGGCTCGGGCTGGCTGCGGACGATGGTCCTCGTGGTCGTGCCGAGCCTGCGCCGGGGGCTGCTCGCGGCCGCCTTCATCACGGTCGCCGTCGTGCTCGGCGAGTTCACCATCGCCTCGCTGCTCAACCGCGTGAACCTGCAGACCGCCCTCGTGCAGGTCTCGCGCTCCGACCCCTACGCCGCCGTGATCTTCGCGCTGCTCGCCCTGGGCTTCGCGTTCGTGCTGCTGCTCGTCATCGGCCGCGTGGGCGCCCTCGGCGCCGCCCGCCCGATCCCCTCTCGAAAGGCCCTCTCGTGACCGCCACGCTGCCCCGCCCCACCGTCACGAGCCCGACCGACGCCGTCGCGGGTGCCGCCGTGACCTTCCGGGACGTGACGAAGCAGTTCGCCGGGCACCGGGCGCTCACCGGGCTCGACCTCGAGCTGCAGCCCGGCGAGCTCGTCGCCGTGCTCGGCCCGTCGGGCTGCGGCAAGACGACCGCGCTGCGCAGCCTCGCCGGGCTCGAGGACGTCACGACCGGACGCATCACGATCGACGGGCGCGACGTCGTCGCCGTCCCGACGCACCGCCGCGACGTGGGCATGGTGTTCCAGGCCTACTCGCTCTTCCCCCACCTGACCGTGCGGCAGAACGTCGAGTTCGGGCTGCGCATGCGTCGCGTCGACAAGGCCTCGCGGGCCACCCGCGCGGGCGAGATGCTCGACCTGGTGGGCCTCGGCGACCTCGGCGAGCGCTACGCGCACCAGCTCTCGGGGGGCCAGCAGCAGCGGGTCGCCCTGGCCCGGGCGCTCGTGACCCGACCCCGGGTGCTGCTGCTCGACGAGCCCCTCAGCGCCCTCGACGCCAAGGTGCGCGTGCAGCTGCGCGACGAGATCCGCCGCATCCAGCGCGAGCTGTCGATCACGACCCTCTTCGTCACGCACGACCAGGAGGAAGCCCTCGCCGTCGCCGACCGCGTCGCCGTCATGCGGGCCGGCTCGATCGAGCAGGTCGGCACGCCGGAAGAGCTCTACTCGGCGCCCGCGACCGCGTTCGTCGCCGAGTTCGTCGGCACGAGCAACCGGGTGTCGGGCGAGGTCGTCGGCACGCTCGTGCGCCTGGCGGGCTGCCCCGAGGTGCCGGTCGTGGGATCACCCGCCGAGGGGCCGGTCTGGGCGTACGTCCGACCCGAGGACGTGTCGTTCGTCGAGCAGGGCGGGCTCGCCGGGATCGTCGAGTCGGTCTCGTTCCTGGGGGCCGTGTGCCGCACCCGCGTGCGCGTCGACCCCGAGACGCTGCTCGTGGTCGACCACCGGGCCGACGAGCGACGCGAGCCCGGGTCGCCGGTGCGCCTCTCGTTCACGCCCGCCCGCGTCGCGGTGACGACCCGCGCCTCCTGACGTCTCGCGCGAGCGGTCGAGCGGTCGAGCGGTCGAGCGGTCGAGTGGTCGCGGATCGTCCTCCAACCGCCCCTCAACGACGATTCGGGACCACTCGACCCAGGCCGGGTACGACCTACGGCGACTAGCGGCGGTTCCACGAGGCGCGGACGACGGCGTCGAGGGCGCTCGAGAGGTCGGTGCACCACCAGCGACGTTCGGGCGCGGCGGAGAGCGTGAGTTCGTAGCCGGCCTCGGTCTGCGCCACCGAGCCGACGACGACCACGGCGCCGCGTTCCGAGCGTCGGACGTCTACGACGCGCCAGCGGCCCCGACCGACGACGTCGAGCCGGAGGTCGAGTGCGCTCGCGACCGGACCGTGTCCGGGCCAGGCCGTGCCCGACCGGCCGCTCCCACCGTCGATCAGCATGGCCGCCTCCCTCTCGGCACGCCCCTGTGCGCTCCGACGAGGTGCACGGTAGACACGCGACCTGACAGCGGGCGGGGTTGACGCCGGGGGCCCGGCGTGCTGCGCGTACCCCGACGGGTCGAGCTCGCGCGGGCCCGCGGCCCGGACGTCCGGGCCCGCGCCTGTCAGGGTGGGGGCATGTCGTCCCCCACCGCGTCGTCCGAGCGCGCTGCCCTCGAGGCCCTGCGCGCCTCCGTCCTCTCGACCCGGGGAGGCGCGGTGGACGACAGCATCCCGCAGCTCGCCGCGGCCGACCCCGAGCTGTTCGGGGTCGCCGTGGTGCGGCCCACCGGCGAGACGGTCGCCGCCGGCGACTCGGCCCACGCGTTCTCGATCCAGTCGGCGGTGAAGCCGTTCGTCTTCGCGCTGGCCCTCGCCGACACGGGCGGCGACGCCCTGGACGCGGTGGGCATCGAACCGACCGGCGAGGCGTTCGACGCGCTCGAACTCGAGGCCGGCACCGGACGTCCGCCGAACCCGATGGTGAACGCGGGCGCCCTGCTGACCGCGAACCTCGTGGCGGGCGACTCGTGCGACGAGCGGACGGCACGCATCGTCGCCGGCCTCGGTGCCTTCGCGGGTCGCACCCTCGACTACGACCGCGAGGTCAGCGAGTCCGAGCAGCTGCTCGGCGACCGGAACCACGCCCTGGCGCACCTGATGCGGTCCGAGGGCACGCTGCACGAGACGGCCGACGACGCCGTAGCCGTCTACGCCCGCGCCTGCTCGGTGCTCGTCGACGCCGAGGCCCTGGCCGTCATGGGGGCGACCTTGGCCTTCGGCGGACGCAACCCGGTGACGGGCGAACAGGTCGTCGACGCTCGCGTCGCACGAGACGTGGTCTCGGTCATGGCGACCTGCGGCGTCTACGACGGGTCGGGCCGATGGATGCGGGCCGTCGGCGTCCCGGCGAAGTCGAGCGTCTCGGGTGCGATCGTCCTGTCGGCGCCGAACCGGCTCGGGGCCGCCGTGTTCAGCCCGCCGCTCGACGAGCAGGGCACGAGCGTGCGCGGCGCCGAGTTGGCCCGCCGGCTGAGCGACGAGCACGACCTGCACTCGTTCGGCTTCCGCCGCTGAGACGACCGAGGCCCACGGCGGGCCTCCTGCGATCAGGAGCCGCCGTGGGCCTCGACGAGTGGGGCCGGGTCTCAGGCCTGGACGTCTCCGCGCCAGCCGCCGTCGACGTTGCCCTCGCGCTCGATGAACTCCTTGAAGTTCTTGAGGTCCTTCTTGATGGCGTGGTTGTCCGCGCCGAGCGAGCCGCCGAGCTTCTCGAGGAAGCCCTCGGGCGTCCAGTCGATCTGCACCGTGAGGCGGGTCTCGTCGTCGCTCAGCTTGTGGAACGTGATCACGCCGGCGTGGTCGACCTCGCCGCCCGTGCTGTTCCAGGCGACGCGCTCGTCGGGGTGCTGCTCGGTGATCTCGGCCTCGAAGGTCTTCTCGACCGGCCCGACCTTGACCTTCCACACGGTGAGGGTGGGCGTGGTCTGGGTGATGGACTCGACCTCGTCGAGGAACTTCGGGAACTCCTCGAACTGGGTCCACTGGTTGTAGGCGACGCTGACGGGGACGTTGACGTCGATGGTCTCGATGGCCTGTGCCATGGTGCACTCCTTGCTGACGGTGTTCAGAATTCGTGGGCGGCGCCGAGTCGGCGTCGTGCCCTGCCGTGAACGGTAGGAGGCGCGGGTCGGCTTCGCCCACGTGCGGAGGCAACGGTCAGGTGGCGGGTGACGCCGCCCACCGCGCCGCCGCACACTACTCGCGTGCCGGCCCTGTGCGTTGCGTCGCGGGCTCGGCCGTCGCGGGCTCAGCCGTCGCGGGCTCCGCCGTCGCGGGCTCAGGACGAGGCGCTGCGGCGGGCGGCGAGTTCGGTGTCGATCTCCTCGATGCGGGCCAGGTTGCGCAGCAACCGAAGGAAGTCGGCTGCGGCTGCTTCGACGTCGCAGTAGGTGCGGACGCTCTGTTCCTCGACGAGACCTCGCTCGTCGAGGAAGTAGGTGCTCCACACCTCGTCCCGTCGAGCGAGGACGAGCGCGAAGGGCTTCCCCGTCGTCGCGTCCCCGATGACGGCGTTCAGGTGGCCGAGTCCGCCGGCGTCGACCTGGGTTCGGAGGGCGGCCAGGGTGCGCGCGACCATCGTCATGACGGTTCTCCTGCTCGGCGGCGTCGGTCTCGGAGTTCGTCCTGGATCTCGAGCTTGCGATGCTGCGACCTCAGACGGTCGAGGAAGTCGGCCACGGCCGAGACCTCGTCGGGGAACGCATGCAGGCTCGCTTCCTCCACGGCCGCTCGTTCGTCGATGTAGAAGGTGCTCCACACACCGTCGCGTCGCGCCACGGCGAGACAGTCCGACGACGTGTCCCAGGTCGTGGAGTCCCTCTGCCGCCATGGCGGCGTGCACCGACTCGATCGTGGCCATGTCATGCCCTCCCGGGTCGGTCGTCTCGTGACGCCCGCCACGTCTCGTGGGCGAGCCAGTTCTTCTCCCTGATGCGCGACATGATCACGTCCTCGTCGGCCCTCAGCCTCATGAGACGCAGGAAGTCGTCCAGAGCGTCGGAGAGCCCCTCGTCCGTGCGAACGCTGGTCTTCTCGACACCGGCACGTTCGTCGGTCGAGAACGAGGTCCAGACGCCGTCTCGTCGGGTCAGGACCAGGGCGTCCGCCGAACTGCCGTGATCGTCTCCGATCACGTGGGCGAACGTGTCGAGCCCCTCGGCCTCGATCGTGGCGACCGACTCCTCGAGGCTCTTCCCTCGCGATCGACGATCAGTCATCGGGCTCCAGGCCCGCGTCGAGGACGGCCCGCAGCTCCTCCAACCGAGCGACGTTCCGCAACTGGGACATGAACTCCATCCGTCCACTTCCGCTCCTCCTCGAAGTCCGTTCACGTCACTCACGCTCATGGACTCTTGAGCACCGGCTAGACGTCCTTCTCAGCCGCGGCCTCGGAACGGAGCCGCTTGACGAGCGCGATGCCGTTCAGGAGGACGAGGAAGCCCTCGACCGCCGACCGCTCATCCGGATACGTCCGGACGCTCTTGACCCTGGTCAGCCCTCTTTCATCCCTGACGAAGGTGCTCCAGACTCCTTCGTCCTGGGCGATGACGAGTGCGTATGGACGCCGTGTCTCCGCGTCACCGATCAGAAAGTTCAGATGCCCGAGTCCTAGTCGATCCACGCGGTTCGTCAACGAGGCCAGAGTGTTCGAATCGTCGTCAGTCACGGATCTCCTCGAGTAAGCCGATGCTCATCAGATCCTCGACGCTCATGGGCAGAACGATCTGCGTGCCTCCCCCAGCTTGGCCGAAGCCCGGCGCAATGGGTCCTCTGAGAAGATGCATGTCGTCCCATGTGACGCCGAAGACGGCCATCTGCGTCTCGAACGCCAGACGAACCTTGGCGTCACTCCGGTCGAAGGCGCCACGAATGCCCGTTCGACCGCGCCGCCGAGTCGCGCGAGGCCTGACGTCGCCTTCGTCGCACCGACGGCCGCACCTCCGACCGGGACGAAGAACGACGCCACGCCGAGGGTCGCGAAGGTGCCGGCGTCCCCGGGCGCGGTCGGTCGAACGTCCCACGCACCCGCACCCCGACGACCGGCCCGAGCCTAGGCTCGGACGATGCCCTCGCCAGCCACCGACCCGCACCGCCTCGACCGACGGCGACGGGTCCGGAGGCACGGCACGTTCGCCGCCGTGCTCGTCGTCGGGCTGGTCGTGATGGCCGGGGCAGCGTACCTCTTCTCCGACGTGTATGCCGCCGTCACCGACGACGAGAGCATCGCCCTGCTCGACCAGCCGACCCTGCGGCTGGCCATGCAGGCGCGCTCCCCCTGGCTGGACACCGCCCTGACCGTCTACACGAACGTCGCCGGGGTGATCGCGCTGCCGGTCCTCGGGCTGCTGGTGGTCGTCGTGCTCGCGGTCCGGCGCCGCGAGTGGGTGCCCATCGTGCTCGGCCTCTCGGCGGGTGCCGGCTCGCTGCTGATGACCCAGGCCGGCAAGGAGCTCTTCGGCCGCGACCGCCCGCCGATGTCGGACGCGGTGCCGCCGTACGAGACGAGCGCGTCCTTCCCGTCCGGGCACACCCTGAACGCCACGGTCGTCGTCGGCATCGTCGCGTACCTGCTGGTGCTGCGCCAGACCCGGCGGTCGATGCGTGCGCTGACGATCACGGCGGCCGCGGTGTTCGCCCTGACGATCGGCCTCAGCCGCGTCTACCTCGGGCACCACTGGCTGACCGACGTGGTGGGTGCCTGGCTGCTGGCGCTCGCGTGGCTCGCCGAGCTGGTGGTCGCACACCGGATCTGGCTGCGCCTCGGACGGCCCGACCAGGATGAAGAGAGCGAGTGACGGGAATCGAACCCGCGCTATCAGCTTGGGAAGCTGAAGTTCTACCATTGAACTACACTCGCGCAGCGCCTCGAGGGCGCGTCAGACCACTATAGCGGCCCGCGCCTCCCGTGCCCTCTCGCCCGCCTCTCGGTGTCGCACCGCCGGGTGGACAGGACACCGCCGAATGCGGCGGTGCGATGTCCACGTCGTGGTGCGACACCGCCGGCCACCGCGCGGGCGGCCCCGGGAGGCGCGCTCAGGCTCCGGTCGCGACCGAGACGATGCGCAGGTCGACGGATGCCGGCGGCACGGGCTCCCCGCTCACGCGGTCGAGCAGCGCCTGGGCGACCGCGCGGGCCACGAGCGGCCCGGAGCCGCTCTCGTCGACGGCGATGTCGAGCGTGATGCGGGTCTCGAGGTCGGCCACGGCGATGCCGACGAGCGGGACGGGCCGCCCGGGGGCCGCCGCGGCGGCGGCCTCGACGGACGAGGGGTCGGCGCGCTCGACGTCGGGGACCTCGGGGGCCGACGCCGCGCCTCCTGCGGGCGAGCCGTCGCCCGGCACGGTCGAGCCCACGACGCCGCCGCCGCCCACGACGGCGCTCAGCCCCTGCAGGGCCGAGCGCACGACGCTGCCGAAGCCGGGGCGGGCCCGCACGTGGACGACGCCGTCGACCGAGGCCGCGATCTCGCCGAGCTCGGCCGCGAGCAGCGAGAGGTCGGCCGGGCTGATCCCGGCGTCCGGGTCGTGGTCGCTCATGCCGCGCCTCCTTCGCCGTGCAGGTGCACGTCGTCCACGGTGACGTCCACGCTCTCGATCGTCAACTCGGTCTGGCGCGACAGTCGTGACGAGACGGCCTCGCGGACGGCGTCGGCGAGCGCCGGCAGCGACCGGCCGAACAGGCCGCTGACGACGACCTCGACGCGGACGAGGGCCCCGGGCACGCTGACGTCGCCTCGGATCGAGCACGAGATCACCATCGCCCCCTCGACCCCGTCGCCCGCCTCGCGGATGAGCGCCCGTACCGCGCCCTCGGTGATGTGGAGGGTCGAGCGGTCGTCGATCGACGTGAGCGGGATCTGCCGGCCGGCCCGGGACTCGAGTCGCACGCGGTCCATGACGCCGGCGATCCAGCTCGGGTCGGGGGCGGGGGTCGCCGCGGCGTCGGCCTCGAGCAACCGCGCACCCATGGACCGCAGCCGCTCGAGGGCGGCGAGCTGCGCGGTGGCCTCGGGGGACTCCTCGATCTCGGGGTCGTAGGGATGCCGGCCGGCGTCGAGGTAGTCGACGAGGCGCTCGGGCGAGAGGCCGTCGTCGGCGTCGGCGTCGGCGTCGATGTCGTCGGCCGTGTCGTCGTCGGTCGCGGCCGCGTCGCCCGCGTCACCCACGGTCCGGTCGCCGACGGCCTCCTCGAAGGCGTCCTCGGGCAGCTGCTCGTGCTCGACGACCGCGCTCAGGTCGACGGCCACGTCGGGCGGCGTCGGGTCTTCGTGGGCGTGGTCGGTGCCGTGTGGTCGGTCGCTCATCGCCAGGCCTCCATCTCACGGGTCAGTGTCTCTCGGGCCCGGGCGAGCTGCCCCCGGACCGCCGTCACGGTGCTGCCCGTCCGTTCGGCGATCTCGGTGTACGACTCCCCGCCGACCTCGCGCAGGGCCCACACCCGTCGTTGACTCGCGGGCAGTCGGGCGAGCGCCGAGCGCAACGCCTCCATGGCGTCGTTCGACGCGGCCAGGCGTTCCGGATCGGTCGTCGGCGTCGCCGAGGCCAACTCGAGGTCGTCGACGTCGTCGGTCAGCCGTCGCGACCGGATCAGGTCGAAGGCCTTGCGCGACACGATGCGCATCATCCAGCCCTTGGCCGCGGCGGGCGTCTGCAGTGTGGGCAGCTCGCGCCAGATCGTGATCGAGGCCTCTTGCACCGCGTCGGTCGCGTCGGCCCGCGAGCCCGTCAACCGGGTCGCGTACGCGGTCATCAGGCCCAGGTGACGTCGCAGCAGCATCTCGAAGGCACGCTCGTCGCCCTCGGCGGCTCGCGAGGCGAGCACCCCGTCGGTGGCCTCGGTCAGGTCTGCCGACATGCCCGCCCCCTCTGGTGGTGCGTCCCTCGCCCGCCGCCCCGAAGACGAGGAGGCGCGGGCCGGGACCCGTGGAAAAGTGCCGACGGATGCCGTGACGTCCTGATCACCGGACCCGTCACCTTCTTGGATACACCGAAACCGGCCGCGCCGGGTCGGAGGCCTCCGTGGCTCGCGCGACCCGCGCCTCCTGTGCCCTCGGGGTGCGGTCAGCGCACCGCGAGCAGGATCTTGCCGCTGTGGCCGCCGGACTCCATGCGCTTGTGGGCCGTGGCGACGAACTCGAGCGGGTAGACGCTGTCGAGCACGGGCCGGACCGACCCCGCCTCGACCAGCGGCCAGACGTGCTCGCCGACCTCGGCCATGATCGCGCGGCGCTCGTCGAGGGGACGCGCCCGCAGGGTGGTGCCCCAGATCCGGCCCCGCTTGGCCATGAGGCGCGACAGGTCGACCGTGGCCGACGCGCCGCCCTGCACGGCGATCACCATGATGCGCCCGTTCGGGGCGAGCGCCTCGACGTCCCGCGCGACGTAGTCGCCACCGACCAGGTCGAGCACGACGTCGACGCCGCGCCCGTCGGTCGCCTCGTGGAGCACCTCGACGAAGTCCTCGGCCTTGTAGTCGATGCCGCGCGTGGCGCCGAGCTGCTCGCAGAACGAGGTCTTGTCGGGCGTGCCCGCGGTCGCGTAGACCGTCGAGCCGAGGGCGACCGCCATCTGGATGGCGATCGAGCCGACGCCGCTCGACCCGCCGTGCACGAGCAGGGTCTCGCCCGGCTTCAGCCCGGCGCTCATGAAGACGTTGGACCAGACGGTGGCGACGGCCTCGGGCAGGCCCGCGGCCTCGACGAGGTCGACGCCGCGGGGCAGCGGCAGGACGAGCCCCTCGTCGACCTGCACGCGGTCGGCGTAGCCACCCCCGGACAACAGCGCCACCACGTAGTCGCCGACGGCGACGGCGGTGACGTGCTCGCCGGTCGCGACGACGGTCCCGCTGACCTCGAGCCCCGGCCAGGCGGGTGCCCCCGCGGGCGACGGGTAGTGCCCCTCGCGCTGGTTGACGTCGGCACGGTTGACGCCCGCGGCGGCCACGTCGATCACGACCTCGCGGGGCCCGGGCACCGGTTCGGCCACCTCGGAGACGACGAGGGCCGAGGGCCCTCCGGGCACGGGGACGGTGATGGCACGCATGCGACCATCCTGCCCCCGTGGGCCGGCGACCGCTGACTAGGCTTGGACCCGTGCTGCTCTCCGACCGCGACATCAAGCTCGAGCTCGACGCCGGGCGAATCGGCCTCGACCCCTACGACCCGACGCTGATCCAGCCGTCGAGCATCGACGTGCGGCTCGACCGGCTGTTCCGCCTCTTCGACAACCACAAGTACCCGTTCATCGACCCGGCCGAAGACCAGCCCGAGCTGACCCGCCTGGTCGAGGCCCGGGCCGACGAACCGTTCATCCTGCACCCGGGCGAGTTCGTGCTGGGCAGCACCTACGAGTTCGTCCGCCTGCCCGACGACGTCGCGGCCCGCCTCGAGGGCAAGAGCTCGCTGGGGCGCCTGGGCCTGCTCACGCACTCGACCGCCGGCTTCATCGACCCGGGCTTCGGCGGGCACGTCACGCTCGAGCTGTCGAACGTGGCCACCCTGCCGATCAAGCTCTGGCCCGGCATGAAGATCGGTCAGCTGTGCTTCTTCCGGCTCAGCTCACCGGCCGACCACCCCTACGGCTCGTCCGAGTACGGCTCGCGCTACCAGGGCCAGCGGGGCCCGACCGCCAGCCGGTCGTCACAGGGCTTCATGCACACGGACGTCTCCGCCCGCGACTGAGCCGCCTCATCGCCGACCGCAGGAGGCGCGGTCCGGCCGACCCGCGCCTCCTGCGTCCCCGACGCGTGCGGTGCCCTGAGACGAGAAGGGGGTGCGGAAGGAACCCGACTCCCTCCGCACCCCGGCGACACGAGAGAAACCCGACGTCGATCTCGTGCGCTGTGACTCGCGGTCCTGAACCTTTCACCGCGAGGCTTTCTCATTCTGCGTCGGCCTGCTCATCGGGCAAACCCGCCCCTGTCCGAAAAACGAAACGAAGGCCCTGGGTGCGAAGCCGGGGTCGAAACTCACCCGTCAGGCCTCGAGGGTGTCGCGGGGTGAGCGCCCGAACTCGGCCGTGTACTGGGCCGCGAACCGCCCCGGGTGCGCGAAGCCCCAGCTCAGGGCGATGCCGGCGACCGTGTGCCCGAGGGTGGGGTCGGCCATGACGAGGTCGCCGTGCGCCCCCCGCAGCCGGGCCCGCCGCAGCTCGGCCATGGGGGTCGAGTCGAGGTGACGGCGGAACGCCAGTTGCAGCGCCCGAGGGGTGACCCGGGCCGCCTCGGCGATCTCGACGACGCCGATGTCGTCGTGGGCGTGCTGCTCGATGAACTCCCGTGCCCGGCGGACGGTGGACGGCAGGGGGGCCTGCCCGTCGCCGCCGAGCACGACGACGTTGGTCTCGAACGCCTCGAGGTAGGCCGCGACGAGCGAGCGGAACGCCGAACCGCGGACGAGCGGGCTCGCCATCGCCGCGTCGTTGCGGATGACGTGCTCGTGCACGTGCGTGACGAGCTCCGACCAGTACCGGCCCATCGCAGGCGAGACCGCCTCGGTGGCCAGGGACCTCAGGCCACCGGGCGCGGAGAGCCGCATCGCCGCCAGTTCGTGCTCGACGGCGGCCCGGTCGAGCAGCACCTGGCCGAGGACGAGGTCGATCGACTCCATCGTCTTGGCGTCGTGCGAGGGGAAGGCGATGGGGGTGCCCGGGGCCACCCGGATCTCGTGGCCGCGCGTCGAGAGCGACAGGCGGCCCGCCATCACCCCGCCGGCCACCAGGAATCCCACGGGCTCGCTCTCGGTCAGCAGTCGACCCCGCCGGTACTCGAAGCGGCACAGGGCGAACCGGGTCTCGCCCGACACGGCACGGCTGTAGGTGAAGGGGTCCGGCCCCTCTCCCTCGAGTCGGGTGATCCGGTAGTTCTTCCGGATCAGGGCGTGCGCGACCTCGCGGTCGCTCGTCGACACGCTGCGGACGCGCGGATCGACCTGCGCCCCCAGGGGCGTCGTCACGGGGCGCTGTGGCGCGGGGCGCGGTGCGGCAGCGTGTGGTGCGGCGGGGTGCGGTGCGGCAGCGTGCGGTGCAGCAGGGTTCGGTGGGCGGCTGGTGGCTGATCCGGCGGGCGCTGTGGCCGCCTCGGCTGGTGATGACACGGTCGTTCCCCTCGGGTGGGACGGTGATCCGGGGTGGTTGGTCCCGGCTCGGTCGGGCCCGACGACGATGTCGGGCGACCATCTGCCGATTATCCACCTGACGAACCCGGAACACCCTGCGTCCGGGGGTCGCCACGGGCCCGGCGGCCTGCTCCGCACGCGCGTAGCGTCGGATCATGGACTACAGAACCCTCGGAAACAGCGGTGCCTCGGTGTCGGAGCTGACCCTCGGCACCATGACGTTCGGCGCCGAAGCCGACGAACCGACCTCTCACGCGATCCTCGACGCCTTCGTGGCGGGCGGCGGCACGCTCGTCGACACCGCCGACGTGTACAGCGCGGGCACGAGCGAGACCATCATCGGTCGCTGGCTGGCCGACCACCCCACCGACGCCGACCAGGTCGTCCTCGCGACGAAGGGGCGCTTCCCGATGGGTGACGGCCCCAACGACGTAGGACTCTCGCGGCGCCACCTCGCGAAGGCCCTCGAGGCGTCCCTCACGCGGCTCGGCGTCGAGCACGTCGACCTCTACCAGATGCACGCCTGGGACCACCTCACCCCGATCGACGAGACCCTCCGATTCCTCGACGACGCGATCAGCGCGGGCAAGATCGGCTACTACGGCTTCTCGAACTACCTCGGCTGGCAGGTGACGAAGGCCGTCGGTCGGGCCGAGGCCCTGGGCTTCGCCCCGCCGGTCACGCTGCAGCCCCAGTACAACCTGCTGGTCCGCGACATCGAGCACGAGGTCGTGCCGGCCTCGCTCGACGCGGGCATCGGCCTGCTGCCCTGGTCGCCGCTCGCCGGCGGCTGGCTGAGCGGCAAGTACGTCCGCGACCAGGCGCCCACCGGCGCCACCCGCCTCGGCGAGGACCCGAAACGCGGCATGGAGGCCTGGGAGGCGCGCAACGCGGACGAGCGCACCTGGACCGTCCTCGACGCGGTCACCTCGATCGCCACGGCGCACGACGCCTCGGCCTCGCAGGTCGCCCTCGCCTGGCTGCTGCGCCGGCCCGCGGTCACCTCGGTGATCCTCGGAGCCCGCTCGGTCGAGCAGCTCGACGACAACCTGGGCTCGTCCGACCTGGCCGCGGCCCTCACCGACGACGAGGTCGCCCGCCTCACCGCGGCGAGCGCACCCCGCGTCGACGACTACCCCTACGGCACGGCGGGCGTCGCCCAGCGCGACCGCAAGATCACCGGCGGCCGCTGACGAGGAGGCGCGCCGCGCCTCCCGCGGGCACCGCGCCTCCCGCGGGCACCGCGCGTTCCGCGGGCACCGCGCCTCCCGCACGCACCGCGCGTTCCGCACGACGCCAGGAGATGGGCACCGCGCCAGGTCTTCTCCTGGCGTCGTGCCCGTCTCGTGGTGCGGTGCGGCGTGCGGCGACACCGCCGACCGGGCATCCCGCCACGAGGTGAACAGTCCGCCACGACAATGCGTGGCGGACTGTTCACTTCGTGGCGGCGTGGCCTGCGGGCCGCGTGCCGCGGGCAGAGGGCAGTGGGCAGCGGGCCGCGTGCAGCGGTGGGCAGGCAGGGGTGCGCGGGCAGCGGTGGGCAGGCAGGGGTGCGCGGCGCGCGGGGGCTCAGCGTTGCAGTGAGGCGGTGGCCCCGACGCGGCCGCGCGCCACCCGCACGGCGATCGTGACGACGAGGACGACGGCGGCCGCCACGATCGCCGCCACCCCGGCGACCACGTTCTCGGGTTCGCCGGTCAGGCGGCCGACGGCGATCCACGCGAGCCCCCACGCCAGCGAGAGGGCCGGAGCGATGCGGCCCCGACCGGCGAAGGCCAGCACGACGCCGACGAGGGCGGCCACGCCGAGCACGACCGACGACCAGAACCCGGCGGCGAAGCCGAACCCGTCGAACCCGGCGTCGACCAGGCCGGCGGCGATGTTGGCGACGGTGGCCACGCTGACCCAGCCGAGGTAGAGGCCGAGGGTGCCGTCGGTGACGATCGCGTCGATCCAGCCCGACGACGCCGTGTGGAACAGGATGACGAAGATGCGCGCGAGCACGAGCAGCAGCGCGACGATCACGGCGGCACCGAGCCACACGCTGCCGAGCTGGACGGCCGCGAACAGCCAGGCCGCGTTGAGCAGCAGCGACGCCGCGACCCAGTAGCCGAGGCGGCGGTGCCGGGTGACGGCCCGCTGCCCGGGCAGCGCCTGGTGGATCGCGTAGGCGACGAGGCCCAGGTAGATGACGCTCCAGATGCTGAAGGCGGTCGTCGCGGGGGCGACGGCCGTGGCCGTCGCGCTCAGCGCGCCGCCCGCGGCGTCCGAGACCGAGACTCCCCCGAACGCGCCCGAGCCGTAGGCGGCCAGCACGATGGCGAGCACCGCGGTGACGACCACCACGATCTGGCGGACGACGTCGCGTGACGTCGCGGCTCCGGCGGGGGCGTGGGTGCTCGAGTTCGCGGTCATGCCGTGGACGCTAGTCGCGCCTCCGGTCCGATCTCTTAGTTGCTAAGAGGATTGCCAGGGAGGCGCGGTGCCAGTGCGCGGGGAGTCGCGCGGGAGGCGCGGTGCGGTCGGTCACCCCACCTGCACGGGCGGCCCGGCGGCGAGCAGCACCGCGAACACGACGACGACGGCCACGACGAGCAGCACCAGGGCGAGCACGAGGTGCCCGAGCATCCAGCGCAGCAGCCGGTCGAGGGGCCGTCGGTCACGGGGGTCGTCGGTGGCCGTGCGACGCCAGTCGCCGGAGAGCAGCCCGCGACGATCGATCCACCGCTCGACGGGCAGCGAGGCGAAGGGCACGACGGCGCTCGCCAGGGCGGCCACCGTCACGCCACCCGACCACCGCTGGTTCACGGCGACGACGACGCCCGCCACGAGGTACGCCAAGAACACGAACCCGTGGATGGGCCCGGCCACGCTCACCGGCCAGTCGCCGACCCGCACCGCGTACTTGAGGATCATCCCCACGATCAGCAGCGACCAGGTCACTACCTCGGCGACGGCGAACGATCGGAAGAGGGTGCGAGGTGACACGAGCTGCTCCTGGTGAGGGGGCCGACGGGGTACCCGACCATGGTCTCAGCCCGTGCCTGGACGGCGGCCGTCCGGGCGGCGACCGACGTGGCCGGGGAGGCGCGGGGCGACGCGACCACGCACCTCGCGTACCCCTCTTGCTGGGTGCCGACCCGCGCCTCCTCGTTTTGATGGGGCGCATGACGACACTCGCGATCATCGGAGCAGGCAAGGGGCTCGGCGCTGCCGTGGCCCGACGATTCGGCGCGGAGGGCTTCAGCGTCGCGTTGATCTCACGACACCAGGGACGCCTCGACGCGCTGGCCGCCGACCTGGGCGACGACGGCGTGACCGCCCAGGGCTTCACGGCCGACGTGCGCGACCCGGCGAGCATCGCCGCCGCGCTCGAGCAGGCGACCGAGCAACTCGGGCCGATCCAGGTGATGCAGTACAGCCCGCTGCCGCAGAAGGACTTCATGCGGCCCGTGCTCGAGACCATGCCGGCGGACCTGGTCGGACCGGTCGAGTTCTCGATCTACGGGCCCGTCGCGGCCGTCCACCAGGTGCTGCCCGGCATGCGGTTCCTGCCCGACGGCGGGGGCACCATCCTCTTCGTCAACGGCGGGTCCGCCGTCACCCCGGGCGCGAAGGTCACCGGCACGTCGATCGCGTTCGCGGGACTGACCGCCTACGCGCAGCTGCTGCACGACGAACTCGCCGACGAGGGCATCCACGTCGGCCAGCTGATCATCCCCGGCGGCATCGAGCCGGACAGCAGCGACAAGAGCCCCGAGGCGCTGGCCGAACTGCTCTGGCAGCAGCACGTCACCCGGGGCGAGTTCCGCACCACCGCCCCCGAGAAGGGCTCGCCGGCCTGACGCTGGGCCTGCTGACGGGGGGCTCTGGGTTCTGCTCGTCGCCCCGTGAACCCGGTTTCGAACCGTCAACCCGTTTCCTCGTGGGTTCATCGTTCGAAACCGGGTTCATCGTCGGGCGAGGATCGGCACGGCGCGAGCCGGGTCGGCGGCGGGCACGAACCCCGAAAACGAAGACGAACCCCGATTGATCGGGGTTCGTCTTCGCGTTCGGGGTTCTTCGTCGATCCGGCACGCGGGCGGGGGCAGCGGCGGGCCCGGCTCACCAGCTCGCGGGGTCAGACGCCGCCGAAGCGCTCGGTGCGGACGCGGGTCGGCGCGTGCCCGAGCTCGACCAGCCACCCGGCGACAGCCGCCACGAAGGAGTTCGCTCCGCAGACGTAGACCAGCGGGTGCTCGGACGCCGGCAGCACGAGCCGCTCGAGCTCGTCCCGCGTGAGTCGCCCCGCCGGCCGCCCGGGCCCCTCGGGAGCGACACGGCTGTAGACCCAGTCGACCGACAGGCTGCCGGGCCCGCGGCCACCATCCGACCCGAGGACCGTGCCGACCGTGCCGGCCGCGTCACCGCCGTCGGCGCCGTCGGGGCCGTCGGTGCCATCGGTGCCGTGGGCACCGGGCACCGCATCGGGCACCCCATCAGCCGAGGAGGCGCGCGCGGCTTCGTCGAGCTCCGCCACGAACCACCGCGAACCCGGGTCGCGCACCGAGGCGAGCAGCCGCATCGGGGGTGCGCCCCGGCCTCGTGCCCGCACCATCGCCATCAGGGGTGCGACTCCGGACCCGCCGCCGATCAACTGCACGGGGGCCGACGTCGGCGGGGTCGCTCCCTCGGGCTCGGGCAGCACGGCGTGGACGGCCGAGTCGGACTCGAACTCGGTGGGCGGCCAGACGAACCAGCCGCCGATCGGTCCGCGCACCTCGATCGGGTCGCCCGGTTCGGCGGCGTCGACCAGGTAGGGAGACACCTCGCCGTCGTCGAGCCGCTCGACGGTGACCTCGACCTGCGGGACCCGGCCCGCGCCTCCTGCGGGCACCGCGTCCGTCTCGGCCCCCGAGGCGCGGACGTCACTCAGCGAATACGAACGCACCGCCGTGTAACCGTCGTCGGCGGTCAGTCGCAGGTCGACGTGCTGGCCGGCCCGCGCCGGGCGCAATCCCGGCACGGCCAGCGTCAGCGACCGGCCACCCGGGGACCGCACCACCGTCGACACGATGGTGGCGGGCAACCAGGCGAACGCGGCACCGGCAGGGTCCGCCGCGCCTCCGGCAGGGTCCGCCGCGGACTCGGCCCCGCTCACGCGTACCGTTCTTCCTTCCACGGGTCGCCGTGGGGGTGGTACCCCATGCTCTCCCAGAAGCCGCGACGGTCGGTGGCCATGGTCTGGATGCCCTGCAGCCACTTCGCGCTCTTCCAGAAGTACAGCCCGGGCACGAACAGCCGGGCGGGCCCGCCGTGCTCGGCGTGCAGCGGCTGGCCCTCGTAGGTGTCGACCACCCAGGCCTTGCCCCCGAGCAGCTCCCTCAGCGGCAGGTTGGTCGTGTAGCCGCCGTGGCTGGTAGCCATGGCGTATTCGTGGGTCGTCTCGAGACCGTCGAAGAGGGTGTCGAGCGAGACGCCGCGCCAGTGCGTGCCGAGCTTCGTCCAGCTCGTGACGCAGTGGATGTCCGTCTCGATCGCCTCGTGCGGCAGGGCCTGGAAGTCGGCCCAGCTCAGCGAGCGCTGCCCGGTCTCGGTCGCGATCTGGAGCTCCCACCGCTTGATGTTCGGCGTCGGGCCGGCCGACAGCACGGGGAACCCGCTCTCGAGGTACTGCCCCGGGGGCAGTCGGGGGTCGGCTGCGCGCCGCCTGCCGAAGCCGGTGAATCCTGCCATGGTGCGCCTCCTCGGGGTGCGTCGCGGTGCCGCGCGTGCCCGCCAGCCTACGCACGGCCACCGACGCCGAGGGGCCGTGAGGCTGCGTCCGCGCTGGGAGAACCTCGACACCGGCATGGGTGGAGGTCGTACGGTGGATGCAGGTCAATTCGAAAGGACCCCACATGGCTGAGTACACCCTGCCCGATCTGCCCTACGACTACTCCGCTCTGGCGCCGCACATCAGCGCGAAGATCATGGAGCTGCACCACTCCAAGCACCACAACACCTACGTCACCGGCGCGAACACGGCCAACGCCGCCCTCGCCGAGGCCCGCTCGACGGGTGACCTGGCGAACGTCAACAAGCTCGAGAAGGACCTGGCCTTCAACCTCGGCGGCCACGTCAACCACTCGATCTTCTGGACGAACCTCACCCCCGAGACCAGCGAGCCCACCGGCGACCTGCTCGAGGCGATCGGCCGCGACTTCGGCGACCTCGAGAAGTTCAAGGCGCACTTCACCGCCACCGCGCTCGGCGTGCAGGGCTCGGGTTGGTCGGTGCTCGCCTACGACGTGCTCGGCCAGCGCCTCAGCGTCTTCCAGCTCTTCGACCAGCAGGGCAACGTGCCGTTCGGCCTCGTCCCCCTGCTGATGCTCGACGTGTGGGAGCACGCCTACTACCTCGACTACCAGAACGTGCGCGCCGACTACGTCAAGGCCTTCTGGAACATCGTGAACTGGAGCAACGTCGAGGCCCGCCTCGCCGCCGCGACGACCAAGACCGACGGTCTGATCACGCTCTAGTCCCACCCCTGCACCCCGCCGACGGCGCGTCCCCACCCGGGGGCGCGCCGTCGCCGCGTCGGCGGGGCGCGCCGTCGCGGCGTCACCGGCCGACGACTCCTCCCCACCCCCGGCGCGTTCGTCCTCAAGGATGAAAACCCCCGAGGAGGCGCGCGCGGCCCGTCGACCACGCCTTACGGTCGTCGACATGGACACCATCCCCGACGACCTGCGCACCTGGGTGCCGCGTCTCGCGGCCCCCGTCGCCGCCGTGGTCTTCGTGCTGCTGTGGACGATCGCCGAGGCCGGCCGGGGGAACCTCGTCGAGAACGTCGTCGTCTTCGCGCTCTTCGGCATCGCGATCGGCCTCTCCGTGTGGATGCCCTGGACGGCGATCGGGGTGCTGACGGTCGTGCCGGTCCTGCAGCTCGCAGGATGGGTGCAGCCCCCCACCGACACGACCTGGCCGACGTACCTCGCGATCGCGTTCGTCGCCTTCTTCGCGGCCTTCGCCCGGTCGGTCGCCGTCCGCCTGGTCGCCCTCGCCGCCGCCGGCCTCGCGTCGGGGCTCGCCGCGATCGCGATGGCCGTGCCCACCCTCGCCCGTCCGTACGTCTGGTCGTCGTGGGTCGGCGGCGGGCAGGGCACGAAGACCGACGTCATCACCCTGGCGGCCTCGCTGTTCGGCGCCGCCGCCGCGGCCTGGGCCGTCGGCATCTTCCTGTCGAGCGTGCTGCGGGTGCGCCGCATCGGGCAGGTGCTCGAGCGGACCGAGACCCGCTTCCACGAGACCGACGTCGAGCTGCGGCTCGCGCACGACCGGGCCCGCATCTCGCGCGACGTGCACGACGCGCTCGCCCACTCGCTCGCCGTCGTCGTGTCGCAGGCGCAGGGCGCCCTCGCCCTCTCGGCCACGCGCCCCGAGGTCGTCGACCAGGCGCTGCGCACCATCGCCGACGTCGGTCGCACGTCCCTGGTCGACGTGCGCCACCTGGTCGAGCGCATCCAGCAGGACGCCGACGACGCGACGCCCCGTGAGACCATCGCCGACCTCGACCGGTTGGCGACGACGATGCGCGACGTGGGCATGACCGTGACCCTGCGGCACCTCGGCGACGCCGCCGAGCTGCTGCCGTCGCAAGAGCTCGCGGTCTTCCGCATCGTGCAAGAGAGCCTGACCAACGCCCTGAAGCACTCCGGCTCGTCGTGCACAGTGGACGTCGCCCTCGACTGGCGCGGACCCGGCCTGGCGCTGCTCGTGACCTCGTCCGGCGACGAACCGCTCGTGGCCGCCCGCCGGGGCAGCGGCCGAGGCACGGGCATCGCCGGCATGACCGAGCGGGCCCGGCTCGCCGGTGGGTGGCTGACGGCGGAGCTCGACGACGACGGCGTCTTCGTCGTCACCGCGTTCGTCCCCACGCCCGAACCGATCGGCGTGCTGCAGTCCTGGACGGAGCGACCCGCATGACCGACGTCACGGGCGCGACGACGCGCACCGCGCCTCCTGCCCTGGTGAGGGTGGTCGTCGTCGACGACCAGCCGCTGTTCGCCTCGGGGTTGCAGATGCTGATCGAGGCGCAGCCCGACCTGGTCTGCGTCGGCACGGCCGTCGACGGGGCCGCCGGCGTCGCCCTCGTCGAGCGCGAGCGGCCCGACGTCGTGCTGATGGACCTGCGCATGCCCGTGATGAACGGCCTCGAGGCGACGACCCGCATCGTGGCCGAAGCGGGCAGCGACCCCGAGGCGGCCCCGCGCGTCGTCGCCCTGACGACGATCCAGCGTGACGAGGCCGTGTTCAGCGCGCTGAAGGCCGGCGCCTACGCGTTCTTGACGAAGGACGCGACGCCCGACGAAGTGCTGACGACGATCCGCGCGGCGGCGGCCGGCGAACCGGTTCCGACGGCGGCCGCGGCGCTCGACGTCGTGCACGCGTTCGCCGTGCCGACCCCGTCGCCGTCGCGGCGCACCGCGCCGCTCGACGTGCTGTCACCGCGCGAACGCGAGATCTTCCTGCTCGTGGCGCGCGGCCTGAGCAACGCCGAGATCGCCGAGAGCGCGTGGCTGAGCGAGGCGACCGTCAAGAGCCACGTGCGCGCGGTGCTGCAGAAGCTGGGCATGCGCAACCGGGTGCAGATCGTGGTCTTCGCCTACGAGAACGACCTGGTGGGTCCGGTGCCCGCCGACGAGAGGAACACCCGATGACCGACCACGAGAGCGTCCCGACGCGCACCGCCCCGTCTCGACAGCGACGGGCGAAGCGCGTCACGCTCGCCGCCGTGGTCGCGGTGGTGGCCGGGGTGGTCGCGTACGGCGTCCCCGCCAACGCCGCCTACGCCCTGCCCGACCTGCCCGAGAAGGACGTCGACGCGTGGACGATGCCGCTCGACCGGTACGTGACGCTCGGGTCGTCGTCGGTCGGCTACGCCGAACTGCTCGTCGTGCAGCCGTGCATGATCGACGCGGGCTACGACGAGTACGTGCTGCCGTGGCGCGACGTCGCGGCGGCCGATCGGGCCGACGAACTGTCGGTGAACGGTTCGCGGCGCCTCCGGGCGTTCGACCTGGCCACCGCCGAGGCGAGCGGCTACCACGCGGCGTCGGTGCTCGACCCTGGTGCCGCGGCGTGGTCCGAGTTCTCGCAGCAGACGTGGACCGACGAGAAGAGCGACCGCCTGACGTCGTGCCTCCGACAGGCGCGGGCCGAGGTGCCGGCCTTCGACCGTCTCTACGACTACTTCAACCTCACCCAGTCGCTCGTCCGCCTCAACAACGCGGCGTTCGAGGGCGCTCGTCACGACCCGGCGGTGACCGCCACCTGGGCCGACTGGCGCTCGTGCCTGCAGGCCGCCCGGGTCGGCGACGTCGCGTCGGACCCGTCCGGCATGCCGACGCGCGACATGGCCGACCGGTTCACGACGCTCGACTCGACGACGTCGCCGACGGACGACGAGATCGCGATCGCGACGGCCGACGCCCGGTGCCGTGAGAGCTCGGGCTACCGCGACGCCCTCTACGAGGCCGAGTGGCAGCGTCAGCTCACCGTGCCGCACGACGACGGCGAACTGCTGGCGCAGATCGACACCGAGGCCCTCGCCGCCGACGACGCCGCGGTCCGGCGCGTCCTGGACGAGCTCACGCCCCCGCGGCCGACGTCGTGACCGTCGCGCCCGGACGGGCGGTCGCCGAGACCGACGCGCCCCGGGCGGGCGGTCGCCGTGCGACCGTGATCGCGCGCCCCCTCGGTGGGGGACTGGAAAACCGGTCGTCCAGTATCTATCCTGGGACCGCAGAGGACACGTCGGGGGACGGGGGGACGTCCGACGGCCTGATCAGCGGGGGCAACGAGCTGGTCAGGCCCTCGCGACCGGGGGACACCACGGTCGGCAGCACGAACGCCCACATGTCGCGCAGCCGGTCGAAGAGGTCGGCCCGACCGGTCAGGGCCTGCGAGACGATGTGGACCCCGGCGTACGACCCGACGACGAAGCGGGCGACGCTCTCGACGTCGGTGTCGGCCCGGAAGTCCCCCTCGGCGACGGCGCGGTCGACGAGACCCGAGATCTGGGCCTGCCAGTCGAGGTACGGGTGCTCGACCCGGAGGTCCCGACTGGGCGACTGGGTGGTCAGGCGGATGCCGGCGGTCACGAGCACCTCGGTGGTCAACTGCGTCGCGAGCGACGCGCACGAGAGCATGAGCGCCTCGGCACCGCTGCCGGCGGCTGCCGACACCTGGTCCGCGTAGGCCCGCGAGAGCGAGTGCTGCTCGGCGATCACGGCGTTCGCCAGGTCGGCCTTCGACCGGAAGTGGAAGTACAGCGCACCCTTGGTCACCTTGGCGGTCTCGGCGACGAGGTCGAGCGAGGCCTCGCTGTAGCCGTGCTCGTCGAAGACGACGGCAGCACCTCGGACGATGGCGGCGCGGGTGGCCAGGGCGCGTTTCTGCTGGGGCATCGGGTGGGTTTCTCCTGCGGGTCGACACGATGCCCTGCGAGGCACCGCACGGCCTCCCCCCGTCGGCCGTTGCTCACGCTACCGGGGCGACCTGCGCCCTCCGGACGCACCCGGGGTACGCGTGGCGAAGCGTTTCGGGGTACGACCGACCGGTCCGCCCGCGGGCGGACGTCCAGCCCCGCACCGCGCTAGCGTGCGGGCATGACGCTCAGCCTCGTGCCCATGCCCACCTCCCGCCTCGTGCCGTGGATGCGCCGCTCGACCGCCGAGTACGAGAAGTCGCGCGTGCTCGCCGGTGAGACTCCCGAACAGGCCGCCGAGGCCGCCCGGCGCTCGTTCGGTGAGGCGTTTCCCGACGGCGCCCCCGCCGAGGGCCACCTCGTCTACGACGTCGTCGAGGACGACCGACCCGGCGACCCCGTGGGCATCCTCTGGATCGCCCCGCGGGTGCCCGGCGCGACGGACTGGTGGGTCTTCGACGTCGAGATCGACGAGGCCCACCGCGGGCGCGGCCTCGGACGGGCGACGATGCTGCTCGCCGAGCAGGCGGCGGCCCAGCACGGCGCCGCGACCCTGGGCCTCAACGTCTTCGGCTACAACGACGTCGCCCGGCACCTCTACGAATCGCTCGGCTACGAGACCACCGCGGTGCAGATGAAGAAGCCCGTCAGCGCCTGACGGCCGGCCGGGGAGGCGCGGTGCCGGTCTCGGTGACGGCCACCGACCCGGGCGGGTCGACCCGCGCCTCCTCGGGGTCGCCCTCCGCGGCGCGCGCCCGGGGCACCCGGCTGGCGTAGAGCACGCCGCCGACCACCGCGACCCCGGCGACGAGCTCGACCGTGTCGGGCACCTCGCCGAACGCCAGCCACGACGCGAGCACGCCGACGACGGGCACCAGCATCGAGAACGGTGCGACGGTCGCCGAGGGGTAGACCGAGAGCAGGCGGGTCCAGATGCCGTAGCCGACCAGCGAGGCGATCAGCACGAGGTAGAGCAGGCAGAGCACCGACGGCAGGGCCTCGAGCGTGAGGACGGACCCGAGGCTCTCGCCGATGCGGGCCGGACCCTCGACGACGAACGACAGGGCGAGCATCGGCACCGGCGCGACGATCGACATCCACAGCGTCAGGTGCAGCGGGTTCGGCGGCGCGGCGCGGCGCACCGCGACGTTGCCGATCGCCCAGCCGAGCGCCCCGCAGAGCGTGAGCACGACGGGCAGCAGCGCGGCGACCTGCGACCGGTGACCGGCGATGACGACGAGCCCCACGACGGCGATGCCGATGCCGACCGCCTGCCGTCGCGTGATGCGCTCCCGCAGCCAGACGCCGGCGATCACGACCGTGAACGGCGCGGACGCCTGCAACACGAGCGAGGCGAGCCCCGAGGGCATGCCCGCCGCGATGCCGAGGTAGAGGAACGCGAACTGCAGCATGCCGAGGGTGGCCCCCACCAGCAGGAGGCGCGACCACGGGATCGCGGGACGCGGCACGAGCAGCACGGTCGGCACCGCGAGCAACGTGAAGCGGAGGGCCACGAGCAGGAACGGCGGGAAGTGCTCGAGGGCGATCGCCGTCACCGGGAAGTTCACGCCCCAGCAGACGGCGACGACGAGGGCGAGGAGGCGGTCGCGGACGGTCACGGGTCCATGGTGGCGCGCCCGACCGTTCAGGACCAGCACCGATGACGGGATGGTCTTTGTAGGCTGCCTTCATGGACCTCACCCACCTCGACCTGCTGCGCGAGTTGGCCGACCGGGGCAGCGTCACCGCGGTGGCCGAGGCGACGCACCGGTCGCCCAGTGCCGTGTCGCAACAGCTGAAGACGCTGCAGCGTCAGCTCGGGGTCGAGCTCGTGCGTCGGGTCGGGCGGGGCGTCCGGTTGACCGAGGCGGGCCGGGCCCTGGCCCGGGCCTCGGTGGGCGTGGCGACGGCCGTCGCCGAGGCCGAGGCCGCGTTCGAGGTCGTCCGCGGCGGGACGGGCGGCATCGTGCGCGTGTCGATGTTCGCGTCGGCGGCCGAGCTGCTGCTGCCCGGTCTCCTGCACCGCATGCGGGCCCACGAGGGCATCGAGCTCGAGGTCGCCGACCGTGACGTCTCCGAGGACGAGTTCGCGCCCCTGACCGCCGACTTCGACGTGGTGCTCGCCCACCGGTCGGATGGCGTGCTGCCACCGGGGCGGGACTCGCTCACGGTCGTGTCGCTGCTGCGCGAACCGCTCGAGGTGGCCCTGCCGCTCGACCACCGCCTGGCCGACCGGCCGCGCGTGGCGATCGACGACGTCGTCGGCGAACCCTGGATCGGCGTGCCCGAGGGGTACCCCATCGACCGCGTGCTGGTGTCGATGGCCCTGCAGTCGGGAGTCACCCCGCTCGTCGTGCACCGCACCGTGCACCTGCCGCTGATCGAGGACCTCGTCGCCGCCGGCCACGGGGTCGCCCTCGTCCCGCGCCACACCTCGGCCTCGCGGGCCCCCGGCAGGTTCCACCTGGCGACGCTCGAGAACGTCCGGGCCGGCCGACACCTCGAGGCCCTGATGCGCCCGGACCGGGCCGCGCGACCGGCCGTCCGCACCGTCGTCGACGAGATCCGGGCCGAGGCGGCGTCGATCGAGGTGCACGACGACCCGGTGGGCACCACCACGGGCGAGTTCGGCTGATGCGGGCGGATGCGGGCGCCCGGAACCGCCGAACACGCCCGCCTCACGGCATCTGACGCCCGGCAGCCGTCAGCGCACGCCCTTGGCCGCCAGGAAGACCACGGGGTCGGTCGCGACGCCGCCCTGTCGCACCTCGAGGTGCAGGTGGCAGCCCGTCGAGCCTCCCGAGGTGCCGACGCCGGCGATGTCCTGGCCCGCCGCGACCTGTTGGCCGACCGAGACGTGGATGCCGATGCGTTCCATGTGGGCGTAGGCGCTGCTGACCCCGCCGCCGTGGTCGACGACGATCAGGTTGCCGTAGCCGCTCGACGGGCCCGCGTAGCTGACACGACCGGCCGAGACCGCGTAGATCGGCGTGCCGCAGGTCGCGCCGAAGTCGGCACCGGCGTGCAGCTTGTGCTCGCCCGTGATCGGGTGGGTGCGGTAGCCGTAGGCCTGGTACGAGCCGTACGACCGGATGGCCGCGACCCAGCCGGTGCCCGGGTCGGGGACGGTGACCCCCGGGCCGGGCCCACCCGTGCCGGGAGCGACCGGACCGGTGCCGCCACCGGCGACCGGCGCCGGACGGGCGGCCGCGGCCGCCGCGGCCACCGCAGCCGCCTGGGCCTGGGCCTGGGCGTAGGCCTGCTCGAGCGTCAGGCGGTCGTCCTCGAGCAGGGCGGCCTGGGCGGCGAGGGTGGCCTTCTCGTCGTCGACGGCGGCGAGGTCGGCCTCGGCCGTCACGCTCGCGGCCGCGGCCTCGTCGAGTGCGGCCTGCGCGTCGCCGGCGAGCCGGTCGCGTTCGGCGAGCGCGACGGCGGCCTGTCCGGCCAGCGAGGTCGCCAGGTTGTCGGCGGTCTGGGCCCGTTCACGGAGGCGTCCGACGTTCTCGCCGAGCTTGCTCGACAGGCTGAGCCCCTTGAGCACCTCTTGCGCGCCGTCGCCCGCCGAGAGCAGGTCGCCCACCAGCCCCCCGCTGCCGGGTCGGGCCATCAGGGCGGCGGCCTGACCCACGATCCGGCGTGCCGAGTCGGCGGTCTCGCGGGCCCCGGCCCGGCGCGTCTCGAGCTGCTCGTGTCGTGCCGTGGCCTCGTCGACGGCGGCCCGGGCCTCGCCCAGGACGCGACCGGCCTCGTCGGCCGACGCGCGTGCGGCGTCGGCGCGGGCCGTCGCGTCGTCGAGCGCGCCCTGGATGTCGGCGAGTGCCTTCTTCTTCGCGGCTTCGTCGTCGCGCGCCGCGACGACGGCCTGCCAGGTGGGAGCCGCCGCGACGGCGCGGTCGGGGACGCCCACCGTGGCCAGCAGGGCCAGCGCCAGGACGACCGAAGCGGCCCGGGCCCGACGGGGCGGCGATGCCGCCCGGGCCCGACGGGGCGGCCATGCCGCCGGTGCCCGGCAGGCCTGGAGGGAGAGGTGGCGGGAGGGGCGGTCCGAGGGGGGCATGGCTCTCTGTCTGTCTGGGGCCGACGCGGCGCGGTGACGCGTCGGCGGCGGTGCAGGAGGTCCGCGCTCGGGCTCGCGGACGCTCCACCCTATCGAGGCGCAGGAGGCGGGACGGGCGCGGATGACGGGCACCGCGCCTCCTCGGGTCTGTCGTCGGACTGGGGACGAGACGTCGCCGGGAGCACCCGCGAGGTACGGCGGTGTCCCCCTTTCGGCCCCTGTGGCCGAGGGGGCATCCGTGGTCGACTGTCCCTTCCACCACCGTCGGGGCAGCACCCCCGACTGCGCCGAGAGAGGCGCAGATGGCATCGTCCCGACGCACCCCGGCCGCCCTCGGCCTGCTGGCCGCGGCGGTCGTGCTCGTGCTGACCGCGTGCTCGTCGGGCGACGGCACCCGACCCGTGCCGACCGACGGGCCGCCCACGTCGAAGCCGACCCCGACCTCGACCCCGACCCCGACGTCGCAGGCGACGCGCGTGACGCCCGACACCATCCGGACGGCCCCGACCGAGGCGGTGTTCCACGGCGGCATCGCGCTCGAGCCGAACTCGCTGGCGGCACGGGCCGAGGCGACCCTCGGCGCCGACGGCGAGACCGACGCCTCCCGTGCCGCCGCCCTGATCGCCGAGCGACCGGTCGCGATGTGGATCGGCGACGGGTACGACGACGCTCAGCTCGTCCGGGTGATCACCGACTACCTCGTCGCCGCCGAGCGACAGGGCGCGACGCCCGTCTTCGTCACCTACGCGATCCCCGACCGGGACTGCGGCAACCATTCGGCCGGCGGGCTGTCGGCCGAGCGCTACCCGGCCTGGAACGCCACCATCGCGGCCACCCTCGCCGGGCACCGGGCCGTCGTCATCGTCGAGCCCGACTCGCTCGGCATGCTGAGCCGGTGTCCGCAGCTGGCCGACGTGCGCCTCCCGTTGCTGAGGCAGGCGGTCGCCGACTTCGCCGCGGCCGGCGTGCCCGCGTACCTCGACGGCGGCAACTCGCACTGGGTCGCGCCCGAGGTGATGGCCGACCGACTGGAGGCGGCGGGCGTCGACCGGGCACGGGGCTTCTTCACCAACGTCGCGGGCTTCTACCCCGTGGGCGACGAGCAGCCCTACGCCGAGGAGGTCGCCGCGATGACGGGCGGCAGCCGCTACGTCATCGACGTCTCGCGCAACGGCCGCGGCTGGAAGGGCACCTGGTGCAACCCCGACGACGTCGGCCTCGGCCAGGACCCCCGCGTCGTCGACGACGACGGACGCCTCGACGCCCTGCTCTGGGTCAAGACCCCCGGCATCAGCGACGGCACCTGCAACGGCGGCCCGGCGGCGGGCGAGTGGTACCCGTCGTACGCCGAGATGCTCGTCGACCGCCGGCCGGAGTGGGCCCGCAGCTGACCCGCTCCGGGCGGCGCTGCCACCGGGCACGCCGCCACGATGTGGACACACCGCCACGCGATGACGTGGCGCGGTGTCCACGTCGTGGTGGGAACGGGGCAGGCGTGGGTCGGTGCGGGCAGGCGTCCCGCGCCCGCGCGACGCTCAGCGCAGGCGGGCGCGCAGCAGCTCGAGGAACTCGTCGGCCATCGCGAGCTGTCGCTCGAGCTTGGCGCGGCGCTCGACGGTCTCGTCGACGAACGCCGCCAAGGAGGCGCGGGTCGCCTGGGCGCGCACGTCGCCCTCGGCGTCCGGCTCGCCCGCACCCTCGGGCCCGCCCACACCGCCCGCGCCGTCCGCACCGCCCGTACCCTCGGGACCGCCCGCGCCGTCGAGCGCCCCGACGACCCGCAGCAGCTCGGCCATCTCGTCGAGGCTGAACCCGAGCGGCTTCATGCGCCGGATGACCATCAGCCTCAGGTAGTCGTCGTGCGTGTAGAGCCGGAACCCGCCCTCGCTGCGGCCGGAGGGAGTGAGCAACCCGACCTCGTCGTAGTGCCGGATCGTGCGCAGCGACATCTCGGTGCGCTCGGCGAGCTCGCCGATCTGCATCATGGCGGTCTCGTCGGGCATGGGGTCTCATTTCATCTCTACCCTCACGTGAGGGTAGGGTTGCATCGTACGGCAGCGTCGCCGGTCCCATTCTTCCCCACACCTCTGGAGTCCCCCGTGACCGTTGCCCCCGACGCCGACCGCGCGCGCCCTGAACCCGCCGCGCGGTCGGCCCGCCCCGCCGACACCGTGCTGTCCGTGTTGCGCGACCCGCGCCTCCTGACCCGCGAGGCCCTGGCCGGCGTCGTCACGACGCTGGCGCTCGTGCCCGAGGTGATCTCGTTCTCGGTGATCGCCGGCGTCGACCCGATGGTCAGCCTCGTCGCGTCGATCGTGCTGGCGCTCGTGATGTCGGTGCTCGGCGGTCGGCCGGCGATGGTCACGGCCGCGGCCGGGTCGGTCGCCCTCGTCATCGCACCGCTCGTGCGCGAGCACGGCACGGACTACGTGCTGCCGACGGTCGTCCTGGCCGGGCTCGTGCAGCTCGCGTTCGGGTTGGCCGGCCTCGCGCGGCTGATGCGGTTCATCCCGCGGTCGGTCATGATCGGCTTCGTCAACGCCCTGGGCGTGCTGATCTTCGTGGCGCAGGTGCCGCACATCATCGACCAGCCCTGGGTGGTCTACCCGCTCTTCGCACTGACGATCGCGATCGTCGTGCTGCTGCCGAAGGTGACGAAGGCCGTGCCGGCCCCCCTGGTCGCCATCGTCGTCGTGACGGTCATCGCCGTGGCCGCCCGCCTCGACGTGCACACCGTCGGCGACGAGGGCCCGATGGGCGGCGGCCTGCCCGGGCTGACCCCGTGGCTCGCACCGTTCACGCTCGAGACGCTGCAGATCATCTGGCCGACGGCCCTCAGCGTCGCCTTCGTCGGACTGATGGAGACCCTGCTCACCGCGAAGCTCGTCGACGACATCACCGAGACGCCGTCGCACAAGGGCAAGGAGTCCTGGGCCCTCGGCGTCGCCAACATCGCGGCCGGCTTCTACGGCGGCATCGCCGGCTGCGCCATGATCGGCCAGACGGTCGTCAACGTGAAGATCGGACGAGCCCGCACGCGGGTGTCGACGATCGCCGCCGGGCTCTTCCTGCTGCTGCTGGTCACCGGGCTGAGCGCCGTGATGTCGACGATCCCGATGGTGGCGCTGGCCGCCGTGATGATGATCGTCGCGATCTCGACCGTCGACTGGCACTCGCTGAAGCCGTCGACCCTGCGCCGCATGCCGGTGCCCGAGACACTGGTCATGGTGGTCACGGTGGCCGTGGTCGTCGCGACCGACAACCTGGCCCTCGGCGTCGCGGTCGGCGTGCTGCTCGCCATGGTGCTGTTCGCGCGCCGCGTGGCCCACGTGATCACGGTCGAGCGTCGCGTGACGCCGGCTGCCGTGGCCGACGCTCGTGGCTCGGACGCGTCGGACGTTTCGGACGCAGGAGGCGCGGGTGCGGTCGTCGGGTCCGCCCCGGCCCCCGAGACGGTGCGGTACGACGTCGTCGGCCCGCTGTTCTTCGGCAGCAGCAACGACCTCGTCGAGCACTTCTCCTACGGGGACGACCCCGCGACGGTGGTCGTCGACCTGTCGCGCGCCCAGGTCTGGGACGCGTCGAGCGTGGCGGCCCTCGACTCGGTCGACGAGAAGTTCCGGGCACACGGCGTCGCCGCGACGTTCGTCGGGCTGGACGACCGCAGCCAGGCCTTCCACGGGCGGCTCACCGGCCGCCTCGGCTAGCCGGCCGGCCCGGGGACGCGACCCGCGCCTCCTCGCCTAGCTGGCCGTCCCGGGGGCGCGACCCGCGCCTCCTCGGCTAGCCGGCCGTCCCGGGGGCGCGACCCGCGCCTCCCCGCCCTCACAGACGCCCGCAGGCCCGCACGCTCGCTGCTCACCGGTCGCGGGCGTGCACTTCGCGGCAGAACGCCATCGGAAGCGCGCCCCACCACCTCACGACACGGGACCGTCGGGCGAGGCCTCGCACGGTCTCGGTCGGCGAGAACGCCGGACAGACCCGGCCGAACCGACCTGGCCGACCGACCCAGCCGGACGACCCCGTCGGCGCTCAGCCGTCGATGCGGACGAAGTGGTGCGCCTGGTTCCAGATCGGGCGGACGTCGACGAAGCCGCCGGGCTTCGGGGCGTCGAGGATCATGCCGTTGCCGGCGTAGATGCCGTCGTGGGCGAGGTTGTCGAAGACCACGAGGTCGCCGGGCACGGCCTCGGACTCGGGGATCGTGCGGCCCTCGGTGTTCTGAGTCGGCACGTAGTGGGTCAGCTTGATGCCGAACTGCGCGTAGACGAACGTGATCAGGCCCGAGCAGTCGAACTTCGAGGGGTCTTCGCCGCCGTGCACGTAGGGCGTGCCGATGTACTGCAGCGCCACCGCCAGCACCTGGTCGCGGTCGAGCTCGGGGTAGAGCGGGTTCGCGAGGTAGTCCGCCGTCGTCGGACCCTCGTAGGTCGTGTTCGCGGCGGCCTTGCGGTTCTGCAGGTTCTGCGTGACGACGTCGACCATCGACGTCGCCGAGTAGGCGTCGCGGGCCGTCTCGTCGGACTCGTCGGTCAGCGACGCCGTGTCGACCGAGAAGCTCTGCGAGCCCAGCGACGACCTGGCCGAGGCACCTGACGCGACGGCCTGCGCCTCGTCTCCGGTGGTGGCGAGCAGGGGCAGCACGCCGCTGGCGGCGAAGCCGACGATCGCGGTGACGATCGAGAGCTTCTTCACGGCGGTGCCGACGCTGCGGGCGGCCCCGGCGCGAGACCGGCCGCCGTGAGGCGTCGAAGCGGGACGGGCGGCCACGGCCTGGGTCCGTCGCGCACGACGGGTCGACACGGAGCGGCCCTCCGCCGAGGAGGCGCGGGTCGCGACCGAGGGACGACCCTCGTCGGTCGCGGCGGAGGTCTCGAGGCCCAGGGTCGGGCTGATGCGTGCGGGGGCGTCGCTGCGGCGAGGACGGACGCGCGGGGCCACGGCGGCCTCGGCGGCACCGACGAGGGCGGCGCACTCGACGAACGACTCGCGGTGCGAGGTCGGCAGCACGTCGCGACGGGCACGACGCTCGCGTCGCTCGACGGCGAGCCGGGCCGAGCGCTCACCCAGCGGACGGGCCCCGGTGGCGCCGGACGCCGAGGGGTTCTGACCAGCACTTTCGTCGTGACCGGAGGTCGCGCCACCCTGACTCGTCGAGGTCGGGTCGGCGGGCTTCGTCACGCGTGCGGTCCTCTCGTCAGGGGGTGGTGCGAACACTCGACCCTAGCGCGCATCATCCTTCAGGTGTAGTTGCACCGAGAAAAAGGTCACGGATCGGTCACGGGATCATGCGGGTGAGGCGCCACCGGGTGAGCCCGGGTCACCCTCACCCGATGCTGGGCCGCCGGAGCGTGGGTCCCGGCCCCGGCCCTCACGGCGCTCGGTCTCGCGCCGGTCGACCTCGCGCCGCCGGACCTCTCGCCGCAGGGCCCGCCGCTCGCGCCAGCTCGGCGGCGGGGGCGGTACGGCTGCGGCCTCGGCGGCACGCCTCGCCTGCCGGCGCTCGTGCCAGAGCAGCACCTCGGCGTCGACGTCGCGGGTGGGCGTCACGACCGGCGGGCCGCCCGACAGCTGCCGTCTCGCCTCGACGATGCGCGCGTTGAAGTCGTCGAGGTGCGACCGCACCGCGGCCTCGGAGCGCAACCGGTCGAGCTCGGCGTGCAGCCCGCTGCTCTCGGCCCGCAGCGACAGGGCGGGCGGGGCGAGCCCGGTGAGACCCTCGCGCTCGATCAGGCCGCGGATCCACCAGTCGGGGTCGACCGTGCCGCCCGCGAGCCCCGGCAACGGCTTGCCGGCGAGCGGCAGGTCGTCGAACTCGCCCCGGGCGATCGCGAGGTCGATGGCCGTGCGCGCCCAGGCCCGCATCTCGGCCGCCGTGCGGGTGTCACGGGGCGCGTCGTCGCTCGGCACGTCGCCGTCGACCCGGTAGCGCGCCGCCTCGACGCGGTGGTCGCGAGCGGGGGGCCGACGTTCGGGCGGTCGACGTTCGGGGTCTGGGGTCATGCGCCGCGCCTCCTGCGCTCGTGTCGTGGGCCGGGCCGTGCCCGGCCGCAGCCCGGGCCCCTCGGCCCGGCTCGTTCGTGGCGTCGAGGTTACGCCGCGCCACCGACACCGGCCGGGCCTAGCCTGAGAGCCCCGCCCGCCGCCCGAGGAGGACCGATGCGCGACGCCGCCCCACCAGCCCCCGCCACGATCTCGACGGCCCACGTGCTCTGGATCGTGGTCGTCGCCCTGGGCGTCGTGGGTGCGGTCCTGGTGATGCTGTTCGGCGGTCCGGCACGGGTGTCCACGTCGGGCGGCACCCTCGCCAACCCCCGCGGGGCCGACGTCGCGGGCGGCGTGTTCGCGATCGTGCTGGCCCTCGTGCAGCTCGCCATCGCCCGGTCGATGCGCGACGGGCGGCGGTGGGCGCGGACCGCGCTGCTCGTCCTGACGATCTTGCAGGTGCTCGGCACCCTGAGCGGGGCGAGCGGGGGCGGGGCGCTCACCTGGGCCTCGGTGGCCTGTGCGGCCGTCGCCAGCCTGCTGATGCTGCTGCCGCCGTCGACCGCGTTCTTCGAACGGCACGCCCGCTAGCTCGGGCCGGGCGCCGCCGAGCAGGCGCGACTCGTCAGACCGGATGGCCCCGTCCACGGGCGCGCAGCACGTCGACGACGACGGCGCCGACCACGGCCCCGGCGCCGAGCAGGGCCAGGACGGTGCTCGACCGCACGAAGTCCGAGCGGCGCCGCCGGGGCAGGCGTCCGGCGGCGAGGTCGTGCAACAGCTGACCGGACGCGGCGAGGCAGGCGGACTCGGCCTCGGCGTCGTGCAGCGACCAGTCGGGCACCGACACGTCGCCGATCACCGAGACGTCGCCGTCGTCCGCGTCGAACCAGACGTCGATCGGGGCCCGTCGCGGCCCGGTGACGGTCAGCACGCGCGACTGCCAACCGGCGCGGCGGATCGCGCCTCCCGGCACCTCGTCGCCGACCCACGAGTGGACGACGCGCAGTCGCCCGCTCTCCTCGGCGGCGGCCAGGTCGAGGGCCCGCCGCAGCCGGTCGACGAACGGCGGACGCTCGGGTTCGGGCAACGAGATGGTCGGCAGGCCTCGGTACATGCCGACAGTGTGCCCCGCCCGCCTGGACGCCGTCGCCAGCCCGCCGACCCCGTCGCCAGCCCACCCGCCCGGCCCGCCTGCCCGCCGACCTGCCCGGCTGCCTGCCTGCCCGCCCGGCTGCCCGCCTGCCCGCCGACCTGCCCGGCTGCCTGCCCGCCCGGCTGCCTGCCCGCCTGCCCGCCGACGCAGACCACCCGTCCCGGTCGCGGACCACCCGCCCCGCCGGCAACTCAGGAGAACGACCACCCCGACACCGCCAGAAGCCGCGGCCTGCGCCGATCCCCTGAGTTGCCGCCGGCAAGCGCGCAGCGAACGCGCACACGCGGATCGAACCGCCGACCCGAACATGCACGCGAACCGCCGGCAACTCAGGAGAACGACCGACCCGACACCCACCCGGCCCGCCGGCCCAAACCGCATCCGCCCCACCGGCAACTCAGGAGAACGACCACCCCGACACCCCCAGGAGGCGCGGCCTGGGCCGATCCCCTGAGTTGCCGACAACAGGCGCGCGACGAGCGCGGCACGCGCACGTCGAACCCCCGACCCGCCTGCCCGCCTGCCCGCCGACCCGACACCCACCCGGCCCACCGACCCGACACCCACCCGCCCCGCCGGCCCAAACCCCACCCGCCCCGCCGGCAACTCAGGAGAACGACCACCCCGACACCCCCAGAAGGCGCGGCCTGCGCCGATGCCCGGAGTTGCCGACGGCAGGCGCGCACCAGACGCAGGAGGCGCGGCGCGGCAGCCGGCACTGCCCGCGCCCGTCACACGCTTGGCACGGAGGCCCGCAGGCAGTTGACTGTGTCCACCGTCCGGCCCGCACAGCCGGCACCCCACAGCACACCCGTTCCCGGAGGTCCCCCCTCATGCCCGTCCGCCCCGCCGCACCCGCCGCTCCCGCACCCGCCGCAGCCACCCGCTCCCGAGCCGCCCGCGCCGGGAACGGTCCGTCGTCCCGCCTCCGCCACCCGCGCCTCCTCGGGGTCGCCGGGGGCCTCGCCGGCCTGGCCCTGCTCGCGGGGTGTGCCACCGCCCCGGCCGACGGCGGCCCCTCGGGCGGTGCCGCCGCGGGCGACCACTGCGCCCGCATGGTGACGAACTCGGGCGGTCTCGACGACCGTTCGTTCAACCAGTCGAGCTGGGCGGGCCTGCAGAAGGCGGAGAAGGACGACGGCATCCAGGCCCGCGTGCTCGTGTCGACGACCGAGAACGACCTGGCCCCGAACGTCGCGCAGGCCGTCGACTCGGGCTGCGGCTTCGTGCTGACGGTCGGGTACGAGCTCGCCCCCGCCACCGAGGAGCAGGCGGCGGCCAACCCCGACATCGACTTCGCCATCGTCGACGAGACCGTCGACGCCCCGAACGTGAAGCCGATCCTGTTCGACACCGCGCAGGCCTCGTACCTCGCCGGATACCTCGCGGCCGGTGTCAGCAGATCCGGCAAGGTCGCGACCTTCGGCGGCGGCAACCAGCCCCCGGTCACCCTGTTCATGGACGGCTTCGCGGACGGCGTCGACGCCTACAACGCCGCGCACGGCACGAGCGTGCAGCTGCTCGGCTGGTCGAAGGAGGCGCAGGACGGCTCGTTCACCGGCGACTTCGAGGACGTCAACAAGGGCAAGCAGCTCGCCCAGGCGCTGATCGACCAGGGTGCCGACGTCATCATGCCGGTCGCCGGCCAGGTCGGCGAGGGTGCGGCGTCGGCGGCACTCGCCACCGGTGGCGTCGACGTGATCTGGGTCGACAACGACGGCTACGACACCCTGCCCGCCGAGTACCGCCCGATCGTGCTGACCAGCGTCATCAAGGACACCGAGAAGGCCGTCCAGCAGATCGCCGTGTCGTCGACCGACGGCACGTTCAGCAACGAGCCCTATGTGGGCACGCTCGACAACGGTGGCGTCGACCTCGCGCCCTTCCACGACCTGGAGTCCTCGGTCAGCCCTGAGCTGTCCTCCGAGCTGGACGCCCTGCGCGACCAGATCGCGAGCGGCGCCGTGACGGTGACCTCGCCCAGCCAGCCGTAGCCCGTCCCGGCCCGCACCCGGCCCGGCCGCCCCGCCGAGTGGGCAGGAGGTGCTCTCCGGCGCGAGCCGGGCAGCACCTCCAGCCCACTCGCGCCCTCCCGGAGGGGCGAGGCGCGAGGAGACCCTAGCCGGGGAGGCGCGGGTCAGGAGGCGACGGAGGCTCCGGCCCGGCGCGCCCCGGCCCGGGCGACCGCGGTGCGCACGGCGGCGACGACGCGCTCGGTCGTCATGCCGCGCTCGCGCAGCGCGTCGGCGGCGGGAGCCGAGAGGCCGAACTCGTCGATGCCGACGACGAAGCCGTCGGGGCCGGCGACGCCATCCCAGCCGAAGCTCGCCGCGGCCTCGACGACGACCCGCGCCGACACCGCCCGGGGCAGCACCTGCTCGCGGTACTCCTCGGGCTCGGCCTCGAACCACTCGCGGCAGGGCATCGACACGACGCGCACGGCCAGATCGTCGAGCTGCGCGACGGCCTCGAGCACGAGGGCGACCTCGCTGCCCGTGGCGACGACGACCACGTCGGGCGTCGCGCCGGTCGGCGTGCCGCCGGTCGGCGTGCCGTCCTGGACCACGTAGGCCCCGCGGCGCACGCCCTCACGGACGACGTCGGCCGGCGTCGACGCGACGGGCAGCGGCTGGCGTGCCAGCACGAGACCGGCCGGGCCGTCCTTCTCGAGGATCGCGAGCCAGGCCGTGGCCGTCTCGGCGCCGTCGGCCGGGCGCACCACCGAGAACCCGGGCATCGCCCGCAGGCTCGCCAGGTGCTCGATGGGCTGGTGGGTCGGCCCGTCGGCCCCGAGCGCGACGGAGTCGTGCGACCAGAGGTACGTGACGGGCAGCTGCATGAGCGCCGCCAGCCGGATGGCCGGTCGCTGGTAGTCGCTGAACACGAGGAAGGTGCCGGCGAAGAACCGCGACCCCTCGATCAGCGCGATGCCGTTCATGGCCGAGGCCATCGCCCCCTCGCGGACGCCCCAGTGGACGTTGCGACCGGCGCGGCCGGTGCCGGGACCCTCCTCGGGGAGGTACGACGCGCCTCCTGCGATCGCCGTGCGGTTGGGCTCTGCGAGGTCGGCCGAGCCACCCCACAGCTCGGGCATCGCCTCGGCGAGCGCCTGGATCACCTTGCCGGACGCGTCGCGGGTGGCGAGCGTGTCGCCGGGCGAGAAGACGGGGAGGCGCGACCCGAGGTCCGCGGGCAGGGTGCGCGACCGTGCGCGCTGCCGTTCGGCGGCGGCCACGGGGTGCGCGAGCTCCCAGGCGTCGGCGGCGACCTGCCAGGCCTCGCAGGCGGCGCGCCCCCGCTCGATCGCCGAGCGGGTGTGGGCGAGCACGGCGTCGTCGACCGTGAAGGGCTCGGAGTCGACGCCGAGCTCGACCCGCGTGGCCGCGACCTCGGCGGCACCGAGCGGGGCGCCGTGCGAGGCCGAGGTGCCGCGGGCGTTCGGGGCGGGCCAGGCGATCTGCGACTTGAGCACGACGAGGTGCGGGCGGTCGCCGCGGCGGTCGGTGGTCGAGAGCACCTCGTCGAGGGCCTCGACGTCGACGTCGCCGTCCGAGGCGAGTCCGACGTGGTCGACCCGCCAGCCCTGGGCGGCGAACCGCGCGCCGACGGCCTCGCTCGACGTGAGGCTCGTGTCGCCCTCGATCTGGACGTCGTTGTCGTCGTAGATCACCGTGAGGTTGCCGAGGCGGTGCCGTCCGGCGAGCGCGCCGGCCTCGTACGAGAGGCCCTCCTGCAGGTCGCCGTCCGAGGCGAGCACGAAGACCCGGCGGTCGAAGACGGATTCGCCCGGGGCGGCGTCGGGGTCGGCGACGGCACGCTCGTGCAGCATCGCCATCGCCATGCCGACGGCCGTGGCGAGGCCCTGCCCGAGCGGCCCGGTCGTGGTCTCGACGCCGGGCGTGTGGCCGAGCTCGGGGTGACCGGGGGTGCGCGACCCGAACGAGCGGAACGCCTTGAGGTCGTCGAGCGACACGTCGTAGCCGGTGAGGAAGAGCTGCGTGTAGAGCAGGACGCTCGCGTGGCCGCAGCTCAGCACGAAGCGGTCACGGCCTGCCCAGTCGGGTGCCAGCGGGTCGTGTCGCAGGTGCTTCTGGAAGAGGAGGTGCGCGACGGGAGCCAGCGCGGCCGCCGTCCCCGGGTGGCCGGACCCGGCACGCTCGACGGCGTCCAGGGCGAGCAGGCGGGCGGTGGTGACGGCGGCGTGGTCGAGGTCGTGGCTCACGTGTGGGGGGCTCCGGTTCGGGGGTGGGGCGGGCGCGGACTCCGACGACCGTAACCGAAGGCGTCATGACGTCATGACGAATCAAGACGACTCCCGACTTGCGTGCCCACCCCACGGGACGTACCCTCGTCGAAGTCATCATGACGACTTGACGACCTGACGACTCGACGACTCGACGACTCGACGACCCGACGACCCGACGACCCAGGCCGGGACGGGCCGGCACCACGCCGCCCCACCCCCTGGGCGACGACCCACTTCAGCAACGACGCGGAGGCACCAGATGAGCACCACGAGCGGCACGAGCAAGTACGTGGCCGTGCGCGAGCACCTGCTGTCCCGCATCCAGAAGCTCGAGGCCGGGTCGCAGCTGCCGGCCGAGCCCGTGCTCTGCGACGAGTACGGCGTCAGCCGCATCACGCTGCGGCACGCGGTCGACGGCCTGATCGCCGACGGCCACCTGGTGCGCGAGCACGGCCGGGGTACCTTCGTCACCGAACCGCAGTACCGCCTGCACTACCGCGAGCGCTTCGCCGACGAGGTCAAGGGCTTCCACGCCCAGCAGACCGGTGAGGGCTTCGCGGTCAGCACGCGCGTGCTCGAGCAGAAGGTCGTGCGGGCCGGCGAGACGGTCGCGAGCCACCTCGACATCAACTCGGCCGACGAGGTCGTCGAGCTGACCCGACTGCGCTTCGTCAACGGCTCGCTGCACCACCTCGTCGTGACCTGGCTGCCGTACGCGCTCTTCCCCGAGACGGCGACCGTCGACTTCACCGACGGCTCGCTGTACGGGCACCTCGACCGCGAGCACGGCGTCACGCTCGCCCGACAGGACCTCCTGGTCTCGCTCGACGGCGCGAGCAGCGTCCACGCCGACGAGCTCGACGTGCCGCTCGGGACGACCCTGTTGAAGATCGCGTCGACCGTGTTCGACGGCGACGAGCGGGCCGTCGCGTACGGCACCAGCCACTTCACCCCGCAGAACAGCGAGATCTTCTTCGGCCTGCACGGCTGACCGCCCGGGCGCTCCTCGGCCGCCGAGCCGCGCCTCCCGAACCCGCCCGACCACCACGACCCCGACCGACGCCCGTCCCGACGCCGAGGTCTCCGACCCACCAGGAACGACAGTGCTGACCGACCTCCTCACCCCCGAGACCACCCTCTTCGCCGACCGCGTCGACGGCTGGCGCGACGCCGTCGAACGCGTCGCGCGCCCGCTGCTCGACAGCGGCGCGATCAGCGACCACTACGTCGCGGCCATGACCGACTCCATCGCCGCGGGCGGCACCTACATCGACCTCGGCTTCGGCATCGCGCTCGCCCACAGCCGGCCCGAGAACGGCGTCGTGCGCACCGGGCTCTCGAGCCTGCGGGTCGGCGAGACCGTGCTGCTGGCCGACGATCCCGCACACCCCATCGACCTCTTCTTCTGCCTCGCGGCGACCGACCCGCAGAGCCACCTCGACACGATGATGGCCCTCGCCACCCTGCTCTCCGACGAGACGCTCCGCGCCGAGCTGCTCGCCTCCACCACCCCCGCCGACACCCTGGCGGTCCTCACCAAGATCGGACAGAACGCATGAAATTCCTCGCCGTCTGCAGCTCGGGCCTCGGTTCGAGCTTCATGGTCCACATGAACATCGAGAAGGTCCTCAAAGAGCAGGGCATCACCGGGGTCGACGTCGACCACGCCGACCTCGGCTCGGTGGGCCCGGGTGCCGCCGACGTCGTCTTCGTCGGTGCCGACCTGGCCGACTCGGTCGGCGGCCTCGGCGACGTCGTGGTGCTCGACAGCATCATCGACCTGGCCGAGCTGCGCACCAAGGTGCGCGAGACCGCGATCCGCAAGGGCGTCACCGTGCCCGACGCCGGGGCCAACTGATGGAGGGCGTGCTGTCCGTCCTGCTGGACGTCTTCCGTCAGCCCGCGATCATCGTCGCGCTGATCTCGCTCGTCGGCCTGCTGCTGCAGCGCAAGGCGTTCAGCGACGTGCTCAAGGGCACCGTGCGCACCCTCGTCGGGTTCCTGGTGCTGGCCGCCGGCGCCGGCGTCGTGGTCGCCTCGCTCGACCCGTTCGGCGCCATGTTCCAGCAGGCGTTCGACGTTCAGGGCGTCGTGCCGAACAACGAGGCCATCGTCGGCCAGGTGCTGCTCGACTACGGCTCGGCCGCCGCGCTGATCTTCTTCTTCGGGTTCATCGTCAACGTGCTGCTGGCCGCGACGACGCACTTCAAGTACATCTACCTCTCGGGTCACGTCGCCTTCTACATGGCCGCGATGATCGCCGTGATCCTCGGCGTCGCCGGGTTCCCGGTCTGGGGCGTCGTGCTCTGGGGCGCCCTGCTGCAGGGTCTCGTCACGACGCTGTCGCCCGCGATCGTGCAGCCCTTCATGCGCAAGGTCACCGGGTCGAACGACGTCGCCCTCGGCCACACCGGTGGCGCGGGCGTGGCCCTGAGCGGCCTCGTCGCCACGCTGACCCGCGGCAAGGGCAAGCCGTCGAGGTCGACGGAGGACATCACGTTCCCCAAGGGACTGGGCTTCCTCCGCGACACCACCGTGATCGTGGCGCTGTCGATGGCCGTCATCTACGTCATCGTCGCGCTGTTCGCCGGGGCCTCGTTCGTCGAGACCGAGCTGAGCGGCGGCCAGAACTACATCGTCTACGTCGTGATGCAGGCCGCCACCTTCTCGGCGGGCGTCTTCGTGATCCTCGCCGGCGTGCGCGTCGTGCTGGCCGAGATCGTGCCCGCGTTCAAGGGCATCAGCGAGCGCCTCGTCAAGAACGCGATCCCGGCGCTCGACGTGCCGATCACCTTCACCTTCGCGCCGAACGCCGTGCTGATCGGGTTCCTCGCGAGCTTCGTCGGCGGCATCGTCGGCATGTCGGTGATGATCTTCGCCGGCACCGCGATCATCATCCCGGGCGTCGTCGCGCACTTCATGACCGGTGCGGCCTCGGGCGTCATCGGCAACGCCGCGGGCGGTCGACGCGGAGCCGTGCTCGGCGCCTTCGCCAACGGTCTCGCCATCACGTTCCTGCCGCTGTTCCTGCTGCCGGTGCTCGGTGACATCGGGCTGTCGAACTCGACGTTCTCCGACTCGGACTACGGCGTCGTCGGCATCCTGTTCGGCCAGATCAGCCTGGCCGGCGGTCAGATCGCCGTGATCGTCGCGATCCTCGCGTCGCTCGTGCTGGTGTACGCGTCGAGCCTGTTCGTCCGGGCCCGTGCCCGCCGGAACGCCGGCCGCGACGGCGACGGCTCGGGCACCGACTCGGCCGCGGACGCCGAGGCCCCGCGCGTCGGCGAGACCGCCTCGGCTCGCTAGGCAGGTCGACCTCCCCGCAGAGACGGGCGGGTCCGGCGAGGCCGGGCGTCCCTGGACGCCCGTGCTCCCCGGGCCCGCCCGTTCCGTGCGTCCGGGCCGTTCCGCACGGCCGGGCCGTTCCGTGCGGCCGGGCCGTTCCTCGAGCACGGGCGCCGCGCCTCCTCGTCCCGACGGTTCGATCGAGTGGTCCGAAACCGTCCTTCCCGACGGCGTGGAGGACGATTCGGGACCACTCGACGCCGATCGGCCCGGGCGATCGGGCCTACGAGCAGGTGCTGCCGATGATCGACGGCATCGAACGGCTCGTCGAGGGCATGGATGAGGCCGAGCGGGCCGTCTGCAGGGGTTCCTCGACCGGCTGATCGGCGTGTACGACGACGCGACCCGACGCGCCCACCACACCACGAAGTGGACACCGCACCAGGACTAGTCGTGGCGTCGTGTCCACTTCCTGGCGTCGTGCCGGAGCAGCGGCGTCGCGTCGACCAGCCCTACGCTCGACGCGTGACCGAGACGCCCGACGACCTCACGCGCCTCGTCGACCGGTGGGTCGAGGGCTGGTCGTTCTCGCGTGGAGCCGCCCGTCACCGTGACGGCGACGCCTGGCGGGTCGACGTCGCCGCGGCGACCCGCGCGGTCGAACGGATCGTGGCCCGGCCGACCTCCGGGGAGCTCGCCCGACTCGTCGCCGCGACGACCGCTCCCGACGCGTGGCTGTCGGTCGTCGGCCCCCTCGACGACGACGCTCGCCGGGCACTCGCCCGGCTCGACGCCGTGACCCACGCCGAACGGATGATGACCGCCCCGGTCTCGCCGACGCCGCTGCCTCCGGACGTGATCGTGGACGGCGACGACCGGGTCGTGCACGTGCGGGTCGAGCTCGACGGCGTCGTCGCCGCCCGCGGCCAGGCGGCCGTCGTCGGCGACCACGCGGTCTTCGACCGCATCGCGACCGAACCCGACTTCCGGAGGCGCGGGCTGGGCAGCCGCGTCATGGCCGGCCTCGAGCACGGGGCCGCCGTCCGAGGGGCGACGACGGGCCTCCTCTTCGCCAGCGTCGACGGTCGCCGCCTCTACGCGGGCCTCGGCTGGCGCGAGGTCGCCGAGCTGGGCACGTGGCGGGGCCGCGGCGTCCCGGGCTGACGACCCGCGCCTCCTTCGCCGGACCCGGCCCGGCTGGCACGGCGCGGCCCGGCTGGCGCGGCGCGGCCCGGCCCGGCCCGGCTGGCGCGGCGCGGCGCGGCCCGGCCCGGCCCCCATCCCGCCACGAGATGGGCACGGCGCCACGCGAAAAGGTGGCGGCGTGTCCATCTCGTGGCGGTGTGGAGCCGGCGACGCTCGGGCCGACCCGGAGCCCGACTCCGCCCCCCGCCCGACTCCCACGCCGCCCGACTCCCACGCCGGCCGACCCCGAGCCATGCCGACCCCGAGCTCGGTCGACCCCGACCCCGACCACGAGCTCGGCCGAGCCCTACCCCGCCCTACCCCGGTCGACCCCGACCCGGCCGTGCCCGGCGAGGCACCGCCCCACCGCCCGCGCCCCGTGTTCTGCTGGGAGCATGCCGTTCGACCAGACCCTCGTCCCGTGGATCGTCGCCGCCGTCCTGCTGGTCGCGCTGATCGTCGTCGCCGTCGTGCTGCGGGCCCGGGCACGACGTGCCGTGGCCGCAGCGAAGGCCGCCGCCGACGAGCAGGCCCGCGCCGCCCGTGAGCAGCACGAGGCCCTCGCCGCCGCCCACGACGACGTCCTCGCCCGGACCGCCGCCGAGCACGCCCGCGAGCGCGACGCCCTGGGCGCCGAGCGCCAGGCCGCCCTCACCGAGGCGAAGCAGGCCCGCGACCTCGTGGCGGCAGGCCTCAAGTGGGAGGCCACCTCGCGCGACGACATCGCCGACGCCTGCCGTCAGCTGGGGGTCGACGCCGTGTTGCTGACCAACGTCGTGTTCGTGCCGGTGGCGACCAGCGCCTCCTCGCGGTTCGTCGCGCAGGTCGACCACGTCCTGCTCAGCGAGACCGGCGTGATGGTGATCGAGAACAAGGGCTGGAACGGCATCGTCTTCGACGGCCTCACGCCGAGCAGCGTGTTCCCGGCCTTCGCGGGCCTGTTCGACGAGAGCACGATGACCCCTCCGTTCGCCCTGCAGGTCGTGAAGGACTCCCCCACCGTGCTCACCGTGCGGACGCACCTCGGCCGCGACGCCCCCGCCTCGCAGGTGCGTCGGCAGGCCCAGCGGCTGTCCGACCGGGTGCAGGCCGAGGTCGGCGCTCGCGTCTGGTTCGACACCTGCGTCTTCTACTCGCACCGCGACGCGACGGTCTTCGCGACCGAGCGCGACGCCACCGACGGAGGCGCGGCCACGGCGATCGTCTCGCACCGCTCCCAGCTCGCGGGCGTGGTCCGCGAGCTGACCTCGCGACCGACGAAGAAGTTGTCCCGGGCCCGCGTCACCGACCTGACCGCCCTGTTCGCGTCGTACGGCGCCGACGTGCTCCGGTTCGGTGCCTACGCCCAGGAGGCGCGGGTCGCGTCGGCCCCGGAGGCGCAGGTCGCGTCGGCCCCGCAGGCTCAGGAGGCGCGGGTCACGTCAGCCCCGGAGGCGCAGGTCGCGTCGACCCCGGAGGCGCAGGAGGCGCGGGTCACGTCGGATGCGCCGGCCAAGTCAGCCGGGTCCACCGAGCCGACCGCGTCCGCGGAGCCGGCGACCGGTCACGCGGAGCCGGCCGAGTCCGCCGGGCCGACCGGGTCGCCGGCCTGATCCCGCCACGGAAGACACACGCCGCCACGTGATGACGTGGCGGCGTGTGTCTTCCGCGGCGGCGTGACCGCTCCGTCACGACGCCGGCACCGGCTGCCGCTACTGCCGCTGCCGCCGCTGCCGCCTCACCGATCGACGGGGTCGCCTCCCGTGAGCGGGTCGGCCCCGACCCCGTCGAGGTCGACCGCCCCCTCCCAGTCGCCGGCGTGTCGGCAGGCCGCCGCACCCGAGAGGCTGGCGAGCCGCAGCCGCGCGGCCAGGTCCGTCCTCCGAGACCATCCGGCGAGGTAACCCCCGACGAAGGCGTCCCCCGCTCCGACGGTGTCGACGACCCGCACCTCGTGCGCCGCGACCGTGGCGCGGCGGCCGTCGTGCCGAGCGGCGGCGCCGGCCGACCCCGCGGTGACGACGACGTGCTCGTGGCCCGCGCCGGTCAGGGCGTCGGCGGCGAGCTCCGCCTGCTCGAGGCCGGGTGCCCGGGGGTCGACCTCGAACGACGTCCCGACCAGGAAGGGCACCTCGTCGACGCTCGCCACGACGAGGTCGGCGGCGGCCGCCAGGGCGCGGTGCGGTTCGTGGGCCGGCCGGTCACCCCACAGGCGGGGCCGGTGGTTGACGTCGAACGAGACGAGCGCGCCGGACTCGCGGGCGCGCCCGACGAGGTGCCGTACCGCGTCGGCGGCGGAGGTCGAGAGCGACCCGGTGATGCCGGTGACGTGGACGAGGGTGCCCGGGGCGAGGTCGAGGCCGAGGGCGTCGACGTCCGCCACGGTCAGGGCGCTGCCCGCGCTGCCGGCGCGGTGGTACGAGACGGCGGTCCGGCCGTCCGCACCGACGTCCTTGACCAGCAGGCCGGTGGGACGATCGGGGTCGACGACGGTCCGGACGCCCACGCCCTCGGCCCGCAGCTCGCGCGTCACGCGGCGGGCGAGCGAGTCGGCGGCGACCCGGCCGGCCCAGACGACGGGCACGCCGAGGTGGGCGAGCGTCATGGCGACGTTGGCCTCGGCTCCCCCCGTGCCGACGGTCACCCGGTCGGCCCGCCAGAGCTGTTCGTCCGGCGCCGAGCGGAAGACGGCGAGCCCCTCGCCGACCGTCACCACGCGGTCGACGACGCGCCCCGCACGGTCCCCCGGCCCCGGGCGACGGCCGGCCCCCGTGGGCTGCTCGGGCCCGGTCACGCGACCACCTGCTCGCGGAACGCCCGGGCCCGATCGACGACCAGCTCGAAGCGACCGTCGGCGATCGCGTCGCGTGGGGTGACCCAGCTGGTGCTCACCGAGTGCACGGCGTCCAGCCGGTACGAGGCCGCCTCGGCGAGGCCCACTCCCCCGCTCGGCACGAACCGCAGGTCGGGGAACGGCCCGGCGAGCGCCGCGATCGCCGCCGCACCGCCGAGCGGGGCCGCGGGGAAGAACTTCTGCACCGTGAACCCCGCGGCGCGCGCCCGCATGACCTCGGTGGCCGTGGCCACGCCCGGCACGTGGGGCATCCCGAGCGCCCGGCACCGGTCGGCGACGGACTCGTCGAACCCCGGGCTGACGACGAACCGCGCCCCGGCCTCGACGGACGCCTCGACCTGGTCGGCGGTCACCGCCGTACCGCAGCCGACGACGAAGTCGGGCACCCCGGCCATCGCCCGCATCGCGTCGACGGCGGCGGGGGTGCGGAGGGTCACCTCGGCACACGGCACGCCGCCCGCGACGAGCGCGTGCGCCAGCGGCACGGCCTGTGCCGCGTCGTCGATGACGACCACGGGCAGCACCCGGATCGTCGAGAGTCGGATGAGGACGTCGATGGCGCTCATGCCCCCAGCCAACCATCGCCCGGTCGTCCGGCGCGACCGCCCGGCGACGGAGCGGCCCGACGTCTCGTCCCCAGGAGGCGCGGTGCCGGTCGTCCGCACACCGCGCCTCCCGGGTCCTCGGCCTGCGAGGCCGCACCCTGTAGCGTCGTGCTGAAGAAGGAAGAGACGACACCTGTGGTCGAACGATCGACCCGAGAGCGAGGGGACCGGCATGGGGCGTGTCGCGGGCGGTGCCGACGCCGTCGGGCGGGCGCTCAACCGGGCCCTGCGGAGCGTCCCGGTCGAGAAGGTGCCGCTCTTCCGGCAGTCCTTCATCTCGCTGCTGGTCGTGCTGGCAGCCGTGCTGAGCGCCGTGCTGCCGTGGCTCGTCGTCACCGACGCCGTGACGATGTGGCTCGGGGTCGCCGTCGCGGTCGCCGCCCTGGCGTTCGCCGCCCTGATGGTCCGCCACGGCGAGCTGCGCCGCTGGGAGCTCGTCGTCCCCGCGGCCGACTTCGTCGCCGTGGGCTTGCTGCGCTACGGCACCGGCGACCAGCGCTCGGTCTTCCTGCCGATCGTGCTGCTCGCGGTCATCTGGGTCGCCTCCTGGCCGGGTCGACGCCACGTGCTGCTGCCCCTGGCGGGCACCTGCGTCACCCTGCTCCTGCCGTACCTGTTCAGCCCGGGCGGCCGGGGGCCGAGCGAGCTCGTCCGACTGGCCTTCGCCCTGGTCGTCTACGCGACGGTCGCCGCGTCGGTCAACGAACTCGCCCGCCAGGCGACGGCGCGACTCGAGCGCGCCCGGGCCCAACAGCACGCCGTCGAGCGCGAGCTCGCCCGGGCGGCCGTGGTGCAGCAGTCGTTGCTGCCCCCGGACGCCTCGACGCTGCCCGAGGCGTTTGCCGTGTTCGGTGCCTGCGTCCCCGCGCGCGAGGTCGGCGGCGACTTCTTCGACTGGTACCCGACCTCGACGGGCATCGCCGTGACCGTCGGCGACGTCATGGGCAAGGGCGTGGGCGCCGGCATGATCGCAGCCGCGGTGCGCTCGGTGATCCGCAGCAGCGTCGACGACGGTGACCCGTCCGAGGCCTTCCGCCGCGCCTCCGTGGGGTTGACGACGAGCGCGTACGACACCGAGACGCAGTTCACGACGTCGTTCCACGCGCGCATCGACGCCGACGGCGGCGTGCTGTGGGCCGACGCGGGGCACGGACTCGCGTTCGTCCGGCGGGCCTCGGGCGGCGTCGACCGGCTGAACTCGGCCGACCTGCCCATCGGAGTCGGCACCGACTGGCAGCGGCACCGCTCACAGCTCGACGAGGGCGACGTGTTCGTCTGCGTGAGCGACGGCGTCCTCGACCTCTTCCCCGTCGAGCTCGAGGCGCTGCACGACCTCGAACGGCTGCTGGCCGCGACGCCCGAGCCCGCCCGCATCGTCGAGGTCGTCGAGCGTCTCGCCCGCGAGCGCGACCGCAGCGACGACGTCACCGTGGTGGCGACGGCGCTCGCCCCCGCGTCCGTGCCGGCGCGCCCCTGAGCGCCGGCCACGCTCGCCACTGCCGGCTTCTCTTCACCACCTCGCCATCCCGCCACGAAGTGGACACAGCGCCATCCTTTCGCGTGGCGCGGTGTCCATAGCGTGGCGCGGTGTCGATCTCGTGGCGTCGTGCTGCGTCCGTGGCGGGCCGGGGAGTGCGCGGCCCGTCTGCCCGACGTGCGTCGCGCGGCGGGCGAGACCGGGGTGTTGACTTCGAGCCACCCCGGGGCCGCGCCGTCGCGTGCCCCGAGCCCCGTACCCGCTCCCCACCGGAGGTCGACGAGATGGCCGTTCCCCTCGAGGTGACGACGACCCACGTCGTCATCCCCACCGAGATCCCGACCGCGACCCGCGGGCTGACGGGGTTCCAGGCCGTGCCCGACGGGGCCGGACCGTGGCCCGCCGTCGTCATGGTGCACGAGGCGTTCGGGCTGACCGACGAGATGCGGACGCAGGTCGTCCGGCTGGCGTCGGCCGGGTACGTCGTGCTCATGCCCGACCTCTTCACGGCGGGTGGTGCCAGGAAGTGTCTCGTCGCGACGTTCCGGGCGCTGACGTCGGGGTCGGGTAGGGCGTTCGACGACATCGAGTCCGCCCGCCGCTTCGTCGCGGGCCGGGCCGACGTCACCGGCGGCACGGGCGTGATCGGGTTCTGCATGGGTGGCGGCTTCGCGCTGATGACGGCGTCCCGCGGGTTCGCGGCGTCGTCGGTGAACTACGGCCAGCTGCCGAAGGAACTCGACGCCGTCCTGGTCGACGCGTGCCCGATCGTCGCCAGCTTCGGCGGACGGGACAGGTCGCTCAAGGGCGCCGCGGCACGGCTGGAGGCCGGGCTCGAGCGGGCCCGCGTGCCGCACGACGTCAAGGAGTACCCGGAAGCCGGCCACTCGTTCCTCGACGAGACCCTGCCGGGCCCGGCCCCGCTCAGGCCGCTGCTCCGCGTGATGGGCGCCGGGCCGAGCCCGGTCGACGCGGCCGACGCGTGGGGGCGAATCGAGGCCTTCTTCGCCGAGCACCTGGCGCCGGCCGCGACGCGGTAGCCCGGATCTCGCTGACCCCGGGAGGCGCGGTGCGGGTCGGACGCGCCCCGCGCCTCCTGCGGTCCCGCCAGCCTGCCCGCCAGCCCGCCTGCCTGCCTGCCCGCCAGCTCGCCAGCCCGCCAGCCCGCCACGAAGTAAACATCCCGCCACCCTTTTGCGTGGCGGGATGTTTACTTCGTGGCGGGGTCGCGTCAGCGGTCGGGGTCGCGTCAGCGGGCGGGGTCGCGTCAGCGGTCGGGGTCGCGTCAGCGGGCGGCCACCGCCGGGTGCTGCGAGGCCAGGTCGGCTGCCGCCGCCGCCCGCCCCAGGACGTCGAACGACCGCACCGACATCGCGGGCAGCGACAAGGAGCCGATGAGCAACCCGGCGAACGACAGGGCGGGGACCTCCGAGACGACCGTCACGCCCACCAGGATCAGGGCCCCGACGATCGCCGCCCCGAACGAGGCGAGCAGCATGGTGAGCGAGCCGACCGCGTCGAAGCGCTGCTTCGCCGCCGAGGCCAGGAGGCGCGGTGCCAGCTGCGCGCTCAGCTCGGGCGCCCCGGGCTGCGTGTGGTCGACGACGAGCCGGTCGTCGCGCCACGGGACCGGGGGCAGGTGGCGACGGTCCCTCCGCCACCACACCGCGAAGATCACGACGAAGGCGGCCCCGACGACCACGCAGCCGAACCCGAGGTCGCCGACCACGCGCGTGGCTCCGTCCCAGCGGAAGTCGTCTCGTGCCCGGAAGAGCGCGTCGGCCCCGACCGCGCCGAGCCAGCCCGCCGTCAGCGCGACGAGCGCCACCACGACACGGCGCCCGGGTCCGACGAACTCGCCCACCTCGCGGCGGTACACGCGCCACCCCGCGCGCCGGTACCCGGCCTGCCTCGTCGCCATGTCCCCACCGTACGACGCCCCGTCCCCGCCAGCCCGCCAGCCCGCCAGCCCGCCACGAAGTGAACATCCCGCCACGCAAAAGGGTGGCGGGATGTTCACTTCGTGGCGGCGAAGCACCAGCCCCACGCACCGCACCACGGGATGGACACAGCGCCAGGTCTAGTCCTGGCGTCGTGCCCATCTCCTGGCGTCGTGCCCATCTCCTGGCGCGGTGGGCGTCCTGGCCGGGCACGGCCGGGCCACCGCACGCGTCAGCCGTCCCGCTGCCCGCGCGCGCCCACCCCGGGCGCCGGCCCGCTCGACCCCGCCACGTGCAGCACGCACGGCAGCAGCACCTGCGTCAGCTCGCCGTCGCCCGCACCCGCCGCACCCGCCGCGCCCGCCGCACCCCCGGCGCCCGCTGCCGCGCCCGCTGCACCCCCGGCGCCCGCCGCGCCCGCCGCACCCCCGGCGCCCGCCGCACCCGCCGCACCCGCCGCACCCCCGGCGCCCGCCGCACCGCCCGCGCCCCCCGCACCCGCCCCGGCATCCAGCCGGGCGACGAGCGACTCGACCGCGAGCCGCCCCATCTCGACCCCCGGGGCGTCGAGAGTCGTGAGGGTGGGTTCGGTCGCGGCTCCGTTCGCGGTCGACGAGGCCAGCGAGACGACCGACACGTCGTCCGGCACGCGGCGTCCGGTCGCGGCCAGTCCGCTGAGCAGGCCGCCGGTGGCGTCGTCCTTCATGATCAGCACGCCGGTGACGTCGGGCAGCTCCGCCACCAGGTCGTGTGCGGCCCGGCGTCCACCGGCGGCCGAGGGCCCGCACGTGACCAGCGTCGACCGCAGGCCCCGCCGTGCCGTCGAGCGTCGGAAGGCCTCCTCGGTGCGGGCCGCCGGGCCGTACCCGACGATCGGGCTCGACGAGAAGTCCTCGAGCACGAGGCCGACGCTCCGGTGTCCCAGGGACTCGAGGTGGTCGAGCGCCTGTTCCACCGCCTCCTCGAAGTCCATGTCGACGAAGGGCACGCGGTCGTTCTGCGAGGTGCGTCCCATCGCCACGAAGGGCAGGCCGAGCTCGAGCAGGGCCTCGACGCGGCTGTCGTGCAGCTGCACCTCCATCACGAGCACGCCGTCGACGAGGCGCCCCGAGACGAGGTCGCGGACGTCCTGGTCGGTCTCGCCGCTCGGCCAGAGCACGAGGTGGTAGCCCAGCTCGGAGGCCCGGGTGGCGGCGCTCATGAACATCCGCAGGGCGATGCCGCCGAGGCGCTCCTCGAGGGCGGGGAAGAGCAACGCGACGATGCGGGTGCGCTTGCTGGCGAGGGCCCGGGCGACGACGTTGTTCGTGTAGCCCAGCTCGGCCATCGCGTCGGTGACCCGCCGGTGGGTGGTGGGCGAGACGCTCCTCGAACCGTTGACGACGAACGACACCGTCGCGATCGACACCCCGGCCCGCGCGGCCACCTCTCGCATGGTCGCCACGGCGCCCTCCCTTCCCTGCCGCTCAGGCTAGTGCGGTGCGGCCACCGCGCCCGACCGCCCGGACCCGCCCCGGCGAGGCGGCACGGACACCGCGCCCGACCGCCCTGACGAGGAGGCGCGGCATGGGTCGCCCCGGCCGCCACCGTTCCCGACGACTCCGGTTAAGCGCTTTACAAGCTAAGCGGTTAACTGCTACTTTCTCGGCAACGGAGCCGCGACGCCGCACTCCGCCTCTCGGGCCCGGCCCGGGTGGCCGACGTCGTGGGCCGCCCACCAGTCGCCAAGAGAGAGCTGAGCAATGAAGCCTGCATCGATCCGCAGAAGGTCCCTGACCGCGACCGCCCTGGTCGCCGTCGTCCCCCTCGTCCTCGCCGGGTGCACCGGCGGCGGCGGGGGGTCGAACTCCGGCGGCGAGGTCACGAAGCTGACCGTCGTCGACTACTACGGCGAGAACGACGAGAAGGTCATCACGTCGTTCCTCGACGAGTGCGGCACCGAGAACGGCGTCGAGATCGAGCGCACGATGGTGCCCGGCGGCTCGCTGATCCAGCGCGTGCTGCAGCAGGCGTCGTCGCGCACCCTGCCCGACGTGCTCATGCTCGACAACCCCGACCTGGCCCAGATCGCCGAGACCGGCGCTCTCGCGCCCCTGTCCGACTTCGGCCTCGACGCCGACGGGTACGCCGAGGGCGTCGTCCAGTCGGGCACCTACGACGGCGAGCTGTACGGGCTGGCCCCGACCGTCAACACGATCGCGCTGTTCTACGACAAGAGCGTGCTGGCCGACGCGGGCATCGAGCCGCCCACGACGTGGGACGAGCTCGAGAGCGCCGCGAAGGCGCTCACCTCGGGTGACCGCTACGGCATGGCGGTCGACGCCAACGCCACCTACGAGGCGTCCTGGCAGTTCTTGCCGTTCATGTGGTCGAACGGCGGCGACGAGAAGGACATCGCGACGCCCGAGACCGCCGAGGCCCTGCAGCTCTGGACCGACCTGGTCGCCGACGGCTCGATGTCGAAGAGCGTCCTGAACTGGACCCAGGCCGACGTCAACGACCAGTTCATCGCCGGCAAGACCGCGATGATGGTGAACGGCCCGTGGCAGCTGCCCGCCCTCGACGCCGCCGGCGCCGACTACGGCGTCGTGACCATCCCCGTGAAGGACGCCTCCGACACGGCCGTCGCCCCGCTCGGCGGCGAGGTGTGGACCGTGCCGCAGACCGGCGACGCGGCTCGTCAGGCCGTCGCCGCGAAGGTCGTGGCCTGCATGAACTCCGACGAGAACCAGCTGGCGATGGCCGAGCAGCGCAACACCATCCCGTCGAAGACCTCGGTCGCCGACACGTACGCCGAGCAGCAGCCCGACCAGCAGGCCTTCGTGACGCTCGTCGCCAGCGCCCGCTCGCGCACGGCCGAGCTCGGGGCCGAGTGGCCGACCGCCGCGACGGCGATCTACACCGCGATCCAGGCGGCCCTCACCGGTCAGGCCTCGCCCGAGAAGGCACTCGACGACGCCCAGGCGAGCGAGTGACATGACCACCGCCACCCCGCTCGCCCCCCGGCGGGCCGCCGACGACGACGCCCCGGCGTCGCGTCGGCGGCCCGGCCGGGCCGGGCCCCGCTCCCCCCGGCGCCGCATCCTGACCTGGGAGCGCGTCTCACAGCTGCTCTTCGTGGTGCCGGCCGCCGTCTTCCTGGTGCTGTTCTTCGGCTACCCCGTGGTCAAGAACCTCGTCATGAGCTTCCAGGCGTACACGACGACGACGTTCTACACGGGCGAGGCCCCCTTCGTCGGGTTCGCGAACTACGCGAAGGTGCTCGGCTCCCAGCTGTTCGGCACCGCCCTGCTCAACACGGCGCTGTTCACGATCGGCTCGATCGTCGGCCAGTTCGTCATCGGCCTGCTGTTCGCCCTGTTCTTCCGCCGCGCCTTCCCCCTCAACGGCGTGCTGCGCTCGTTGCTGCTGCTGCCCTGGCTGCTGCCGCTGATCGTGTCGAGCGCGGTCTGGAAGTGGATCCTCGACCAGGACTCCGGCGTGCTCAACCAGTTCCTCGGGTCGTTCGGCGTCCCCGCGGTGCCCTGGCTGACCAGCCCGAGCGTCGCGCTGCTGACCGTCGTGCTCGTCAACGTCTGGATCGGCATCCCCTTCAACACGACGATCCTCTACGGCGGGCTGCAGGACATCCCGACCGAGCTCTACGAGGCCGCGTCGCTCGACGGCGCCACCGGCTTCAAGGGATTCCGCCACGTCACCTGGCCCCTGCTGCGGCCGGTCGTCAGCGTCGTGCTGGTGCTCGGCGTCGTCTACACGATCAAGGTGCTCGACATCATCCTCGGGTTGACCAACGGCGGGCCCGCGAACGCGACGCAGACCGTCGCGACGCAGTCGTACTCCCTGTCGTTCCAGCAGTTCGACTTCGGGTCGGGTGCCGCGCTCAGCAACGTGCTGATCGTCATCTCGGCCGTGTTCGCCGTCGTGTACCTGCGACTCAACCGGAAGGCCGTCGATGAGTGAGACCGCCCTGCGCGTGCCGAGCACCCGGGCCGTGGCCCGCGGCGCCCGGTCGCGTCGTCCCCGGGCCGAGGGCCCGAAGAAGTACCTGCTGACCGCAGTCGGCGTGCTGCTGCTCGCCGTCATGCTGTTCCCCGTCTACTGGATGGTGAACATCTCGCTGCAGCCCGCGGGCTCGGCGATCGAGGCCGACTGGTTCCCGTTCCAGGCGCAGTTCGGCGGGTACGCCCAGGCCCTCGCCGACCAGGGCCGCAACCTGGTCACGAGCCTCGTGATCGCACTCGGCAGCGTCGTGCTCAGCCTCGTGATCGCGACCCCCGCCTCCTACGCCCTGGCGCAGTTCAAGGTGAGGGGCGTCGGGGCGGTGCTGTTCGCCATCCTGATCTCGCAGATGATCCCGGGCATCGTCGTCGCGAACGCGCTGTACGCGGCGTACAACGACCTCGGCCTGCTGAACTCGATCCCCGGGCTGATCCTGGCCGACTCGACCGCCGGGGTGCCGTTCGCCATCTTGATCATGCGGGCGTTCATGCTGAACATCCCGACCTCGATCGTCGAGGCGGCGAAGGTCGACGGGGCGGGCAACTTCCGGGCCTTCCGCAGCATCGTGCTGCCGATCAGCCGCAACGCCATGATCACGGCCGGGCTCTTCACGTTCCTGTTCACCTGGAGCGACTTCCTGATGGCGCTGACCCTGACCACCACGACCGACATCCGGCCGATCACGCTGGGCATCTACCAGTACATCGGCACCTACACCGCCGACTGGTCGACCGTGATGGCCGCCGCGGTGCTCGCCTCGCTGCCGGCCATCGTGCTGCTGCTCGCAGCACAGAAGTTCATCGCCGCCGGTGCCACCGGCGGAGCGGTCAAATGACACACGAGAGGACCACCATGACCACCACACCGTTGCGCGTCACCGTCTGGGGCGAGAACGTCCACGAGAAGGTCGAGCGGCACGTCGCCGACCGGTACCCCGACGGCATGCACGGCGCGATCGCGGCCGGCATCGCCGAGAACCTGCCCGACGCCGTCGTCCGCACCGCCACCATGGACCAGCCGGAGCACGGCCTCACCGAGAGCGTGCTCGAGCAGACCGACGTGCTGACCTGGTGGGGCCACGCCGCCCACGCCGACGTCGACGACGAGGTCGTCGAGCGGGTGCACCGTCACGTGCTCGCCGGCATGGGCCTCGTCGTGCTGCACTCGGGCCACTGGTCGAAGATCTTCACCAAGCTGATGGGCACGACCTGCACCCTGCGCTGGCGCAGCGAGCACGACCAGGAGCTCGTCTGGACGGTCAACCCGCAGCACCCGATCACGCGCGGCGTGCCGAACCCGATCGTCATCCCCGAACAAGAGATGTACGGCGAGTACTTCGACGTGCCGACGCCCGACGAGCTGATCTTCATCTCGGGCTTCACCGGCGGCGAGGTGTTCCGCAGCGGCATGACCTACCGTCGCGGCTTCGGCAAGATCTTCTTCTTCTCGCCCGGCGACCAGGACTTCCCGGTGTACTTCCACCCCGACGTCCGCCGCGTGATCTCGAACGGCGCCGAGTGGGCCCGCCCCGAGCGCGAGCGCGCGACGCCCACCCTGCTGCGCTACGACCTCGGCGAGTACTTCGACGGCAAGGACTACTCGGGCCCGATCGACGAACCGGTCGAGGCGTGAGCGCCGACGTCGGCCCCGCGGGTGCCGCGACGCCCGGCGGCTTCCGCCGGCTCGAGAACGCAGGAGGCGCGGTGCGCGTGATCCAGGTCGGCGCCGGCGAGATGGGCCGCGCCTGGTTGCGCACCGTGGCCGGGTCGGCCGACGTCGAACTGGTCGGCATCGTCGACCTCGACCTCGACGCCGCCCGGGCCGGAGCCGTCGCGGCGGGCCTGCCCGACCTGCCCGTCGACCGCGACCTGGCCCGGCTGGCCGAGCGCACCTCCCCGGACGCCGTGCTCGACGTGACCGTGCCGGTCGCGCACCACCCCGTCACGATGCAGGCGCTGCGCCTCGGCCTGCCCGTGCTCGGTGAGAAGCCGGCCGCCCAGACGGTCGCCGAGGCCCTGTCGCTGACGGCGGCGGCCGAGGTGACGGGCGAGCTGTTCATGGTGTCGCAGTCGCGTCGGTACAACGACCAGCTCGTCGCGCTGCGGGCCCACGCCGGGCTGCTCGGCGACGTCGGCATGGTGTCGACCTCGTTCGCGCGGGCGCCGCACTTCGGCGGGTTCCGCGAGCAGATGGACGACGTGCTGCTGCTCGACATGGCGATCCACGCCTTCGACTCGGCGCGGTACCTGATCGGCCGCGATCCCGTCTCGGTCTGGTGCGACTCGTGGAACCCGTCGTGGTCGTGGTACCGCGGCGACGCGGCCGCGAGCGTCGTGGTCGAGTTCGAGGGCGGCGTCCGCTACCGCTACGACGGGTCGTGGTGCAGCCCCGGGGCCGAGACCTCGTGGAACGGCGCCTGGCGCGTCTCGGGTTCGGGCGGCACGGCCCTGTGGTCGGGCGACGACGAGCCCACGAGCGACCTCGACGGCACGCCCGGGGTCGCCGAGCCGCGGCCCACGGTCGGCGTCGAGATCGCCGGGTCGCTGGCGGCGTTCACGCGGGCGCTGCGGTCGGGCGAGCGGCCCGACGGCGAGGTGCACGGCAACGTGATGAGCCTGGTGATGGTCGAGGCGGCGATCGCCTCGACGCGCAGCGGCCAGCGCGTGCTCGTCGACGAGGTGCTCGAGGCGGCGCACCGCGAGGCCGTCGCGGCCGAGCGCGACCCCGAGGTGCGCGCACGCCTCGAGTCGTGGCGGTCCGTGCGGGGTGCCCTGCAGGGCTACCCGGCGGCGGACGGCGGCGACGTCGGCGAGCCGGCCCGCGCCTCCTCGGCGGTGCCGGGCGTCGACCTGCAGGAGGCGCGGTGACCGGAGGGGGCGAGCTGCGGTTCGCCCTCGTCGGACACGGTTTCATGGGTGCGGCGCACTCGCAGGCCCTGCGGGTCGCCCCGGCCTTCGTCGACCTGCCGCTCGCCCCGGTGATGGCGACCCTGGTCGGCCGCGACGTGGCCGCCACCCGGGCCGCCGCCTCCCGGTGGGGCTGGCGGTCGACCGCCGCCGACTGGCGCGACGTGCTCGACGACCCAGACGTCGACGTGGTCGACATCTGCTCGCCCGGTTCGACGCACGTCGAGATCGCGGTGGCGGCGCTCGAGGCCGGCAAGCACGTGCTCTGCGAGAAGCCGCTCGCCAACACGGTGGCCGAGGCCGAGCGCATGGCCGAGGCTGCGGCGAGCGCCGCCGAGCGCGGCGTCTTCGCGATGGTCGGCTTCTCGTACCGTCGGGTGCCGGCGGTGACGCTCGCGCGCGACGTCGTGCGGTCGGGGCGCATCGGCGAGGTGCGCCAGGTGAGGGCGCAGTACCTGCAGGACTGGTTGGTCGACGCCGACGACCCGATGACCTGGCGGCTCGACAAGTCGGTCGCGGGGTCGGGTGCGCTCGGCGACATCGGGGCGCACGCGGTCGACGCGGCGCAGTACGTGACCGGCCTCGGCGTGACCGAGGTCTCGGGCACGCTGCACACGTTCGTGACCGAGCGACCGCTGGTCGACGAGTCGGTGGCGACCTCGGGCCTCGGCGGCGTCGCGGGCTCGGAGCGCGGCGCGGTGACCGTCGACGACGCCGCCTGGTTCACGGCCCGGATGGACGGAGGCGCGGTCGCGTCGGTCGAGGCGTCCCGGTTCGCGACCGGCCGGAAGAACGCCTTCCGGCTCGAGGTCTCGGGCTCGCGCGGAGCCGTGGGGTTCGACCTCGAGCGTCCGAACGAACTCGAGCTGCTCGAGGTCGACGGCCCCGACTCGGGCTTCCGCCGCGTGCTGGTGACCGAGCCCGAGCACCCCTACGTCGGGGCGTGGTGGCCGGCGGGTCACGGCCTCGGCTGGGAGCACGCGTTCACCCACCAGCTGAGCGACCTCGTGGCGGCCCTGGCCGAGGGGCGGCAGCCGACGCCGTCGTTCGCCGAGGGACTGCAGGTGCAGCGGGTGCTGGACGCGGTCGAGCGGTCGTCCGGGGCCGGGTCGGTCTGGACGCCGGTCGGCTGAGCCGGGTGCGGGTGCGGCGGCGGCGGGTGCGGGTGCGGCGGCGGGTGCGGGGCCGCAGCCCGCACGCCGCCACGATGTAAACACGCCGCCACGTCATTACGTGGCGGCGTGTTTACATCGTGGCGGGGTGACGCGAGCAGGCGTCCCCGTAGCCCCGCCGCCGACTACTCGCGGCGGCGGCTCGCCACGAGCGCGACGACGAGCCCCGAGATGACGGCGGCCCCCACGGCGTTCGTGACGCGGGTGCGGTGGCGGTAGCGGCGGTGGGCGTCGTCGGTGGCCTCACGGGCGGCGGTGGCGACGGTCTCGGCGGCGTCGCGCACGGTCCGTTCGGCGCGGTCGGCGAGGTCCTCGGCCCGGTCGACCAGGTCGTGCGCGGACGAGCCGGCGCGGTCGGTCACGTCGCGCACCGCCGTCTCGGCCCGGTCGGCGAGGTCGCGCAGGGCGCCCCGGGCGTCGGGCGGCAGGACGTCGGCGGTGTCGATGAGCTCGCGGGCCCGGCGTGCGGCACGGGTGACGAAGTCGTCGGGGTCGGTGGTGCTCATGGGGGTCGTCTCCGATCGCCCGCGCGCGCCGCGGGTCCCCGCCATCGTGCTCCCCTCGGGGCGTGCCCGGGCACACGGCGCCACGATGTGGGCACCACGCCACCCCTTCGCGTGGCGCCGTGCCCACCTCGTGGCGTCATGTCCACCGCGGGGCGCCGGGCCCACCGCGGGGCGTGACGTCCACCTCGTGGTTACCCACCCGCGCCTCCTCAGTCCACGACCGCGGACGCCTCGACCTCGACCAGCACGCCCGGCTCGAAGAGGATCTCGACGCCGATCAGCGACGCCGGGGGCATCGGCTGCGGCAGTCCGAGCTCGGCGGCGACGGCGTCGACCCCGGCCGTGAAGTCGTCCATCCGGTCGACCGTCCAGCCGACGACGAAGAACCGCAGCCGCGTGACGTCCGCGAAGGTCGCGCCGGCCGCCGCCAGTCCGCGCGCCGTGTTGCGCAGGGCCTGCGACACCTGCCCGGCGAGGTCGGTCGGCAGGCCGTCATCGTGGTGTCCGACCTGTCCCGCCACCTCGACGTGTCGCGACCCGGTCGCGACCGAGACGTGGTGGTACGGGACGGGGGCGAGCATGCCCTCGGGGCTGCTGAGCTGGGTGGTCACGGTGTCCTCTCGCGGCCGCCGCCCTGGCGACCTCGACGACCTGTCTACGGGTCGGACGCAGGGCACCTCAACGAGACTAGGTGGCATGCACGACACCTCCTCCGCCGTGATCACGCCCGAGCACCGCGAGCTGTTGGGGCAGGTGCTCGACCGGTGGTCGCTCCAGGTCGTCGACGAGCTCTGCGAGTCCCCGCGCCGTTTCAACGACCTCCGTCGAGCCGTGCCCGAGGTGACGGCGAAGTCCCTGACGACGACGCTGCGTCGGCTCGAACGCAACGGCATGGTCGAGCGGCGGGTGCTCGGCACCCGCCCGGTCGCGGTCGAGTACCACCTGACCCCGCTCGCCCACTCGGTGCAGACGCTCGTCGACGACCTCTACCGCTGGTCGGCCGCGAGCCTGCCCGAGGTCACCCGTGCCCGCGACGCGTTCGACGCCCTCGACGACGCCTAGCCGGTCGGCCGGTGCCCGTCGGCCGGTCGGCCCGGCGGCGCGTCGGCCCGGTCGGCGCGTCGGCCCGGTCGGCGCGTCGGTCGGCCGGTCGGTCGGCCCGGCGGCGGGTCGGCCCGCCGGCCGGTCGGCCCGGTCGGCAGGTCGGCCCGGTCGGCAGGTCGGCCCGGTCGGCCGGTCGGTCCGGCGGCGCGTCGGTCGGCCCGTCGGGCAGGCGGGCCGTCGGCCCGGGAGGCGCGGGTCGCGTACCCGACGGATCGGACGCCTCGTCGGCCCGCACCGTCGTGACGTCCGGCACACTGGGCGTGTGCTCAGCAGCGTCGGTGCCCTCTCGGTGGCGTTCCTCGTGTGGTCGATCGTGGTGCTGGTCGGCACCCGGCGGGGCAGCGGGCACGCGGGCGCCGCGGCCCCCGACGTCGCGAAGAAGCGGCGGGACGCCTGGATCGTCGTCGTGCTGTCGACCCTCACGCTCGCGGCGACGTTCGTCGTCGGGACGGTCGTCGTGCCGACGCTCTAGGACCAGCTCGAGGTGACGCTCACCACCACGACGGCCGCACCGATGCTGCTGAGGGCGACGACGCCGAGCCAGCGGCCGCTCATGACGGGTGCCCCGCCCTGCCGGCGCAGGCGGAGGGCCAGGGCGAACCCGGCCACGAAGAGCACGGCTCCGACGACGAGCAGGACGACACCGGCGGTTCCCATCCCCCGACCCTAGCGAGGCCCGGGCCCGCCGCGCCCCGCCGCCCCGCCCCGCGAGACCGCCGCAGCACCACGAAGTGGACACGGCACCAGCCCTTGCCATGGCGCGGTGTCCACTTCGTGGTGTCGTGCGACCCGCACCCGCCGCACCCCCCAGACCCGACGCGCCGCCGCACCCGCACCCGCATCCCCGCCGCACCCGCACCGCCGCACCGCAGAGCGCGCAGACTGGCCTCCGACCCCCCGACGGAACGAGCCCCCTCCATGACCACCACCGTCCTCCTCGCCGGCGCGACCGGCGACCTCGGGCAGCGCATCGCCCGCGAGCTGCTGTCCCGTCGCGACGCCCCCGACGACGTGCGCCTGCGGGTCCTGACCCGCCCCGGCAGCACCGGCGCGACCACGCTGTTCGGTGACGACGACCGGGTCGAGGTGACCCGCGCCTCCTACGCTGACGTGCCGGCCCTGACCGAGGCCGCGCGCGGGGCCGACGTCGTCGTGTCGGCCGTGAGCGGCGTCCGTCCGGTGATCGTCGACGCGCAGCGGGCGCTGCTGACGGCGGCGGTCGCGGCGGGCGTGCCGCGGTTCGTGCCGTCGGACTACTCGGCCGACTACCGCAGCATCCCGCCGGGCAGCAACCGCAACTTCGAGCTGCGGCGCGAGTTCGCGGCGTTCCTCGACGCGGCACCGATCCGGGCGACGTCGGTGCTGAACGGCATGTTCACCGACCTGCTGACCGGGGACGCGCCGATGGTGCTCTTCGACCGGAAGCGCGTGCTGTTCTGGTCGTCGGCCGACCAGGTGCTCGACTTCACGACCAAGGACGACGTCGCCCACGTCGTCGCCCGGGTCGCCCTCGACCCCGAGGCGCCGCGCGTGGTCGAGGTCGCCGGCGACCGGGTGACCGCCCGCCAGGTCGCCCGCACGATGAGCGAGCTCACCGGCACCCCGTTCAAGCCACAGTGGGCGGGCACGACCGGCACCCTCGCGGCGATGGCGGCCGTCATGCGCCGCACCTCGAAGGACGACGGCACCTTCCCCGCCTGGCAGGGCATGCAGTACTTCGTCAACATGTTCAGCGGTGACGCGCAGCTGCGGCACGTCGACGGCGCCCGCTACGCACCCGCCCGCTGGACGACCGTGCGCGACGTGCTCGCGACGCGCGTCGGCGCCGCGACCCCGGCCTGACCCGGGGACGAGGAGGCGCGGGTCGGCACCCCGGGACGCCGCCCGCGCCCGCCCGCCCGCCTGCCCGCCCACGAGAAAACGGTGGCCCCTCCCCCCGACGGGTGGGGCCACCGTTCGTCGCCGAGATGGTGAGCATCGGCGGACCTCCACGGTGGCAGCGCCCGGCGTCCGCCGCCATCCGCCCGGCGCGGCGTCCCGTCCGATCCGCGCGGCGTCCCGTCCGATCCGCACGGCGAGCGTCGAGCGACGGCCCCGGCGCTCGGTAGTGTCGGCCCATGAGCGAGGACGACCCGGAGGTGTTCGCGGCACATCGCGTGGCGACGTGCCGCGGCGTCGACGACGCGCGGCGGGTGCTGGGCGAGGCCTTCCTGCCGGTGGAGTTCCCGACGGCGAGCGCCACGAGCCGACTCGGCCTCGAGTTGAACGCCCTGAGCACGGGCCGGCTGACCCTGGGTTACATGCGGTTCGACCGGGCGGTCCGCATCCGGACGTCCGAGCCCGACAACTACCACGTCGACATCCCGACGGCCGGTCGGGCCGTCCTGCGCGCCGCCGGCGGGCGCCGGGTCGACGCGACGCGGCGGTCGGCCGCCGTCTTCATGCCGGGTCGACCGGTCGACCTCGACTGCGGGGACGGCTTCGCGCAGATCGCCCTGATGATCCCCCGCGCCGAGGTGCAGCGAGAGATCGAGAGCCTGCTCGAGTCGACCTCGCTGGCTCCCGTCGAGTTCGACCCCGCGCTCGACCTGACGGCGGACGGGCAGCTCGTGCTGCAGGCGGTGCGAGTCGTGGACGAGGCGTCCCGGCACGCGGACGGGGTGCTGCAGCACCCGCTGGCCGTGCGGCACCTCGAGCGGTCGCTCGTGCAGGCCCTGCTCTTCTCGCAGGGACACAACCACTCCGAGGCGCTGCGGGCCCCCGTGCCGGCGGCGGGCGGAGGGGCGGTCTCGCAAGCCGTCGACCTGTTGCGCGACGACCCCGCCCGCGACTGGAGCGTCGCCGACCTGGCCGCGGCGACCGCCACGAGCGTCCGCAGCCTGCAAGAAGGGTTCCGGCGATCGCTCGACACGACGCCGACGGCCTACCTGCGCCGGTTGCGACTCGAGCGGGTGCGTGACGACCTCGTGGCGGCGGCACCGGGCGGGGCGAACGTCACCGCCGTCTCGGCCCGGTGGGGCTTCACCCACCACGGCCGTTTCGCCGCGGCCTACGCGGCACGGTTCGGCGAGCGCCCGTCCGACACGCTGCGCGCCTCGACCGGCCGCTGACGCGGACCCCGGGAGGCGCGGGTCGAGTCGGCCACGCCACCCACCTCACCCGGCTCCGGAGTGCGCTCCCGGGCACGGTCTCGGCGCTAGCGTGGCCGGATGAGCACCGATGACTGGGAGGGCCGCGTCGCCGTCCTCTGGGCCGACGCGACCGTCGACGACGAGCAGCGCATCGAGCGCATGACGGCCCTGGCCGCCGCCGCCCCGCACCCCGCGCTGGGCGCCTTCGAGCTCGGCGGCGCGCACGACTCGGGCGGACGCGAGGCCGAGGCCCACGTCCACTACGCCGCCGCGACCGAGGCGGGTCTCAACGCCGTCGACCCCGACCGGGCCGCGCGCATGGTGGTGCAGCACGCCTCGACCCTGCGCAACCTCGGCCGAGTCGACGAGGCGATCACGATGCTCCGCGACGCCCCCCTGCACCCCGCCACCGGAGCCGCGCCGAAGGTGTTCCTCGCGCTCGCCCTGCACAGCGCGGGCCGCCCCGACGAGGCCCTGCGCGTGGCGATCGAGGCCGTCGAGCCGACCCTGCCCCGGTACCATCGGTCGGTCCGTGCGTACGCGGCGGCTCTCACCGACGGCTGAAACCGGGCGGCCCCGCGTCCCTAGAATCGCAGCATGCCCTTCGACCAGTGGTACGACGACGCCACCCGCGAGGCCGCGACCGCCAGGGTGCTGCAGCGCAAGATGACCAACCCGACCGACCGCAACGTCCTGACGGTCGTGGCGGAAGAGTTCAACGTCCCCCGCCAGACCCTCAGCGACTGGGTCGACGAAGCGTCGCCCGAGTCCCCGAAGTCGCAGCGGAAGCCCCGCCCCAAGTTCTCGCAGGTGGTCAAGACCACGAAGGAGGCGCGGGTCGCGTCCCCGACGGACGACGAACCCGCCGAGGCACCCCCGTCCATCGCACCTCCGGAACCCGCGAGCGAACCGGAACCCGCGACCCGCCCGGAACCCGCAAGCGAACCGGAACCCGCGACGCAACCGGAACCCGCGAGCGCATCCGAGCACGACCCCTGGGCGACGTCCGATCCTGCCGCCGAGCCCGAGCCCGAGCCCGATCCGGAGCCGGAGCCGGAGCCGGAGCCCGATCCCGATCCGGAGCCCGAGCCCGATCCGGAGCCGGAGTCGGAGCGGGCATCCGAGCCCCTGCCGGCGCCCGAGAGCGAACCCGAGCCGCAGCCCGAGCCCGCATCCGGTGCCGTGCCCGAAGCCGCTCCCGAGCCCGAAGCCGCCCCCGAGCCCGCACCCGCACCCCCGGCGACCACCGGCACCCGCGCGACCGCGGGCACCCACCTGCCCGCCGGCACCCGCGTCTCCGCCCTCGAGGCCGAGGTCGCCGCCCTCCGCGACGGCAACCGGGCCCTGATCCAGGCGATGCGCGTCCTGCTCGACGTCTGATGGAGATCGCCGAGCTGCTCGTCCTGCTCGTCACCGGCTTCGTGGTTATCGCCGCGGCGACGGTCGTCGGCCCGCGGCTCGGCGTGGCCGCTCCCCTGCTGCTCGTCGCCGTCGGGGTCGCCGCGAGCTTCCTACCAGTCTTCGCGTCGGTCGAGATCGACCCCGAGCTGATCCTCGCCGGCGTGCTACCACCGCTGCTCTACTCGTCGGCGGTCTCGATGCCGGCGATGAACTTCCGTCGCGAGTTCGGGGCGATCAGCGGCCTGTCCGTGGTGCTGGTCGTGGCGACCGCCCTGCTGCTCGGCGTGTTCTTCCAGCTCGTCCTGCCCGACCTCGGGTTCGCCTGGGGCGTCGCGCTCGGTGCCGTGATCAGCCCGACCGACGCGGTCGCGACGTCGATCGTCAAGCAGACGTCGGTGTCGAAGCGGGTCGTCGCCATGCTCGACGGCGAGAGCCTGCTCAACGACGCGACCGCGCTGGTGCTGTTGCGCACGGCGATCGTGGCGACCGCCGCCTCCTTCTCGTTCTGGGGCGCGCTGGGGACGTTCGCCTACTCGGTCGTCGTGGCGCTGGTGATCGGGCTGGTCGTCGGTGCGGTCAACCTGGCCGTCCGACGGAGGCTGACCGACTCGACGGTCAACACGGTGATCTCGTTCGCCGTGCCGTTCGTGGCGTCGCTCCCGGCGAGCGCCGTCGGGGCGTCCGGGCTCGTGGCGGCGGTGGTCGCGGGTCTCGTCACGGGCATCCGGGCGCCGCGGGTGCTGTCGCCGCAGAACCGCCTGTCGGACTCGCAGAACTGGCGCACGGTCGAGCTGGTGCTCGAGGGCGCGGTCTTCTTGACCATGGGTCTGCAGATCAAGTCGATCGTCACCGACGTGCAAGAAGACCACGTCGGGGTGCTGCCGGCCCTGATGGTCGCGGTCGGCGCCCTGGTGCTGACGATCGTCGTGCGGGCCGCGTACGTCGCGCCGCTGCTGCGGGTGCTGTCGGCCCGGGCCCGGCACGCCGAGGCGATGCAGCCGCGGGTGCAGAGCATGCAGTTGCGCATCGAGTCCGAGGGCGCGAGCGGCTCGTTCGCCGAGCTGAACCGGCGGGCGCGCACCGACCCGCGGCAGCTCGAGGCCGATGCCGGTGCGGGTGCTGGCTCGGGTGCCGGCGACACCGCAGGAGGCGCGGTGGGCGACCCCACGGACGTCCCGGAGGCCGGTCGGTCACCCCGCGCCCGTTCCCCGCGACGCGGTCGACGTCGCCCCGAGGGCAGGACCCGCACCCCCTCTCAGCGCACCCTCGACCAGTTCACGAGGCGCGTCACGCAGGGGCTGGCGGACATCGAGTACTTCCTGCGGCAGCCGCTCGGCTGGCGCGACGGCACGGCGGTCGTCTGGGCGGGGATGCGCGGGGCCGTGACGGTGGCGGCGGCGCAGACCCTGCCCGAGGACACCCCGCAGCGCCCCGTGCTCGTGCTCATCGCGTTCGCGGTGGCGGCGCTGTCACTGCTGCTGCAGGGCGGCACGATCGGGCCCCTGTTGAGGCGGCTGTCGCCGCCGGTCGACCAGACCGCGGAGCATGCGCAGAACGAGTCCGAACGCACGAAGATCTTCGAGCTGATGCGCGAGAGCGCCGACGCGGTGCCCGGCCCCGACCCCCGCACGGCGGACCGCTCGAAGGAGGGCTTCGACGCCTCGATGGCCCACACGCTCGCGATGCTGACGGCCCAGCGCGAGGCCCTGCTCGACGCCCGTGACAACGGCCTGTTCGACGCCGACGTCCTCGCGGACGCCCTCGCCAACCTCGACGCCTCAGAGATCGCCATCGAGCTCCGAGGCCGACTGGCCGACTGACCCCGGCCGACGGCCCGGTGCCTCGCGTGTACGCGAACAAGCAACACATGTGGCCGGCACCTCGTCCTGGACGCTCAGAGGACCGGGCCTAGCGCCGGTCAGCCGCGCGCGCCTCCCGGGGGAGGCGGTAGCCGTCGCGGTAGACGCCGACGACGTCGAGGGCCACGCCCACGAGGGAGCGGACGGCGGTGCGCCGCTCGGGCGAGCCGTACCAGTTGCGGTGGAGGCGCCGCAGTTCGACGGCTCCGCGCCAGAGCAGTCCTCCGCCGAAGAAGACGGCGGCGAGCCATGCGATGCCGGTCGAGCCGAAGGCGACGACGGCAGCGATGCAGACGGCCACCGTCACCACGATGGTGATCATCAGCGTGCGTGGGGTCGGCAGCTGTCGGCCGTGCTCGCCGGTCCAGTACGACGACAGCAGGTAGAGGGCGTCCTCGCGTGAGCGTCCGCCGTGACGCAGCCGGTCGACGGCGGCATCGGTGCGCGCGAACCGGTCGGGCCCGTCCGCCTGGCGCACCGCGGCGCTAGTCGACGCGACGAGGCCGATCACGGGAACCTCGCGTCGCGCCACCAGGCCATCCTGCCGGACGCCTGCCGCCGGACGCCGCACACCCGGCGCCCCCGCGCTGTCCCCCGACTGGCCGGTTCGCGAGTGCCCGGCGCGCGATGGCTGGATGCCGGCTGGGGGTCGGTGACGACGGGGGTGCCCGTCGCGTCCGAATGGTGTGTCCGCATCGCGGCACGGCGATCCCCGGCCACCGCCCCGAGTGGCCTCAGCGAGAGAAGGACCACCATGAGCGCAGACGACGAGAAGCAGGGCGAGGCCGGATTCGCCGGCAGGTTCCGCGACCAGCTGAGCACACGCGCGATCGAGCCCTTCGTCAAGGCCGTCCGCGCCGAGCTGAGCTCGGCGCGCGACGAGATCGCCGGTCGGGCGCGTGACGCGAGATCCGGCGTCGTGCTGCTCGCCGTCGGGGCCGTCCTGGCGATCGTGACGGTGATCCTCCTGGCCGGCACCGCCGTCGCCCTGCTCGCCCTGGCCGTGCCCCTCTGGGCCGCCGCGCTGATCACGTTCGCCGTCTTCGCCGTCGTGACCGCGGTGCTCGTCGCCGCAGGCCTGCGGGGCGTGAAGCGCGGCATCCCGCCGGTCCCCGTCGACACGGTCAAGAACCTGACCTCGTCCGGCGACTAGCCCGTCCCACCCGACACCCACCCCCACACGAGAGAACCGTCATGCCCCGCACCCCCTCCGCCAGCCGGACCACCAAAGAGCAGCGCACGCAGCACGCCGAGACGTACACGCCGCTGGCGCGCTACGCCTCGGAGGCGTTCGGAGCGTTCCTGCTCGTGCTCGGAGGCGTCGGCACGGCCGTCTTCGCCTCGTCCTTCCCCGACGACGGCAACGCGCTCGGCGTGGGCTTCCTCGGCGTGGCCTTCGCGTTCGGGCTGAGCGTGATGGCGGGCATCTACGCCGTCGGACACATCTCGGGCGGCCACTTCAACCCGGCCGTGACGGTCGGCTTCGCCCTGGCCGGTCGCACGCCGTGGTCGAGCGTGCCCGGCTACGTCGTCGCGCAGCTCGTCGGAGCCGCCGCCGGGTCGAGCGTCGTCGCGCTCGTCGCCGCCGACGGCCCGGCCGGCTACTTCGCGGCGGCCCGCGACTCGGGCTTCGCGTCGAACGGCTTCGGCGCCTCGTCGCCCGGCGGCTTCGGCCTCGGAGCCGTGCTCGTCACCGAGGTCGTGCTGACCGCCGTGTTCGTCGGAGTGATCCTCTCTGTAACCGCCAAGGGTGAGTACAAGGCCCTGGCGCCGCTGGCCATCGGCCTCACGCTGACGCTGATCCACCTGATCAGCATCCCGGTGAGCAACACGTCGGTGAACCCGGCCCGCTCGTTCGCGGCGGCCCTCTACGGCGGCCCCGACGCCCTCGCGCAGCTCTGGGTCTTCGTCGTGGCACCCCTCGTCGGTGCCGCCGTCGCCGGCCTCGCGCACCGCACCCTCCGCCGCCGCGGCTGACCCCGCGGGTCGCACCGCCGCCGCGGCTGACCCGGCCGGTCGCAACGCCACCGCGACGACCGCAGGAGGCGCGGGTCACGTGACCCGCGCCTCCTGCGGACCCCTGGCCCCTCGGCCTCAGGCCCCCGCGAGGCGGCGGTAGTGCTCGACGTCCCGCGGGGTGAACGCGAGGGCCTCGGGCGGCGTGAGGCCGGCCGCGTCCCAGGCGTCGGCGGGCGCGAGATGGTAGTCGCGGGACACGCTGCGCACGAGCTCTCGGCCCTCGGGGGTCAGGGCGGCCTCCGCCTCGGCCAGGGTCACGCTCGTGGTGGGGATCGCGTCGACGAGCCCGTGACGGACGAGCAGGGCGAGCAGGTCCGACACGCTCGACGGCCGGGGCAGGGCGGCGATCACGCTCGGCGGCGAGCCCGGGGGCCTGGCGTCCGCCCGCCGCGACAACGCGGCGACGAGGGCCCCCAGGTCGTCCACGTGGACGACGGACTTGAGCGCCCGCCCCTGGTCGATCGTCGCGCCGAGCTCGAGGGTCGCTCGCCGGATCGCCGGCACCACCCACCGGTCGCCGGCGCCCACGACCAGGGCGGGACGCACCTTCGATCACCGACGGGCCAGACCGTCCGGTACTCCCAATGTTGTCACTTCTCCACGTATACGAGGAGAAACCGACAAGTCTCCGTCAACGCCCCGCCCACGCTGAGGCAGAGCGCTCGAGCGCAACCAGACGCCAAGGCAGACCGAAGGACAGCGTCGGTGAACCGAACGAGGACCCCGGCCGATGCTGAGAACGACCGTGGCCAACACTGAACCGTGCTGCAACGAGGCAGCCCGCCTGGCGCGCCCGAAGGAGGTCCGCTACGTGGCGGTGCTCGAGGACCAGGAACTTGCCATCGGAGCCCTGGCCCCACCAGATGCACTTCAGAGCACCCTCGAGCGCATGGACCAGGCTCATGCAGGCCGAGGAGACGGCGCGGCCACCCTGGACGGTCAGGTGGGGCCGTCCTGCGACACCGCTGCCCAGCTCGAGACGCTCCAAGTGAGCAGCGCCGCCCTCGATGCGCTGGTACGGGCCGACGACGTGCTCGAGGTAATGTCTTCGGACGGCTTCCCGCTCTGTCCTGCCTTCCAGTTCGGGCAGGACGCACAGCCCCTGCCCGGCTGCATGAAGTGCTCGCTGAGCTCGACTCGGAACAGGTTGACCCACCGGGCGACGCGGTGTGGCTAAACGCACCGGCGGAAGAGCTCGACGGCGTCACCCCCGCCGGCGATGCGGCTTGGCCGAACGGAAGATGTGGTGCGTCTCGCTCGTGCTGCCGGTTCGTTCCGACTCGGATGAAGCGGCTAACGTGCGGGGGCCTGGTGGATCGGAACGCACTTCATCGTTTGAGGAATCCCAACAGGAGGCTCGTCGCGAATCGGGAGTTGTGGCCGAGAGAGGCTCCACTCGAGAAAAGGCGCCCAAGATGAGGGATCAGCCTGCCGACAACTGGTCGGGTCATGAGGCACACAGCGTTTGTAGGAGTGATGACGTACGTCAGCACTTGCCGCTGCGCGTTTCAGATCCGATCCTCAAAGCTCTTCTTCTGGCGATCCGGTCGGACGAACTACGTCAATCCGAAGCAATGGACCACGCATCCGAATTCATCGACCACAACCGTCCTCGGGCCGCTGACCGTTCGTCGGTAACACGAGCTGCCGCGCTGGCGGACGCTGCCCTTGGCGCGGAGGGGATCACTGTCGTCGACCCGTACGCGCGGCAGCTCGCTCGATGGGTTGCCGAGGGACGGATGAGCGGTGATGAGGCCGTGGCGTTCGTCACGGTGCTGACAGACGTCGGTGCTTGCCTTGTCGATCCCGATGTGCCTTCTGATCCCGGTTACCAGGTGGAGACAGCGCCGTGGGGTGTTGACCTGCAGGAAGCAGTCGACCGCGGCGACATCTTGCGGTCCGAGGCGACAGCTCGCGTTTCCGGTGCCATGCGGTGCGAGCAGGCGTTCCGACAGGCGGTCGGCGCTTCGGGTCTAGATAAGAACCTGGAGCTTCGGGATCAAGTTCTCGTGGAACTCATCCGCGATCTGCTGAATGGTAGGCGGTCCGAAGATGAGGCGCTTTCCGCGGGCCTTCGCCACATCCCCGACGCGCACCGGTCCGATGGTTGACCAGCACGCGCTCGTCGACGAGCGCATCGGTCTGCTCGGGGATCCGCACGCTGACTTGCAATGGATAGGGCTCGCGGTCCGGAATCTTGCCCGCGTTGGCATCCGTCAGATCCACGTCCTCGGCGACTTCGGTTTCCTCTCGAGCGGCAGTCCGCTCGAACGCGAACGGCTCAGGCTCCTCACGGAGCAGCTCACTTCCCGCAACGCGTTCATGTACGTCACGGGCGGGAACCACGAGGGCTACCCAACGCTGCACCGTCGCTACCCGCTCGACGAATGGGGATACCGGCGACTCTCACTGCGGATCATCTGGCTCCCACGTGGCTGGCGAGGAGCTACCGCGGCTGGGACTGTAGTTGCGAGCCTCGGCGGCGCGAACAGCATCAGCCGCGGCCGTCGAGACCAGACCGCCTCCGGTCACGTCGCGGCGTGGCACCCCGAAGAGCAAATCACCGAGGAGGATCTCGAAGCACTCGGCTCGGACCCGGTCGACGTGCTCCTCGGCCACGACGCACCGTTCAGCAGAGCCCTTAAGCGACATGTCACACGGCAACGGCGGTTTTGGACGCGCGACGGCATCGCGTACGCTGCAGCCGGCCAGGCGATGTTCCACCGCGGCGTCCTCCAGGTCCAACCGAAGCTAGTCCTGTCCGGGCACTACCACCGCTACCTCGACACCAACCTGCTGCTTCGACCTCTCGGGCACGCGACAACCACTGTCCGAAGTGTGATCCTCGATCGGAACCGCACCGCCCACAGCGTCGGCATCCTTAATGTCGAGGCGCTCGAGATCGACGTGCGCCCGAGGCTCTCGCCCGGCCTACCGGCGCGCGTCGACCCTTTAGCCTTCGCAGGCGAAGGAGGTCGCGAAGGCCACAAGGTCTTCCCTGACCAGCGCCGGCTGCTTTTCCCGGAGTAACCGAGCTGGCGCAGCATCACCGAGAGCCGGATTGTGGCCGCAAAACCAAGTCTGAATCGTGGTAGGCGAGTAGCGCTCGTTGAGCATGGCCGCGATCCTGTACGACAGCCTGAGCCGGTCGACCTCCGTTGCCGGAGGCGAGGCAGAACCGTCGGTCCATCCAGAGACGACGCTCGTGGAGTTCGTAGATCCGATGAAGGCCACAAGCCGCGCACCGAGCAGGGCGCGAAGCGCGTCGACGAGTTCAGAAACGGCCAGCGAGAGGGAGTCTTCGTATGCGCGAAGACCTGGCCGCTGCGTGCCGCGTGTCTCGTTCGTACCAGCCCTGCCTCATCCTAGGCCCCTGACGGCTCACCCTTCCGGGCGACCGCGATCACATTCACCGCGGAGATCCTCCGAATACGCCTTTGCGAAGGCGCAGAGCTTTCCAGCAGGAGCCGGTGTCCTCACCTGTCAGAAATCAACGGAGCCTGCAGCGTCTGCACCGACGTCGTATCCAGGCCAAACGCCAAGGTTGAAGTTTCAGCTCACTGCAGAATGAGCAAGAATCAGCGTGTGAGTAGTGAGAGACGGCGCCGGCGTCAGACAGCAGCCTGGGTAGTGGTAGCTGGCCTCGTCGGCGGAGCCGTCGGAGCATATCTCGCGCTGACGCTAGCCACCGCAAACTTAGCTAACTTAGGCTCGTGGCTCCGTGATTTTGCGAAGAGCCCAGGTGCCGCCGCGACCGCAGCGGTGATTGCTGCCGGCGTCGCTCTTACAGGCATCATCCTCAACCGGCGGGCAGCAAGCGAGTCCCTCTCGCTGCAGGAGACGACCTCAGCGGCGGACTCATGGTGGGTGATGTTCGAGTGGGCATCTGAGCGCGCCGTTCCTTCACGCTCGGGCGACAACGCACTGCCCGAAAGCGTGACAGTTGCCACGCTCGCACGTTTGGCCGATACCGCCACTGCCGAGGTGCAACAAGCGGCTTGCGCCGGAATGATCGACATGCTCGCGGCGCGAGTTGAGCCTCGGGTGCCCGCTGAGTCGGCGCAATCGTTCGATAGTGAGACAAAAGCGGCCTCAGCCGAAGTGGCGAACGAGTCGGCGCTCGCCGCTCTAGATTCTTACGTGCAGGCGAATCGTGGTACCAAGGCCGCATCGTCAGTAGCGGAGGCGGTGGTATACGAGAATTCGGTCACGAAGACCCTCATCGCGCTGTCTTGGGCCCACGACAACCTCCGGGTTTTCCGGAACCCGCCCGACGCTGGCCCCGCGGACGCCATCGTGGAGATCGGCGATCAGCGGGTAGCAGTCATCATCAAGCGACTGAGCTCTGCCTCTGCCTTCGCAAACTGGTTTCGTCACCTCGGCGCCCGTTCACCCGGCGCCCTCCCAGGAGTTGTCGTGACACCGCACCCCTTTTCGAAGCGTCTCGGAGATGAGTCAGCCGAATCGATCGCGGTGGTGCAGTGGAACGACCCGAACGACGATCCCGCACTACTGCAAGCGCTCTACAACGCCGTGAACTAGCTGCGCGCCCTCGCCACAGCTGGCGCGTTGTGGTCAGGCCGCTGTTCGAACATGGTGCAGGTCTCGCAGGTGACGGTCATGTTGGTGCGCTGGTCGATGTAGGTCGCTGCGGTCCAGTTCCAACGGATTCCGTGAGCGGTTACGGTGATGAGGAACTCGCGGCAGTGCGCTTGTGCACCCCACACGGCCGATGCCGAGGCGTGGGAGGTGCGCAGCGTCATCCTCGTAAGGAACCGCTCGCCTCGCAGCGTCGCGATCCTCGCACCCGACAACTACGACTGGACCCCTCGGCCGAGCTCTCATCGCGGTTGACCTGATCTGCTCGGACCCAGCTGTACCTAGATGATGCGCATGTCCGATCTGAACGCGAAGCGAGCTACGAATCCAACGAGCGTCGACCGCTCGTTGGTTCCATGCCGAAGCGCCCGGACGGTTTATGGATGCCGGCACTCCTGGGCCGATTCCTGTGAACTTCCGCGCGACGATAGTCCATTACTGCACCTGGCTGCCCGCCAGCACTTCGGCTTGCTCGAGCACCAGCTCGATCGCCTTCGCCTCTGCGTCCGGCGGATACTCGTACCTAGCAAGAAGGCGCCGCACCTTCGTGCGCATCGCAGCGCGGACCGAGTCTTTCAGATTCCAGTCGATGGTTGCCGAAGTCCGAACTGCAACGACGAGTTCCTGCGCGATCTTCTTGAGTGTGTCATCTCCAAGCTCGAGCACAGCGGCATCGTTCAGTCGCACAGCGTCATAGAACGCAGCCTCATCCTCGCGAAGCCCAAGCGACTTGTGCCGCGCGTCCTCCGCCCGCATCGTCTTGGCGAGCTTCACCAGCTCCGCGATGATCTCTGCCGTAGTCAGCGACCGGTTCGTGTAGCGGTTGATGGCCTCTTCGAGCTGCTCAGAGAACTTCCGTGCCTGCACTACGTTCGTCCGCTGAATGGTCCGGATCTGGTCGTTGAGAAGTCGGCGGAGCAGTCCCATCTGGAGGTTGGGTTTCTCCTTTTCTGCGAGCGAGTCGAGGAACTCCTCGGACAGCAGCGATAGCTCAGGGGTCTCGACACCTGCCAGCTGGTAGACGTCGATCACCTGGTTCGCCGACACGGCCTCGTTCAGGAGCTGTCCGAGGGCGGTGTCGATCTCGACACTTCCACTTCCGCCACGGCCGGAGTCGGGGTTTTGGATCTTGAGGATCGCTGCGCGTACATCGGTGAACAAGCGGACGTCGTTCCGAATGTCGGCCGCTTCGTCACGCGCTCCGGCAAGCGCGAATGCCTTCGCCAGCGCCAGCACCTGATCATTGAAGCGGCTCGTTCGATCCGGATCGGCCATCACGAAGTCGAGCACTTTGGCATACTCGGCAAGGCGCTGAGAGGGCGACAGCGCCGGGGACGCGTCATACTCCACGCCGTGGAGCAGCCCGCGCACCACGTCGTGCTTTTCAAGCATGATGTCGACCATGTCCTCGATCGGGACACCCGCCTGATCGCGGTCTGACGGCGAATACTCGCTCAGAGCGCTCTGCAGATTGTCGAAGATGCCGATGTAGTCGACGATCAGCCCGCCCGGCTTATCCCGGAACGTGCGGTTCACACGGGCAATTGCCTGCATCAGCCCTGCGCCCTGCATGGTCTTATCCACGTACATCGTGTGCATCGACGGTGCATCGAAGCCCGTCAGCCACATGTCTCGCACGATGACCAACTCAAGCGGGTTGTCGGCGTTCTTCGCCCGCGCCTTGAGATCCTTCCGCACATCCTTCGAGTAGATGTGCGGCTGGAACTCTGCCGGGTCTGCCGCCGAGCCGGTCATGACAACTTTGATCTTGCCCTTGGCGGGATCGTCCGAGTGCCACTCCGGTCGCAGCGCCACGATCTTCTCGTAGAGGCGCACCGCGATGCGGCGACTCATCGTGACGATCATGCCCTTACCGAGGATGGACTCGCGCCGCTTCTCCCAGTGCTCGACGATGTCGGCAGCGACCATGTCGAGGCGCGCGTCAGCACCGACGATTGCCTCGAGCCGCGACCATCGCGACTTCGCCGCAGTCGCAGCGTCCTCTTCGACCTGCTCGGTAACTTCTTCAACAAGGTCGTCTAGAGCGGCGTAGTCCTCAGCCGAAAGAGCTACCTTGGCGAGGCGGGATTCGTAGAAGATCCGGACAGTCGCGCCGTCCTCGACCGCGCGCGTGAGGTCGTAGACGTCGACGTAGTCGCCGAACACGGAGCGCGTTGACTTGTCTGCGGAGTCGATCGGTGTGCCGGTGAAGCCGAGATAGGTAGCTCCCGGCAAGGCATCGCGCATGTGCTTGGCGAGGCCGGCCTTGAGTCGTCCGCTGCGGTCGAGGTACTCGCTGAAGCCGTACTGAGATCGATGCGCCTCGTCCGCGATCACGATGACATTGCGTCGGTCCGTGAGCACGACGTTCGCGTCGCCGTCCTCGCCCGGTGCGAACTTTTGAATCGTCGTGAAGACGATGCCACCGGATGCGCGCGTCAGCCTTGTGCGTAGATCCTTCCGAGTTTCGGCCTGGACCGGCGATTCAGGCAAGATGTGCGCGGGCGCGAAGACCTCTTCGTACAGCTGGTTGTCCAAGTCGTTGCGGTCTGTGATGAACACGAGTGTCGGATTGGCCATCCGCGCATCGCGCATCACCTTCGCGGCGTAGAACACCATCTCGAAACTCTTGCCCGAACCCTGCGTGTGCCAGACGACACCACCGCGACGGTCACCGGACGGACTCGACGCCTGAATCGTCGACTCGACCGCAGCGTTGACCGCCCAGTACTGGTGGTACTTCGCGACGCGCTTGAGAAGGACAGATGTCTTCTGCTTGGTGGTATTGTCGGTGACCGTCTCGCGGCTGAACACAACGAAGTTGCGGAGCAGGTCGAGGAAGCGAGCTTTGTCGAAGACGCCTTTGATCAATACCTCAAGGGCCGGCCGATCGGTGATGACCGTCCGGCCGTCCATCGTCTTCCAGGGGGCGTAGTGCTCGAACGCACCGCTGTAGCTGCTCATCGCAGCGGAGGTGCCGTCGGAGATGACCGTCACTGCGTTCGACCGGAAAAACGTCGGGATGTCCTTCCGATACGTCTGTACCTGGTTCCACGCAGACTTGAGCGTTGCGTGCTCGGCAGCCGGGTTCTTCAGCTCCAACAGCGCCAGCGGGATTCCGTTGACGAACACCAGCACGTCGGGGCGGCGGTTCTTGCCGTTCTCGACAATCGTGAACTGGTTCAGCGCCACCCAGTCGTTGCGCTCTGGGTGCTCGAAGTCAATTAGGTTGATCGTGCGCGTCCGAAGGATGCCGTCGGAGCCACGTTGCTCCACAGGCACGCCTTCGGTGACAAGCTTGTGTAGACGGTAGTTCTCATCGATCGCACTCTGTGACTCGGCCCGTCGTACGCGCTTGATGGTCTCGGCCGCGGCATCGTTGTCGAGACCGGGGTTCAGGAGTCGAACTGCGTCTCGCAGCCGATCCCACAGGAAGACTTCCTCGTACGACTCACGCTCAGCAGTAGCTTCGCCGGGCGCGAGGCTCGGGCCGTGCATCGTGTGATAGCCAAGCTCGGCGAAGTACTCGAGCGCGGCCAGCTCTACGACATTCTCATTGAATGCGGTCATGAGCCGACCTCCAGCGTTGATGCATCCACCCATCGTGCGAGCACGCTGAGAGCGGCCAAATACTCCAACGCCTGTTGCTCGGCCATCTCCTGGCTGGCCTCGTGTGCGAGCGGATTCCGAATGCCGGCAAAGACGCCCTCGGCGAATGTACGAGCACCGCGCTGAATCGACTTGAATGTCGAACCGCCGTCGTCCTCCATCCGGTGCAAGCGCGGCTTGCCTGTACTCGGAGGCTGCTCACTGAACGCCTGGTTGAAGAGATCGGTCTCACTGAGATTGCGGCGACCGACTTTGTTCTGGGTCTCGGCGTTCAGCTTCTTGATCGCGCCCTCGACGGCCTCGCGGTAGTGGCCGGACTGCCACAGCGAGGAAGCCCCGCTCCAGATCCAGGGGTGCAACTTGGCGGCTGACAACTCTGGAGCGTCATCACCGAGGTTCTTGCGAATCTCTTCCTGCCGCTCCAGCTCCGCCTTCGCGCGGATGGCCGCTTCACGATGCCGTGTCCAGCGGTTGCTCTTGCGCAGTTCGATGTCTGTGCGCCAGCCCGAGATGACCCGGTCGAAAATCTTCTCCACGACCTGTGCTTGCTGCGCCACTTCGGCATCCGAGGCAGCGGTGCTGGACTTGTTGGAGAGCGATACGACTCCGTTACCGACGTAACTATTGTTCGTCATCACGGTCTGCTGGATGAACTCATCCAGCTCGCTAAGAGCCCACTCGATGTTGAGTCCCATCACGCTGCAACTCCTTCGACGGTGCTGCGCCGGCGTCCGGACAGGAGTTCGGGGAGAAGGGTGTCGCGAAGGGTGGTCACACGATCCGACTCGATGCGTAGGCTCTCGGCTCGCATCAGCAACGCGAGCGTCGACTGCTTCACCTCCGGCGCTGCGCTTCTGAAATCTGGGACTTCGATCGCGAGCGCGTCATCAGGCCGCACTCTTTGGTGGCTACCCGACGTGCCCGTCACGCGCTTCGGTAGCTCTTCACGGAAGAAGGGGTCGCGCACTGCCAGCCACACGGCCGCCAACTCGAGGGCGTCCTCGGACGTCAGTACGAGGAATTCGGTCGATGCAAGTGTCGCCGTCTTTGCCTCGACGGCAGCCCACCATGTGCGATTGAATCGCGGATTGAGGCGCGAGAGGAGAACCGCCTGCTGCGGCACCCTAAGTTTGTTGCTCTTAATCGACGCTGCGGCAACGTGCTCAGGCCGAGCCCCGGAGTCGAACGCGGGGAGGCTGAAGTGGTCGACCACCGCGTCGCAAAGTTTGGAAGGATCGACTGTGTCCTTAACGGACGTTGCGATGGCCCCAAGTGGAACAGTCGGAAGGCCCGCCCCGAACTTTTCTGACTGCGCATCGAGCAGGTCAGATATCGCTGCGATCGCTCGCCGATTTGACTCGATCTTGTCGTCAACTGCACTGAGCGCAGCAGCGATCGACTGCTGTTCTGGCAGGGGTGGGAGGTCGACAGCGAAGTCCTCGATCCGCCTTGGCGAAGTGTGAAGAATCTTGCTGCCAGAGGCGGTCGCGTACAGATGGCGATTGAACGGATGCCAACGAGCGAGCTGAAAAAAGTACCGGAGATCGATGCGCGTCGGGTCGAGCACCTCTACCTTGCCGAGTCGCTGGTTATGCAGGTAGGTCTGTCCGTCATCGGGAACGGTGCCGGGGATACCGAGAATTTCACCGCCAGCGGTCTGACACGTCATTGCCAGAAGTACATCACCTGGTGTCAGTGTGAACTCAGCAGGATACTGCCCGACATACCGCTTGATGGTCGTCGAACCGAATCGAAAACCGCCTGCGTAGTCGAAGTTGCCGATGCCGACCACGACGGGGAGGCTCGAGTCGGTGTTCGCGGCCATGCCTGAGAAGGCAAAACCGTGCTTGATCTTCACGACTTCGCCGAGCCTGGTTGGGGTCCATCCGCTCGTCACGACTCGAGCCCCCCGAGCCGCGTGCGGATCTCGTCCTCAAGCTCGCGCCCGCGATCGAACTCGGCGAATAGTCCGGTGGTCAGGCGCTCGATCTTCTCGTCGATCGGCTCATCATCCGCTTCGGCTTCAGCCGCGCCGACGTACCGCCCCGGAGTGAGCACGAAGTCATGCTTTTCGATCTCGTCGAGCTTTGCGGCCTTCGCGAAGCCGGGCACGTCCGCAAAACCGCCGTCACGATTGCGCCACGAGCGATACATATCGGCGACCGTCGTGATGTCGGCGTCATCGAATACTCGCAGCCGACGTGACTCCATGGTGCCGAGCTTGCGAGCGTCGATGAACAACACCTCGCCGCTACGCTCACGACGTCCGTTACCGTGACGTTCTTTGCTTATAAACCAAAGCGACACCGGAATCCCGGTGTTGAAGAAGAGCTTCTCTGGCATCGCCACGATGCAGTCCACAAGGTCTGCCTCAACGAGCTTGCGGCGAATCTCACCTTCGCCGCCACTCTTTGAAGAAAGTGAGCCGTTCGCGAGCACGAAGCCTGCCGTGCCCTTCGGGCTCAAGTGATGGATGAAGTGCTGCACCCAACCGAAGTTTGCATTGCCTTGGGGCGGCGTGCCGTACTTCCAGCGCGGGTCATCCGCGAGCTTCCCGTCCCACCAATCGGAGACGTTGAACGGCGGGTTCGCGATGATGAAGTCCGCACGAAGATCCGGATGTAGATCTTCCGTAAACGAGTCGGCTGACTTCGGGCCGAAATCGGCTTCGATGCCCCGCAGCGCGAGGTTCATCTTGGCGAGCTTCCATGTCGTGTCGGTGTACTCCTGCCCATAGACCGAGATGTCGGTGCGCTTACCGCCGTGGGCCTTCACGAACTCGGCCGACTGTACGAACATCCCACCCGATCCCGCAGCCGGGTCGTAGACGCGACCCTTGAACGGCTCGAGCATCTCGACCAGCGTCTTCACGACACTTCGCGGCGTATAGAAGGCGCCAGCGTCCTTGCCGGTCTCCTTGCCGGCGAACTGCCCTAAGAAGTACTCGTAGACGCGCCCAAGCACATCGTCCGCACCGTGGTCGTCGGTGCTTGTGAATCCAATGCCGCCGATCAGGTCGACGAGTTCGCCGAGGCGTCGCTTGTCGAGACCATCACGTCCGTAGTTGCGCGGGAGCACACCTCGAACCGAAGGGTTCTCTTTCTCGATGAGGTCCATCGCCGTGTCGATATCCTGACCAACCGTCGTCAGCTTCGCCCGTGACTGCACATAGCCCCAGCGAGCGTTCTCAGGCACCCAGAAGACGTTCTGGCTGGTGTACTCGTCGCGATCCTCAAGAAAGGATGCGACTCGCTCTGGCTTGATACCGTCCGCGAGAAGCTCCGACTCCAGCGACCCGCGACGCTCTTCGAAGCGATCTGAGATGTACTTCAGGAACACGAGACCGAGTACGACGTGCTTGTACTCGCTCGGCTCCTGGTTACCGCGCAGCTTGTCGGCAGCTTCCCACAGCCGCTGCTCCAGCGTCTTCGTTGGTTTCGGCTTCGCGGTTCGTCCTGCCATGGCGTGCTGTCGTCTCCTAAACGCCGATCACGGCGCAGATTAATGCTGTCGGGTCACTCCATCTCAAGGTATCGGCCGACTATGCCATTCGAGCCGAGGGCACCTCACGTGAGACTTCGTGTCGCGTTCCGGCCGGGAGGACGCTCGCCTCGACCTCATGCTGATAACTGCCCTAAGTATATCCTGAACTGGGCTTTTCGTGAATAGCGATCGCTCAGGGACGGTGTCCGGGGTCGCGCTCAACTACAATTGGCATCGCCTCAGCCTCTGCATGCGCATCGATCTCCGGCGCGGCTTCAAGCATCAGCGTCACCTGCCGAACGACAGCCTCCGGACGGTTGCGTGCCATCTCGCGCTGCAGCTCGGCGATCGCTTCATCATCTGCGACCTGCACCGACGACAAGAGCTTCCACTGCTCGTCAGCGAACTGCCGAGCCTCGAACATCGCCCGGAAACGGGCGTACCACTCGTCCGAGCTCATCTGCGGCTTCGCAACAGCGAGGTCGGATCCGGGTGCCGCTGCGCCTTCGTGTGCAGTCGGGGTCTGTACGACGACGGCGCTCGTCTCGTCCGCGTCGGGTGCATCGACTTTGCTCCCCCGCCCGCGCACCTTCTTCCAGAATGACCGGACTGCTGGCAGCGCCCGCTCATTGATCAGGCGCTGCACGTGCGGCGTCGCCTTGCGGACCACGACGTACCCGCCCGCCGCTGCACCGATGACAGCCAAGATGAGGAGCGCCGCAGCCTGCGCACTGGCATCCGAGTCGGAGTCGCCACTCGGCGATGTCGAGTCATAGCTGTAGTCGTCCTCGTCGTCCGGATCCTCGGGATGGAACGACGCATGATCCGACAGCTTCCCCTCGCTATCAAAGAGCAGCTGACTCAGGCCGCCGTCCTTCGCCTGCCCTGGCGTCAGCGAGCCGTCGTCGTACTCGAGATACCCGTGGATCTTGACCATGTACTCCCCCCGCGTTCGTTGGGACCTAGTCAACACCAGTCCATCGGAGCATGATCGTCGTGATCGGAGAAGGCCTCCCTGACCGATCGCGCAACGCAGAACACTCGGCACTCTCACGAGCACGGTGCATTAGGCCCTATGGCTGCCACGTGTCCACATCCCGCGGAAGACGAGATCCTTCCCCTTCCGTCGGACTGAACGGATACATCGAGGCGGCCACAAACTTGGTGCGCGGGAAACAAACTATTTGTCCGGCAACAGCGCCCTTGCGGCGGCCAGAGGTCAAGATCGCGGCTGTTGGCACCGGACATCGTCCGTGAGGAACGGGACGACCTGTTGTTCTAGGACGTGGGGCTGACCAGTGGACACGAAAGTCTGGAATCGGACACTTTCGCTTGGAACCCACAGATACTGCCAAACAACGTGTCCATCTCGGTATTCCAGACACGTAGCGTGGCAGTTGGACAAGTTATCTGGCGGACGACAACAACACTGGCGGCCGACAGCAAGAACAAAACTTGAAAGAACATGCCACAAATAGCAATGGCGATAGTTCGGCCATCTCGCACCGAGGATTGAGACAGATCACCGCAGGCGCCTGACGGATTAGCTAGCCCGAGCTACCCAGGGCGTTGATTAGATCTCGTAGCATCAGCTCATCCCGAACCCCGTCAAGATCGGAACGGCTGGCTTGCGCGTCTGCTAAAAGCGAATCGATAATTGACGCTATCTCCCTGGAAGTCATCCGGGCGAACCCGTCAGAGCCAACTCGCGGAAACATGGGTGCCGCGCTCAGGCCCGGTTCGGCGGACTCGGCCGACAAGCAGTGGTGGGAGTCATTTCCAAAGGAGTCGTCTGGAATCAAGCCCGGCGAAAGTGAAGACTGAAAGCGCAACAGCCAGCGTCGATGCGCACACGGAGCGCAGAAGACGACTTCGGGAGAAGCCGGAATCCAGATTTGATCGGCTGATCTTACGGTCACGCGCAGTCCATCCCGAGAATCACCGAGTACATCGCGAACGCGCAGCTCCGCGAGTTCTTGAAACGTAAGAGCACCAGCCGCCCCAATGAGGAGCAGCGCCCGGTCTCGGTCCTGCGTACCTCCATCTAGGGGCTCATGCGAATTGACCCAGCGGAGTACGCGCTTCAGCGTCGCAAGTGCGGCAGTAGGATCCGTCGGACGGGGGCCGTTGAGACGCGGATACAGTCGTAAGAGGATCTCGGAGACCTGTCGAGATGTTCTCAGTCGAGCGTGGCCCAACTGGATGCGTCGCTCATCTATGAGGTCGACCCAACCCTTCATCTGATCGTACGAATGGGCTAGGGCTCCGTTGTCGTCGACTTCTCGACACCGGTCCGCAATGTACGCAGCTACAGTTGCGCCCGATGCAGGCATTGGCGAAAGATCTCGTCGGAGGCACCACCCCTCGAAGTCCGCCCAGGGTTCGGCCGTTCGCGGTCGTCGCGATGTTTTGCCGCGGGTGGGCGCTCGTGGTGCCCCCAAAAAAGGAACGCTAGCCGCATCAGGCTGCTGCAGATACATGCCTACGCCGGTGCCTTCCTCTTGTGACCAGTCACTCGATTTCCGCCGGGCAGACGGTCCGTTCGTCCAAGTCAGACTGTCTGGAGGGCGGAGAGACCATCTACGAGGGACGTCGACAACAGGTTCGCTAGCTAGGCATGTCGACGAACCGCGAGAACATGCCGTGGAACGCCACCGTGATGGTGTCGGTGGGGCCGTTGCGGTGCTTGGCGACGATGAAGTCGGCCTCGCCCTGGCGGGGGTTGTCCTTCTCGTAGGCGGACTCGCGGTGCAGCAGGATGACCATGTCGGCGTCCTGCTCGAGCGAACCGGACTCTCGCAGGTCGCTGATCGCGGGCTTCTCGACGGCACGCTGCTCGGGGCCACGGTTCAGCTGCGACGACGCGATCACCGGCACCTACCCATGCGCGGGCACGTGCACCACCGTCACCATCCGTGCCAGCCCGCGCGAGCCCCCGACACCTCTCGACGACGACCCTCACCGCGCCTCCTGCGCCCGCGAGTCTCGGCTAGCCGGGCCGATCCGACTACCCACGCCGCGCCTCCTTCCGGCCGTCATCCCACCCACGTAACTCGCGGCCTCGGGGTGCTGTCAAGAGCCAAAAAGTTGTCTCACGGCACAGTCGGGGGCGTGCGCACACTGGGGTCGAACGGGCGGCAGGGTGGGCAGATCCAGGGCCCTGCCACCCGCTCATCCATCCAGAGAACTGCGCATCCGCGCGAACCGAGGAGGTCGTGATGAGCACCACCGATCAGCAGCGGGGCACCCCCGCTCCCCCGCCGTGGCGGGCCGTCTGATGGCCGGCCGCCTGACCGGTGCCGGGGCCGCCGGCGTCGCCGCCGTGGCCACCGCCGCCGCCGCGGTCGTCGTCGGACGACGACACCACCGTCGGCCCGACGAGGGCGCCGGCTCCCCGCAGGAGTCCCGAGCCCGTTGGCAGGCCGTCACCGTCCTGGCCGACCCCGAGCACGTCTGCGCCGACGGCCACAAACCGCCCTTCCTCGCCGACCTCGGCGACCGCGTCGAGGTCGAGATGCGACCGGCCGCCGGCGACAAGGGCACCGAGCTGCGCGCCCGCCTCCGCGATCCCGCTCCGTCGAAGGACGACGCCGACGAGGCCGCCGAGAGCATCCGCGTCGCACTCCGACGGGCCAAGCAGGTCATCGAGGCCGACGAGGTGCTGCGCGTCGACCCGACACCCCACGGCGAGCGCAAGGCCACCCCCACCGGTGCCCTCGTCGACGAAGCCACCGACCGTGCCGACGAGGAGGGACTGCTGTGAGAGCCCTCACCTGGACCGGCGTCAACGAGACCTCGGTCGAGACCGTGGACGACCCGACGATCCTCAACGACCAGGACGTCATCGTGAAGGTGCACCTCAGCACCACCTGCGGGTCGGACCTGCACCTGCTCGGCGGCTACATCCCCACCATGCGGTCGGGCGACGTCCTGGGCCACGAGTTCATGGGCGAGATCGTCGAGGTCGGGTCTGCCGTCCGCGAGCGCAAGGTGGGCGAGCGCGTCGTGGTCTGCTCGTTCGTCGCCTGCGGCCGCTGCTGGTACTGCACCCACGAGCTGTTCTCACTGTGCGACAACGGCAACCCCAACCCGGCCATCACCGAGACCCTCTGGGGCTCCCCCATCGGCGGATGCTTCGCGTACAGCCATGCACTGGGCGGCTTCGCCGGCAGCCACGCCGACTACGTCCGGGTGCCCTACGGCGACCACGGTGCCTTTCCCGTCCCCGACGGTGTCTCGGACGAGGCGGCCCTCTTCGCCTCGGATGCCGCCCCCACCGGGTGGACCGGCGCCGACCTCGCCGGCATCACCCCCGGCGACACCGTCGCCGTCTGGGGTGCCGGCGGCGTCGGCCAGATGGCCGCCCGCGCCGCCATGCTGCTCGGTGCCGAGCAGGTCGTCGTCATCGACCAGCTGCCCGAGCGGCTCGACCAGGTGCGACGCCACATCGGCGCCGAGACCCTCGACTTCGCACAGGACGACGTCCTCGCCGAACTCAAGGAGCGCACGGGCGGCCGCGGCCCCGACGTCTGCATCGAGGCCGTCGGCATGGAGGCCGACGGCACCGGCGTCCAACACCTCTACGACCAGGTGAAACAGCAGCTGCGACTGCAGACCGACCGGCCCACCGCACTGCGCGAGGCGATCTACGCCTGCCGCAAGGGCGGCAGCGTCTTCACGCTCGGCGTCTTCGCCGGACTCGTCGACAAGTTCCCCCTCGGAGCCGTCATGAACAAGGGCCTCACCCTGCGCGGCGCCCAGCAGCACGGCCACCGCTACATCCCGATGATCCTCGACCGCATCGCGGCCGGTGAGATCAGCACCGAGCACCTCGCCACCCACGTCCTCCCGCTCGAACAGGGGCCCGAGGGCTACGAGATGTTCAAGGCCAAGGACGACGGCTGCGTCCGCGCCGTCTTCCGTCCCGGCACCTGACACCGCGCCTCCGTCACCCCGAGGAGGCGCGCCCCACCCACCAGAGGAGGCGCGCCTCCCCCACCACCCGGCACCGCACCTCCGTCATCCGTCACCCCACCACCGAAGAAAGGGAAGAGATCATGAGAGCAGTCGTCTACGAGGGCCCGAGGAAGGTCTCGGTCAGCGACGTCCCCGACGCCCGCATCGAGCGGCCCACCGACGTCCTCGTCCGCATCACCAGCACCAACATCTGCGGGTCCGACCTGCACATGTACGAGGGCCGCACCGACTTCGAGACCGGCCGCTGGTTCGGCCACGAGAACCTGGGCCAGGTGATCGAGGTCGGCTCGGCCGTCGACAAGGTGCAGGTCGGCGACTGGGTCGTCCTGCCGTTCAACGTGGCCTGTGGACACTGCAAGAACTGCGAACGGGGCCTGACCAACTACTGCCTCACCGCGCAGCCCGAGCTCGCCTGGGCCGGCGCCGCCTTCGGGTTCGCCGACATGGGCCCGTGGCCCGGCGGGCAGGCCGAACTGCTGCGCGTGCCCTGGGGCGACTTCAACTGCCTGCGCCTGGGCGAGGACGCCGAAGAACGGCAGACCGACTACGTCATGCTCGCCGACATCTTCCCCACCGGCTACCACGCGACCGAGATGGCCCACGTGAAGCCCGGTGACCAGACCGTCGTCTACGGGGCGGGGCCGGTCGGCGCGATGGCCGCCTACTCGGCGATCATCAAGGGGGCGAGCAAGGTGATGGTCGTCGACCGGCACCCCGACCGGCTCGCCAAGATCGAGGAGATCGGGGCGATCCCCATCGACGACTCGTCCGTCGACCCGGTCGAGGCCGTCCTCGACCTGACCATGGGGCTCGGGGCCGACAACGGCTGCGAGTGCGTCGGCTACCAGGCCCACGACCCCGACGGCGTCGAGCAGCCCAACCTGACCCTGAACCGTCTCGTGCGGTCGGTCCGGTTCACCGGCGACATCGGCGTGGTCGGCGTGTACGTGCCGCAGGACCCGGGCGCGCCCGACGAACTGGCGAAGCAGGGCGTCATCCCGTTCGACTACGGCCAGTTCTGGTTCCGCGGGCAGGCCATGGGCACCGGCCAGTGCCCGGTCAAGAAGTACAACCGGGCCCTGCGCGACCTCATCGCCGGCGGCAAGGCGAAGCCGTCGTGGATCGTCAGCCACGAGCTGTCGCTCGAGGAGGCCCCGCAGGCCTACGAGCACTTCGACGCCCGCGACGACGGCTGGACGAAGGTCGTGCTGCACCCCGACGCCGTGCCGTCGGCCCGCTGATCCGACCGAACCGACCCGGACCGGACCCGGACCGGCCCCGCGACCGAGAACCGAGGACCCCGATGGACGACCGCATCCTGTCCCCCCGACGGACGGGACTCTATGTCGCCATCGGGGTCGCCGTCGGCGTGGCCGTCGCCCTCGCCGGTGCACCGACCCTGGGGCCCCTCGCGGCGTGGTGCACGGCCGGCCTCATCGCCCTCGTGCACGTGTGGCGGGCCTGCTGGCCCCAGGACCCGGCGGGCACCGAGCGCCTGGCGAACGAGGAGTCCAGTTCACGCCTCACCGACGACGCCCTCGTCGTGGCGTGCCTCGCGAGCGTCGCGGCCATGCTGACGGCGCTCGTGCAGGCACGCGACGCCAGCGACCCCGTGTCGGTCGCCACCGTCGTGCTGGGCATCCTCGCCACCATGGTCGCCTGGGCCCTCGTCAACACGGTCTACGCCTTGAAGTACGCCCGCATCTACTACGTCGACCACGACCGCGGCGGCTTCGACGTCAAGCAGGAGGCGCCTCCCACCTACAGCGACTTCGCCTACCTGGCCTTCACCATCGGCATGTCGTACTCGGCACCGGACGTCGAACCCGACGACACCCGCACCCGACGCACCGCGCTCCCCCACGCGCTGCTGTCGTACCTCTTCGGCACCGTCCTGATCGCCACCACCCTGAACCTGGTGACGAACCTGGCGCAGAGCTGACCACGCGCCGATGAGCACCGACGTCGAGGCACGTGACGGCGCCCACCCGGCGGCTCTTGTGGCCGTCCCGTGATGTGGCTACCGTCGGAGGACCCGGCTCCGCTGGTGCAGGGCCCGGGCCGCGACGCCTGGCCGCTAGGGCCTCGCGTCGCCCACTCTCAGGGGTGACACCATGGGCAGACTCACGTACGACCAGGTGGCGTCGGTGGAGTTCGACGACCGACTGCTGCTGCACTTCCAGATCGTCATCGGCATGAAGTTGCGACGGCAGGAGTCGTTCTACTTCTCGTGGCGCGACGAACAGACGGTGGGCAAGGGCAGGCAGACCATCTGGTTGCATCCGGCCGTGCTGCTGCTGTTCAAGTACTACGGCTCGCGGACCCCCCAGGTGAACCCTGCGTGGATCCACGCCCTCGAACTCGCGGCGAACACGAGCTCGGGGCTGCAGTGCGTGCCCGAACCCGACGCCCGCGAGGCGGCTCGCTAGCTCGGCATGTCAACGAACCGCGAGAACATGCCGTGGAACGCCACGGTGATGGTGTCGGTGGGGCCGTTGCGGTGCTTGGCGACGATGAAGTCGGCCTCGCCCTGGCGGGGGTTGTCCTTCTCGTAGGCGGACTCGCGGTGCAGCAGGATGACCATGTCGGCGTCCTGCTCGAGCGAACCGGACTCTCGCAGGTCGCTGATCGCGGGCTTCTTGTCGGCACGCTGCTCGGGGCCACGGTTCAGCTGCGACAGCGCGATCACCGGCACCTGCAGCTCCTTCGCCATCAGCTTCAGCGCACGCGAGAACTCCGACACCTCTTGCTGACGGCTCTCGACCCGCTTGCCCGACGTCATCAGCTGCAGGTAGTCGATCACCACGAGCTTCAGGTTGTGCTGCTGCTTCAGCCGGCGGCACTTCGCCCGGATCTCGACCAGCGTCATGTTCGGCGAGTCGTCGATGAACAACGGAGCGTCGTTGATGCGCCCCCGCACCTGCGCGATGTTCGTCCAGTCCCGCGCGTCGACCGTGCCCTTGCGCATGTTCTGCAGCGGCACGCTCGACTCGGCCGACATGAGCCGCATCGCGATCTCGCTACGCCCCATCTCGAGCGAGAAGAACACCGACGCCTGCCCGTGCTTGATCGACGCCGCCCGCGCCAGGTCGAGCGCCAACGTCGACTTGCCGAGCGCCGGTCGCGCCGCCACGATGATCAGCTGACCCGGGTGGAACCCGTTCGTCAACGCGTCGAGCTGCGCGAACCCCGTCGGCACACCCGTCATCTGACCGTCACGACCCTTGGCCGCCTCGATCTCGTCGATCGCGACCGTCACCGCCTCGTTCAGCGGCACGTAGTCCTCGGTCTGCACTCCCCCGGCCACGTTGTAGACCTCGGCCTGCGCGTTGTTGACCAGGTCGACGACCTCGCCCTCGCTCGCGTACCCCATCTGCACGATGCGCGTGCCGGCCTCGACCAGACGGCGCAGCACAGCCTTCTCGGCGACGATCGACGCGTAGTACCCCGCGTTCGCCGCAGTCGGCACGACGCCGGTGAGGGTGTGGAGGTACTCCGCGCCTCCTGCTCGCGACAGATCGCCGGACTTCATCAACTCGTCGCTGACCGTGATGACGTCGGTGGGCTCGCCGTGCGAGTACAGCCCCAGGATGGCGTCGTAGATGACCTCGTGCTTGGGCACGTAGAAGTCCATGCCGCGCACCGTCTCGATGACGTCCGCCACGGCGTCCTTGCTCAGGAGCATGCCGCCGATGGTGCTCTGCTCGGCCAGCAGGTCGTGCGGCGGGACGCGGTCCATGCCGACGGGGCCCCCACGATCGCGACCGCGGTCGTCCGACGCGTCGGGAGCGAGACCGAGATGGGCGATCGACATGGGTCCTCCAGAGAGAATCGGGTGGGTGCGGGGCAGCACCGAAGACGCTCAGAGCAGTTGTACGACAGACCCCCGACATCCCCCTGCCGAACCGCCGTGACCCACCCCTGACGAGCGCGGGTACACCTTATGGACACCGAGTTCTCCACAGCAAATGCACCTGTGGATAACTCTGGGGAGAACCGGTGAGAAACGCCGGGCGGCCCTGGGGAGAACTGTGGATCACGCTGTGGACAACGAGATACTTCAGTTGGTTTACCTCCCTCTGACCTGGGTTTTTCGTATTCCACACCTGTGTGGAAAAGATTGTCTAAACCGGGGGTTGAGACATCCGATTTGACATCTGCCTGTGCACAAAGAACTTGACAAGGAGGCACGGCGACCGGTAGCGACACATCTCGCGTTCAGCTTCCGGTAACCCCCGAAGGCGGGCCCTGCGAAGCCCCTGGTCAGGGCCGCATCCGCCCTCCCGCACCGTGCCGCCTGCCCTCCGCCTGCCACCCCGCGCCTCCCGCACCGCGCCTCCCGCACCGCGCCTCCCGCACCGCGCCTCCCGCACCGCGCCTCCCGCACCGCGCCTCCCGCACCGCGCCTGCCGCACCGCGCCTCCGGCACCGCGCCTCCCGCACCGCGCTTCCTGCCCCCGCCTGCCCGCCCTCCTGCTCGTCCCGGCCCGCCTCCGCACGACGAAGAACCCGGTTTCGAACGATGAACCCGGTTCCTTCCGGGTTCATCGTTCGAAATCAGGTTCACGGGTGGTCGAAGGCGGCCGGGCCGGGGGAGGGACGGCGGGGCGGAACGGGGAAGAACCCCGTTCACGAGGATGAACCCCGGTTGATCGGGGTTCACCTTCGCGAACGGGGTTCGAAGGGCGACGCCAGACCGGCGCGAGGCCTGGCGCCGCGGCTCCTGCCCGCGCCTCCCAGCCCGCCTGCCCGCCCCGGCCCGTCCCCGCACGACGAAGAACCCAGTTTCGAACGATGAACCCGGATGCTTCTGGGTTCATCGTTCGAAACCGGGTTCATGGGTGGTCGAGGGCGGCCGGGCCGGGGGAGGGACGGCGGGGCAGAACGGCCAAGAACCCCGTTCACGAAGGTGAACCCCGATCGATCGGGGTTCACCTTCGCGAACGGGGTTCGGGGGGGAGCAGGTGCCTCAGAACGGGACGCCGCAGCGCAGGACGACGTTGGCGTACGGGGTCGCCTCACCCGTCCGGACGAGGAGGCGCGCCCCACCCGACAGCCGCTTCAGCTCGTCGTGCGAGACGTAGGCCACGTCGTCGAAGCGGGACGTGATCCAGTCACCGGCGGGGGAGTCGTCACTCTCGTCCGCGGCCGTGCAGGCCTCGAACACCACGTCGGCCGTCAGCGCGTCGAGCACGTCGGAGAAGGCGGGCAGGCCGTGGACGACGGCGAGGTCGACCACGGGGACTCCGGCCGGCAGGGGCAGGCCGCAGTCCGCGACGACGACGAGGTCGCCGTGTCCGAGGCCGCTCACCGCGTGGTTGAGCTGCGCATTGAGCAGGCCGCCGCGCTTCACGACGTCACCCCGGCAGTCGAGTCGGCATCCGCCGACCCCTCCGTCGGAGCGGCGGTCGCCGCAGAGCCAGCAGCAGCAGCGTCAGCGTCAGCGTCAGCGGACGACGAAGCAGCAGCAGGCAGCTCGTCGTCGAGCGTCGGGTACGACGCCTGCGTGCCGACGCCGGTCACCGAGTACGCCCCGACGCGCACGGCGTCCTGGGCGGCCTCGAGCAGCGACGAACCCGCGGCCAGCCCGGCGGCGAGGGCGCCGACGAAGGCGTCTCCCGCTCCGGAGGAGTCGACGGCGACCACGCGAGGCGACGCGACCGCCACGGTGCCCGACGCGTCCGAGACGATCGCCCCGGCGGCACCGCGGGTCATGACGACCGAGGTGACCCCCTGGGCGCGCAGGGAGGCGACGACCGACTCGTCGTCGACCCGCGCCTCCTCGTCCGGACCGGCGGCCGACGCGGCGGGCGAAGCGGAGCCGACAGCCGACGCGTCCGAGCCGGAGGCCGAGCCCGCGGCAGCCCCAGCACCAGCACCCGCAGCACCCCACGCCGCCAGCAGCAGCCGGCCCTCGTGCTCGTTGACGACCAGCGGATCCGCGGCCTTGACCACGTCCACCGGCACGTCGATCACCGGGGCGAGGTTGAACACCACGCGCCCGCCGGCGTGCTGCACGGCGGCGGCGATGCCGTCCACGGGGATCTCTCCCTGCAGGACGACCACCGCGGCGTCGGCCAGCACACCCGCGTGCCCGTCGACGAGCGAGGCTCCGACGGCACCGTTCGCCCCGGGGACGACGACGATCGTGTTCTCGCTGTCGCCCCCGACGCTGACGACGGCCAGGCCCGTGGGCCCGGGCACGGTGTCGACGCCGCTGACGTCGACGCCGCTCGAGCGCAGGTAGGGCAGGGCGTCGTCGGCGCGTCCGTCGTCGCCGACCGCACCGATCATCACGGTGCGGGCACCGCGACGGGCGGCGGCGACGGCCTGGTTCGCACCCTTGCCGCCGGGGGAGAGGGTCATCGACGAGCCGATCAGGGTCTCTCCGGGCAGGGGCAGGCGGTCGACGGTCACGACCTGGTCGACGTTGATCGACCCGACCACGACGACCGTGCCGGCCGAGGCAGCCGCGCCGCCTGCGCCAGCCGCGCCGGCCGGAACCGAAGCCTCCGCGCCGACCGCACCCGCGCCTCCTACGCCCGCTGCGTCCGTACTAGAACCACTCATTCGAGGAAGTCACCCACGTTCTCCTTCGTGACGGTGATGACCTCGACGGCCTGGTCCGAGGGGCCCTCGTCGCCGCTGCCGCCGTCGATCGCCTTGACCGCCTGGTCGACCGCGAGGGCGCCGAGCTCGGCGGGCTGCTGCGCGATCGTGCTCGAGAGCGTACCGGCCTCGATGGCCTTGAGGCCGTCCTCGGTGCCGTCGAAGGCCGCGACCTTGACGTCGGTGCCGGCCCGCGAGCCGAGCGCCTGGATCGCTCCGAGGCCCATCTCGTCGTTCTCGGCGAAGACGCCGACCGCGTTCGGGTGCGCCTGCAGCAGGTTGGTCGTCACGTCGAGCGCGGTGGCGCGGTCGAAGTTGGCGGTCTGCTGCGCGACGACGGTGATGTCGGGGTAGGCGGCGATGCCCTTGGTGAAGCCCTCGCCGCGGTCGCGGCTGGCCGAGGTGCCCGCGACGCCCTGCAGCACGATGACCTCGCCCTTCTCGCCGATCGCCTCGGCGAGGGCCTTGGCGGCCTGCTCGCCGCCAGCGACGTTGTCGCTCGCGACGAACGAGGCGACGTCGGCGCCGTTCACCGCACGGTCGACGGCCACGATCGGCACGTTGGCGTCGTTGAGCGCCTTGGCGGCGGGGCCGGCGGCGTCGCTGTCGACGGCGTTCAAGATGACCGCGTCGGCCGTCGAGGCGGCCGTGGCGAGCTGGTTGGCCTGGGTGGCCGAGTCGTTCTGGGCGTCGACGATCTCGAGGTCGACGTTCTTCTTCTTCGCCTCGGCGGTCGCGCCGTCACGCAGCTCGACGAAGAACGGGTTGTTCAGGGTGCTGAGCGACAGGACCACCGTGGGGCGGTCCGCCTCTCCGGCGGGGGTGCGGTTGCAGCCGGCGGTGCCGGTCGCGACCAGGGCGGCGATCGCCGTGACGGTGGCGGCCTTGCGGAACGAGGTCAACTTCATCGTGTGTCCTTCGGGGGTTGGGGTGGTGAGGGGGGAAAGGGGAAGAGATCAGGAGGCGCGGGTCGACTAACGAGGACCCGGGCCGGCATCCGCGGCGACGGCCGCAGGGCCGGGCCCCGCAGCTGCCGCCGCCCCGCTGAGGCGCGACGCCGCGCGTCCGGCTCGCACCGCGCCTCCTCGGCTGTCGGTGCGACCCGCGCGGCCGCGCCCTCGACGGGGCCCGGCGGTCAGCTGCTGCGGGTCTTGCGTCGCAGCACGTCGACGCCCACGGCCAGGGCGATGACGAGGCCGATGACGACCTGCTGCCAGAACGACGTGACGTTGAGCAGGTTGAGGCCGTTGCGGATGACCACGAGCACGAGGGCGCCGATGATGGTGCCCGAGATGCGGCCGACGCCGCCGGCCAGGCTCGCGCCGCCGATGACGACCGCGGCGATGGCGTCGAGCTCGTAGCCCGAGGCTGCCTGCGGCTGGGCCGAGTCGAGGCGACCGGCGAGCAGCAGGCCGGCCAGGGCCGCGAACAGCCCGGCCAGGCCGAAGACGGTGACGACGATGCGCTTGACCGGCAGGCCCGAGAGGCGCGCGGCCTCGGCGTTGCCGCCGACCGCATACATCGAGCGTCCGATGACGGTGCGGTTGAGGATGAACGACGCGACGATCGCGGCCAGCACGAGCACGATGATCGGCACGGGCACCGGCCCGATGTTGCCGCCCAGGAACGACACGGCCGGGGGAGTCGCGATCGGGCGGCCGTCCGAGACGACCAGGGTGAGGCCGCGCGCGACGCTCAGCATGGCGAGCGTCGCGATGAACGAGGGCAGCTTGCCGTACGCGCTGGCGAAGCCGTTGACCAGGCCGGCCACGAGGCCGGTGCCGAGGCCGAGCGCGAGCGCCAGGCCGCCGGGCAACCCCGCCGAGGCGAAGAACCAACCCGAGACCATCGCCGACAGCGCGGCGACCGAACCGACCGAGAGGTCGATGCCGCCCGCGACGATGACGAAGGTCATGCCGAACGCCAGGACGGCGACGGTCGACACCTGGATGCCGATGTTCAGCAGGTTGCGGCCGGTCAGGAAGTCCGGCGTCGCGATGAAGAGGGCCAGGCAGAGCACGACGAGCCCGACGAGGGCCCCGTTCGCGGCCAGGAAGGTCTTGATGTCGAAGGAGCGTCGCTGCGCCTTCACGGTGGTGGTGGTCATGGGGTGTCTTCCTCGGTCCGTGCTTCTCGGGTCAGTTCGTCTCGGAGACGTCGCGCGCCGCGAGCGTCATCAGCGTGTCCTGGGTGGCGTCGGCCGCGGCGACCTCGCCGGCGACGACTCCGTCGCGCATCACGAGGATGCGGTCGCTCATGCCCATCACCTCGGGCAGTTCGCTGCTGACCATCACGACCGCGCCTCCGGCGTCGGTGATGCGGTTCACCAGCTCGTAGATCTCGACCTTCGCGCCGACGTCGACGCCGCGGGTGGGCTCGTCGAGCAGCAGCACCGTCGAGCCGGCGATGATCCATCGGCCGAACACGGCCTTCTGCTGGTTGCCGCCCGACAGCGAGCCGATCTCCTGGTCGATGTCGCGCATGCGGATCCGCAGGGTCGAGGCGACCTCGTCGGCCTTCGCGCGCTGCCCGGCGAAGTCGACCAGGCCGGCCTTCGAGCTGCTGGCGAGGGTGGCGTAGCCGAGGTTGTCGTTCACCGAGGCGCCCAGCACGAGCCCCTGCGCCTTGCGGTCCTCGGGCACGTGGCCGACGCCCGCGGCGATGGCCCCGGCGACGTCGCCCTTCTTGAGGCGCCTGCCGCGGACGCTCACGGACCCCGAGTCGTACTTGTCGACCCCGGCGATGGCCCGCACGACCTCGGTGCGACCGGCGCCGACGAGCCCGGCGATGCCGAGCACCTCGCCCGCCCGCACGTCGAACGAGACGTCGCGGAAGACCGAGCCGGTCAGGCCCCGCACCTCGAGCACGACGGGGGAGTCGCCCTGGCTGCCGGGCGTCCGCGGGTACTGCTGCTCGATGTCGCGGCCGACCATCAGGCGGACGAGTTCGTCCTCGTCGGTCGACGCGGGCAGCTCGGCGACGAACGCGCCGTCGCGCAGCACGGCCACGGTGTCGCCGATCTCGGCGATCTCGTCGAGGTGGTGGCTGATGAAGAGCATGCCGACGCCGCGGGCCCGCAGCTGCTCGACGACCCGGAAGAGGATCTCGGTCTCGTGGCGGGTCAGCGCCGCGGTCGGCTCGTCGAGGATGAGGATGCGCGCGTCGATGCTCAACGCCTTCGCGATCTCGACCAGCTGCTGGCGGGCGATGCCGAGCTCGCCGACCTTCTGGTCGACGTCGACGTCGAGCCCGATCAGGTCGAGCGCGGCGCGGGCGCGCTTCTTGAGTTCCTTGCGGTCGACCAGGCCGAACCGCGTCGGGAACCGCCCCATCATGACGTTCTCGGCGACGCTGAGCGACGCGACGAGGTTGAGCTCCTGGTGGATCGTCGCGATGCCGAGCTTCTCGGCGGCGTGCGTGTTCGGCAGGTGGACGGCCTCACCGTCGACCAGCACGCGGCCGGCGTCGGGCTGGTACACGCCCGACATCATCTTGATGAGGGTGGACTTGCCGGCGCCGTTCTCACCGAGCAGCACCTGCACCTTGCCGGGCCGGACGTGCACGGTGACGTCGTCGATGACCCGCACGGGGCCGAACGACTTGCTGACGTTCTCGAGCGTGAGCAGGGGGCGATCGTCGTCGATCGAAGGGGGCATGGTCAGTTCCTGCCGAGGGGTGGGGGTGTGGTGGTGCCGGTCTGGCCGGTCGGGCCGGTCGGGCCGGTGGGGGACGAGGAGGCGCGGGTCGCGGGGGTCTCGCGCGTCGCGGAGGTGACCGTCGCGGAACCGCCCGTCGCGCCTCCTGCGCTTCCGCGGGAGGCGCGGGTCGTCGACTCGCGCACGATCAGTTCGCTGGGCAGCACGACCGAGTCGGGGGTGGACCCGTCGATGACCTCGTGCAGCAGCTGGACGGCGATGCGGCCCATCTCCTCGACGCTGTGCGCGATGACGGTCAGCGCGGGGTCGAGCAGCGAGAACCACTCGATGTCGTCGAAGGCGATCACCGAGACGTCGGTGCCCATGCGCATGCCGAGGCGGTTGAGCATGGCGATGGCGCCGACGGCCATCAGGCTGTCGGCGGCGAGGATCGCGGTCGGCGGCTCGTCGAGCTCGAACAGCGCGTGCACGGCGGCCGACCCGCTGGCCGACTGGAAGTCGCCGACGTAGACCAGCTCGGGGTCGGTGCTGAGGCCGAGCTCGGCGGCTGCGGCGCTCCACGCCTCGAGTCGCTCGCGGCCGGTCGACACGCTCTGCGGCCCGGCGACGTAGCCGACGCGCTCGTGACCGAGGTCGACCAGGTGCTGGACGGCGGCACGGATGCCCGGGGTGCTGTCGGTCGTCACGCTCGGCACGTCGACGCCCGGGATCGTCCGGTCGACGAACACGGTCGGCACCTCGCGGGCGAGCAGCGAGTCGATGCTCGCCGAGTCGGTGCCCTGCGGGGCGACGATGACGCCGTCGACGCGGCGCGAGATGAGGGTGTCGAGGTAGCGGTCCTGCTGGGCGCGGTTCTCGTTGGCGTTGCCGAGCAGGGTGACGTAGCCGAGCTCGAGCAGCGACTGCTCGATGGTGTGCGCGAGGTCGGCGAAGAACGGGTTGCGGACGTCCGAGACGAGCAGCCCGACCGTGTCGGACCGCGTCGAGCGCAACGCCCTGGCCTGGGCGTTCGGACGGAAGTCGAGCTCACGGGCGGCCTGCTCGACCTGCGAACGGGCCTCGGGCGACGTCGCGGGGTTGCCCGACAGGACGCGGGACGCCGTCGCGGCCGAGACGCCGGCGCGCTGCGCCACGTCCCTGATCGTCACGGTGTTCATCGGTCTCTACCTCGTCGTAGTGATGCGGGTGCCCTGCGGGCTCCGTCGCCGGTGCCTCGTCGTGGAATCGATTCCATGGAACCGATTCCACGACAGTAGACGAGCGACCCCGCCCTGTCAACGCGAGACCCCGCCCTGTCGACGCGAGACCCCGCTCTGTCAACGCGACCCCGCCCCGTCAACGCGAGACCCCGCCCTGTCAACGCGAGAAGTCGAGGAGGCGCGGTGCCCGCCCCAGCCGCCCCGCGCCTCCTTGCCTCCCCGCCTCCCCGCCCCGCGCCTCCTCGTCCCCCGCCCGGTGTCACACCAGCCGCCCCGCGCCTCCTCGACCCCGCGCCCCCTCGGTGTCACGCCAGCCGCCCCTGCCCCGCGTCTTCTTCTGCCGAAGAACCCGGTTTCGAGCGATGAACCCGGTTGCGAACGGGTTCATCGTTCGAAACCGGGTTCATGGCGACCACGTGCCGCCCCGAGGAGGCACGGTGCACGGCACGGCACGGCACGAGAAGAACCCCGTTCACGAAGACGAACCCCGAGAAAACGGGGTTCACCTTCGTGAACGGGGTTCGTTGCGAGCCCTGCACCTCGCCCCTGGCACGCAGAAGAGCGGCGGCCCCCGAGGGGGACCGCCGCTCTCGCGTACAGCAGGTGCCTGAGCACCCGGGGCGCCGGAGCACCCGGGGTACTACTTGGCCGAGACGACCGTCAGCGTGATCGTCGCGATGACGTCCTCGCGCAGGCGGAGGGTGGCTTCGTGCTCACCCGTCACCTTGATGGCCGAGGGGATCTCGACCTTGCGCTTGTCGATCGTCGCGACGCCCTGGGCGGTCACGGCGTCGGCGACGTCGGCCGGACGGACCGAGCCGAACAGGCGGCCGTCGGCACCGGTCTTCACCGTGAGGCGGATCTTCTGGGCCTCGAGACGCTGCTTGAGGTCGTGGGCCTCTTCGATCGTCTTGAGCTCGCGGGTCTCGCGGGCCGTGCGGATCTGCGCGACCTGCTTCTCGCCACCGCGGCTCCACGCCACGGCGAAGCCCTGGGGCACCAGGTAGTTGCGGGCGTAGCCGTTCTTGACGTCGACGACGTCACCGGCGGAACCGAGGCCGGAGACCTCGTGGGTCAGGATTACCTTCGACATGGTGGTCCTTCCGATCAGCGGCCGGAGCCGGCGTAGGGGAGGAGCGCCATCTCACGGGCGTTCTTCACGGCACGGGCGATGAGGCGCTGCTCCTGGACGGAGACGCCGGTGATGCGACGGGCGCGGATCTTTCCACGCTCCGAGATGAACTTGCGCAGGGTCGCGACGTCTTTGTAGTCGATGACACCGACGCGGATCGACTTCGCGGGAGCGGCGTTCTTGCCGCCCTTGCCGCGGAGGGGCTTGCGGCGGTCGCCGCTGCTCTTTCCAGCCATTGGTTTCTACTTTCGATGAATGAAGAAGTACTTGAAGGGGAACGACGACGCCTAGAAGGGCGTCTCGTCGTTGTAGGTGCCGTTGCCACCGGGGGTGTTCCAGACGTCGCCGCCCGAGGTGTTGCCACCCTGGCCGCCGGCGGGCTGACCCCACGGTTCTTGCGCCTGACCGCCGCCGACCTGGGCCGGCTGGCCACCACGGTTGCCACCACCGGCGCCGCCCCCGAAGGAACCGCCACCGGCAGCACCGTCGCGGGACGAGGAGGCGCGGGTCACCTGGGCGGTCGCGTACCGCAGCGAGGGGCCGATCTCGTCGATCTCGAGCTCCATGCTGGTGCGCTTCTCGCCCTCTTTGGTCTCGTACGAGCGCTGCTTGAGCCGGCCCTGAGCGATGACCCGGCTGCCCTTGGTGAGGCTGCTGGCCACGTGCTCGCCGAACTCGCGCCAGACGCTGGCACGGAGGAAGAGCGCCTCGCCGTCCTTCCACTCGTTCGACGCGCGGTCGAACGTGCGGGGGGTCGACGCGATGGTGAAGTTCGCGACCGCGAGCCCGTTCTGCGTGTAGCGCAGCTCGGGGTCACTGGTGAGGTTGCCCACCACTGTGATGACGGTCTCGCCTGCCATCGGACTACTCGGCAGCCTTCTCGGCGGCGGGAGCAGCCGGGGCGGCGGCGGCGTTGGCGGCCTTGCGGGCGGCCTTCTCGTCGCTGACCTTCTTGGCGGCGGCGACCATGGCGATCGCCTCTTCGGCACGCAGGACCTTGGTGCGCAGCACGGCCTCGGAGAGACCCAGCTGGCGGTCGAGCTCGACCGTGGCGGCCGGGTTCGAGGTCAGGTTGACGACGGCGTAGATGCCCTCGGTCTTCTTGTTGATCTCGTAGGCCAGACGGCGGCGTCCCCAGATGTCGACGTTGTCGACGGTGCCACCGTCGTTGCGGATGACGTTGAGGAACTTGTCCAAGCTCGGGGCGACGGTGCGCTCATCGATCTCGGGGTCCAGGATGACCATCAGTTCGTACTGGTGCATGACTAACCCACCTCCTTCGGACTTGACGGTCACAGACGGTCTGTGACAGGAGGGTGTTCATGACGCTGCGTCGGCCGAGAGGCAGACGCAACCTTCCCAGCGTAGCCGAGCGCGCCTCCTGAATCAATGCCGCGCCCTCGGCCGGGAGGCCGGGCACCGCCGAGGAGGCGCGGGTCGACACCCTCAGGACCGGTTACTCCCCAGCGCCCCCGCGTGCGTCCCACCAGGCGAGCAGGCGCTCGGTGGCGACCTCGGCCCCCAGCGGCCCCTCCTCGGTGCGGAGCTCGAGCAGGAAGCGGTAGGCCTCGCCGACCTCGCGGCTCGGGCCGATGCCGAGCACCCGCTGGATCTCGACGCCGTCGAGGTCGGGTCGCAGCGAGTCGATCTCCTCGCGCTCGCGCAGCTCTGCGATGCGCTCCTCGAGGTCGTCGTAGGCGAAGCCGAGCCGGTCGGCCTTGCGCCGGTTGCGGGTCGTGACGTCGGCGCGGGTCAGCATGTGCAACCGCTCGAGCTGGTCACCGGCGTCGCGGACGTACCGCCGCACGGCCGAGTCGGTCCAGGCGCCCTCGGTGTAGCCGAAGAACCGCAGGTGCAGCTCGATCAGGCGCGAGACGGCGGCGATGGTGTCGTTGTCGAAGCGCAGCGCCTTCAATCGCTTCTTCGCGAGCTTCGCACCGACGACGTCGTGGTGGTGGAAGGTGACCACCCCGCCCGGCTCGAGACGGCGGGTGGCGGGCTTGCCGCAGTCGTGCAGCAGGGCCGCGAGGCGCAGCGTGAGGTCGGGGGCCTGGCCCGGGTGCCGCTCGCGCTCGTAGCCGATGGCCTGGTCCAGCACGGTGAGGCTGTGCTCGTAGACGTCCTTGTGGTGGTGGTGCTCGTCGATCTCGAGGCGCATGGCGGCGAGCTCGGGCATGACGTGGTCGGCCAGTCCGGTGTCGACCAGCAGCCGGACACCGCCTCGGGGGGTTTCGGTCTTGAGCAGTTTCGACAGCTCGTCGGCGACGCGCTCGACCGAGACGATCGACAGGGTCTCGGCGCGGGCGGTCATCGCCTCGCGCACCTCGTCCGACACGGTGAAGCCGAGCTGGGCCGTGAAGCGGGCGGCCCGCATCATGCGCAGCGGGTCGTCGCGGAACGAGTCGACGGCCGTGCCCGGGGTGGCGAGCCGGGCCTGCAGCAGGTCCTCGACGCCGCCGGACGGGTCGACCAGGACGCGCTCGGGCAGCCGCAGCGCCATCGAGTTGACGGTGAAGTCGCGTCGGACGAGGTCGCCCTCGAGCGTGTCGCCGAACTCGACGACGGGCTTGCGAGTCTCGCCGTCGTAGACGTCGCTGCGGTAGGTCGTGATCTCGACGGTCTCGCCGTCGACGCGGGCGGCGATGGTGCCGAAGGCCCGGCCGACGTCCCAGTGCGCCTCGGCCAGCGGCGCGACGATCGCGAGGATGCGGTCGGGGTCGGCGTCGGTGGTGAAGTCGAGGTCGTTGACCGGCCGACCGACGAAGGCGTCGCGCACCGGGCCGCCGACGAGGGCCAGCTCGTGACCGGCCTCGGCGAACGCGGCGGCGAGCTTCTCGATGCGGGGGGTGGCGGCCAGATCGTCCAGTCGCTCAAGGGCCCGTGCGACGCTGTCCATGACGGACAACCTTGCCACAGCCGAGGAGGCGCGGGCTGAGCCCCGGCGCACCGCGCGGTCGGTCCCGCCCCACCTCGCCGCACCTCCCTCCCCGCTTCACGGTGCCTCACTCCCCGCCTCACGGTGCCTCACTCCCCGCCTCACGGTGCCTCACTCCCCGCCTCGCAGGCGCTTCGCCGCTGCTTCCCGGTCCGCGTTGCCTAGACTCGGCATGCTCGAACGGCCCCTGCTGCCGTCGACACCTGACGCCCATGAGACTCTTCTTCGCCGTGATCGCCGCCCTGCTGGCGGTGTTCGTCGTGTCGGCGGGGTTGCCGGCGACGACGGCCCGGGCCGCGTCCGCACCGGTCGGCGACGGGGTCACGATGACCGTCGAACCGGCCTTGGACGGCGTGCTGCGACCCGACGACGACCTCACCCTCGGGGTCACGGTCTCGAACGGCGGCGATTCCGACCTCGCGGCGAGCACGGCCCGCATCTACCTGGACCGTGAGCCGTTCACCACCCGTTCCAAGCTGGCCTCGTGGCTCGATCCCGACGACGTCTCGGGCGACGACTACCTCGGGCGCCAGATAGCGCAGGTCGACGTGCCGGCGGTCGCGGCCGGGACGTCCGTCGCGCTCGACACGGTCGTCGTGCCCGCCTCCGGCCTCGGCCTCGCGGGCCGCACCTTCGGGGCCCGAGCCCTCGGGGCCCGCGTGCTCGACGCGTCCGGCGGCCAGGTGGCGCAGACCCGCAGCAGCGTGGTCTGGTACCCGGCCGACAGCTTCCAGCCGACCCGCGTCGCGGTCGCCGTGCCGATCACGACGCCCGAGAGCGAGACCGGCGTCCTCGACGCCTCGGCCCTCGCCGCCTACACCTCCGAGGGCGGGGTGCTGCGTCGCGAGCTCGACGCCGTGACGGGCACGGGAGCGACCCTCGGCGTCGACCCGATGATCGTCGCGTCGATCCGCCTGCTCGGCACCGAGGCGCCGCAGTCGGCCCTCGACTGGCTCGCCGAGCTGCAGGCCCTGCCGAACGACACCTTCCCCCTGGCGTACGCCGACGCCGACATCGCCGGGCTGCGCCAGGCCGGCGCCTCGACCGTGCCCACCGTGACCTCGCTCGACACGCTCGTCGACCCCGACCGCTTCGAGGGCCTGGTGGCCCCGACCGAGACCCCCACCGACGCGCCGAGCGCCGAGACGCCCGCCGCGGCCGACGGCTCGGGCACGGGCGTCGCCGGAGCCGACCCGTCCGCCCTGCCGAGCGACGGGTCGACCGACGCGCCGACCGACGAGCCGACCCCGTCCGAGACACCCGCCGACGGCGTGACCCTGCCGACCACCGAGCAGTTGCTGGACTTCCCGTGGACCCAGCAGGGCGTCGTCTGGCCCCGCCAGTCGTCCGTCGTGGGGGCCGACCTCACGGCCTTCGCCGCGGGGTCGTACACGTCGACCATCCTCTCGAGCGACAACGTCGACGTCGAGGGCGACTCGACCGAGAACGCCGCGGTGACGGTCGACGGCGTCCCGGCCGTCGTCTCGGACGAGCCCCTGTCGACCCTGCTCACCCAGGCGGCCGAGGCGACGACCCTCGCCGAGTGGCAGGCGACGATGGCGCAGCTGTCCGCGACGATCGCGACCGTCGCCTACGAACGCCCGAGCGACGCCCGCACCCTGCTGACGACGCTCGGGCGCGAGTGGCCGTCGACCGGTCAGTTCCTCACCCGCACGCTGCAGGCCGTCGACGGTCTGCCGTGGGTGAGCGGAGCCACGCTGACCGACGCGTTGTCGAGCACGCCGTCGACGGCGACGGTCGTCGACAGCCCTGAGAGCGACGCCCGCCTGGCCCAGCTGCGTGACCTCGTGTCCGCCGACCAGAAGGTCGTCGACTTCGCGACCGCCCTCGCCCAGCCGCAGCTGGTCACCGAGACCGCCCGCCTGCGCACCATGGCCCTCGCCTCGCACGCCTGGCGTGACAACGTCGACGGCTTCCCCGCCGAGGTGGCCTCCGCCGTGGCCGAGGCGACCGCGACCTCCGGTCTCGTGGCGGTCGTCCAGGGGTCGCCCATCTCGATCCTCGGCGACCGGTCGGCGTTGCCGCTCTACCTCGAGAACCGGACCGACTCGGTCGCGACGGTGATGCTCGAGCTGACGCCCTCGAACTCGATCCTCTCGATCGAGCGCAGCCCGATCGAGGTGACGATCCAGCCCCAGTCGCAGACCCGCGTCAGCGTGCCGGTCCAGTCGGTGGCCAACGGCACCGTCTCGGTGCAGCTGCAGCTCGTCAGCCTGTCGGGCATCGCCATCGCGACGCCCGTCGAGGTCCCGCTGTCGGTCCAGGCCGGGTGGGAGACCGCCATCACCTGGATCTTCGGCGTCGCCTTCGCCGCCCTGTTCGTCGGCGGCCTCTACCGCACCTTCCGCAAGCGCCGCAGGGCGCGCGACGAGGCCCGGTCCTCCGACGACGGCCCGACACCCGATGCGGCCACCGCGCCGCCCGTCCAGGAGTCCATGTGAGCAACCAGGGCGGTCTCGGTCGCGCCAGCATCCTCCTCGCGTCCGGGACGATGGTCTCGCGCGTCCTCGGGTTCGTGAAGGCGGCCGTGCTGGCCGCGGCGATCGGGCAGTCGGCGAGCCGCGCGGCGGACTCGTTCGCCCTGGCGAACCAGCTGCCGAACAACATCTACGCCCTCATCGCGGGCGGTCTGCTCAGTGCGGTGCTCGTGCCGCAGATCGTCCGGGCGGCGACCTCGGACGACGGCGGGCAACGGTTCGTCAACAAGATCGTCACCCTCGGCACGATCGTCTTCGCGGTCGTCGGCCTCGTCGGCACGCTGCTCGCCCCCGTGCTCGTCCGGCTCTACGCGCAGCAGAGCACCGACGGCGGGGCGGGGTTCACCTCCGACCAGCTCGCCCTCGCCACGGCGTTCGCGTACTGGTGCCTGCCCCAGATCTTCTTCTACGCGATGTACTCGCTGCTGAGCGAGGTGCTCAACGCCCGACAGGTCTTCGGGCCCTTCACCTGGGCCCCCGTGCTCAACAACGTCGTCGCCATCGTCGGCCTGGTCGTGTTCATGGTCCTGTTCGGCGGGGCCGTCGAGAACTCCGCGGTCGCGGTCTGGACGCCCGACCGGATCTTCGTCATCGCGGCCACGGCGACCCTCGGCGTCCTCGCCCAGGCCGCCTTCCTGCTGCTCTTCTGGCGGCGGGCCGGACTCGGCTTCCGGCCCGACTTCCGCTGGCGGGGCGTCGGCCTCGGCGCCACCGGGAAGGCCGCGGGCTGGCTCTTCGGCATGGTCCTCGTGACCCAGCTGGCGGGCCTCGTCCAGAGCCGTGTCGCGACCCTCGGCAGCGAGGTGGGTGCCTCGAACGCCGTGCTCGCCAACGCCTGGCTGCTCTTCATGCTGCCCCACGGCATCATCGCCGTCTCGATCGGCACCGCCTACTTCACGCGCATGAGCGGGCACGCCTCACGCGGAGACCTCACGGCCGTGCGGGTCGACATGTCGCAGTCGCTGCGGGCCATCGGCATGTTCATGGTGTTCGCGGCCGTCGCCATGTGCGTCGTCGCCTACCCGTTCGCCCGGTTCTTCGAGGTCGACTTCGCCGGCTCGACCCGCACGGCCCAGGTGATCCTCGGCTACATGCCCGGCCTCGTGCTGTTCAGCGTGCTCTTCATCGTGCAGCGGGTCTTCTACTCGATGCACGACCAGCGCACCCCGTTCTTCCTGCAGCTCGTCCAGTCGATCGTCTTCGTCGCCGGCGTCGGTCTCTCCGCCGTCGTCGTGGCCCCCCAGAGCATCGCCGTCGCCATCGCCGTCACGACGTCGATCGCCGGCTCGACCCAGGCGGTCGTCGCCCTCGTCGTCGTCAAGAGGCGCCTCGGCGGCATCGACGGCCGCTGGGTGCTGCGGCGCTACGTGCAGTTCTCGGTCTTCTCGCTCGTCGCGGGCGTCGTCGGCCTGGTCGTCGTCGCCTCCATGGGTGGTTTCGTCCCCTACGGATTCGCACAGGCGGGCCGGGTGCAGGGCATCGTCACGGTCGTCGTGGCCGGTGTGGTGATGGCCGTCGTGTACCTGGCCCTGCTCTGGGTCACGCGCATCCCCGAACTGCGCGCGCTGACCACCCCGGTCACCACCCGTCTCGCGCCCGCACTGTCCCGCCTGCGCCGACGCTGACCGCCCGGGAATGCCCCGTCGGTAGGATGCGTTCCACCAGACGATCGAGGGATCCGACCGCGCGGGCCACCACCCGCCCGTCGTCTTCCCGCTCGTGAAGTCCATCCCCAGGAAGGTGCCCATGCGCCAGGTCATCATCATCGGCTCCGGCCCCGCCGGCTACACGGCCGGCATCTACGCCGCCCGCGCCGGTCTCCGCCCCCTCATCGTCGCGAGCTCGGTCGAGGCCGGCGGCGAGCTCATGAAGACCACCGAGGTCGAGAACTTCCCCGGGTTCCCCGACGGCATCCAGGGCCCCGAGCTCATGTTCAAGATGCAGGAGCAGGCCGAGAAGTTCGGCGCCGAGGTGCTGCTGGACGACGTCACCGCGGTCGACCTGACCGGCGACGTGAAGAAGGTCACGCTGGGCGACGGCACCGTCGAAGAGAGCCTGACGGTGATCTTCGCCACGGGCAGCGCCTACCGCAAGCTCGGCCTCGCCGACGAAGAGCGCCTGAGCGGCCGCGGCGTCAGCTGGTGTGCCACGTGCGACGGCTTCTTCTTCAAGGAGAAGGCGATCGCCGTCGTCGGCGGCGGCGACTCGGCGATGGAAGAGGCGACCTTCCTGACCCGCTTCGCGTCGAAGGTCTACGTGATCCACCGCTCGAGCAGCCTGCGCGCGTCCAAGATCATGCAGGACCGGGCGCACGCGAACGACAAGATCGAGTTCCTGTTCGACAAGCAGGTCACGGCGATCCTCGGCGGCGAGAAGGCCACCGGCGTCACCCTGACCGACACGGTCGACGGCAGCACGAGCGACCTCGACCTCGACGGCCTCTTCATCGCCATCGGCAACGACCCCCGCGTGCACCTCGTGCACGGCCAGGTCGACCTGACCTCCGAGGGCACCATCGCCGTGCAGGGCCGCAGTTCGAAGACCAACCTGACCGGCGTCTTCGCCGCGGGCGACGTCATCGACGCGACCTACCGACAGGCCGCCACGGCCGCGGCGTCCGGCACCGTCGCGGCGCTCGACGTCGAGCACTACCTGGCCTCGCTCGACCAGACCTTTCTAGCCGAGCAGACCATCGGGTCGGCCGAGGGCGTCGAGACGTCCGAGTCCGTGGTCGCCTGACCCGCGCCTCCCGAAGCCAACCCAGATCACCCTGACGAAAGGAACACCATGAGCAGCGCCAAAGCAGTGACCGACGCGTCCTTCGAGGCCGACGTCCTCAACTCCGACAAGACGATCCTCGTCGACTTCTGGGCCGAGTGGTGCGGCCCGTGCCGCGCCGTCTCGCCCATCCTCGACCAGATCGCCGCCGAGCACGGCGACAAGATCGAGATCGTCAAGCTCAACGTCGACGACAACCCGCAGACCGCCATGAAGTACCAGATCACCTCGATCCCGGCCATGAAGGTCTACCGCGGCGGCGAGGTCGTCAAGACCGTCATCGGCGCCAAGCCGAAGCCGGCCCTCGAGGCCGACCTGGCGGAGTTCATCGCGTAGTCGACGCCGACACCACGACGAGGGCCCGCCCAGCACACGCTGGGCGGGCCCTCGTCGTCCCCGGCCCGGACGGGCATAGTCTTGACCGCAGCACCCTCTGACAGAACAGGGACACCGATGAGCGACAAGGGCACCAACCTCGACCCGTGGTACGACTCGTACGCCGACCGCACGGCCGGCCTGAGCGCCTCCGAGGTCCGAGCCCTCTTCGCCGTGGCCTCGCGCCCCGAGGTCGTGTCCCTGGCCGGCGGCATGCCATACGTCTCGGCGCTGCCCCGCGAGCTCGTCACCGGCGCGATCGACCGTGTCATGGCCGACGGGGGAGCCATGGCCATGCAGTACGGCAGCGGTCAGGGCACCCCGGCCATCCGTGAGCACATCATGCAGATCATGGCCATGGAGGGCATCCGTGGCAGCGCGGACGACGTCGTCGTGACGACCGGCTCGCAGCAGGCCCTCGACCTGGTCACCCGCCTGTTCGTGAACCCCGGCGACGTCGTGCTGGCCGAATCGCCGAGCTACGTCGGGGCCCTCGGGGTGTTCAAGGCCTACCAGGCCGACGTCGTCCACGTCGCGATGGACGAGCACGGCCTCGTGACCGAGGCGCTGCGTGAGGCCGTCGCGGGCGTCACGGCCCGCGGCGGACGCATCAAGTTCCTCTACACGATCCCGAACTTCCACAACCCGGCCGGCGTCACGCTAACCTGGGCCCGCCGGGTCGAGATCCTCGAGATCTGCCGCTCGGCCGGCATCCTCGTCCTCGAGGACAACCCCTACGGCCTGCTCTACTTCGACCAGCCCGCACCCCAGGCGATGCGCTCGATCGACGACGAGGGCGTCATCTACCTCGGCTCGTTCTCGAAGACGCTCGCGCCCGGATTCCGGGTGGGGTGGGCGCTGGCCCCGCACGCGATCCGCGAGAAGCTCATCCTGGCCAACGAGTCGGCCACGCTGTCACCCAACTCGTTCGGGCAGTTCGTCATCACCGAGTACCTCGACCAGGCCGACTGGCGAGGACAGATCGAGACCTTCCGAGGGCTCTACCGCGAACGACGCGACGCGATGATCTCGGCCCTCGGCGAGTACCTGCCCAAGCTCAGCTGGAACGTCCCCGACGGCGGCTTCTTCGTCTGGGTGGGGCTGCCCCCCGAGCTGGACTCGAAGGCGATGCTGCCCCGGGCCGTCAAAGAGCTCGTCGCCTACACGCCCGGCACCGCCTTCTTCGCCGACGGCCAGGGGCGACAGAACATCCGACTCTCGTTCTGCTACCCGACACCCGAGTCGATCCGCACCGGAGTCGCACGGCTCGCGGCCGTCGTCAACGGCGAGCTCGACCTGCTGCGGACGTTCTCGGCCGCCGGCCTGTCGAACCCGGCCGCCCGTCCGCAGAGCGTCGTCGTCCCGCCCCCGAACACCAACTGACCAGCACTTTAGACACATCGAGGTCGGCCGGTGACAGCACATACGCGCACCGCGGCACCCGAGGAGGGCCCACCATGGCATCGAGCCCGTTGCACAGCGTCACCGTCCTCGCCGGCGGCATCTCGCACGAGCGTGACGTGTCCCTGCGATCCGGGAGGCGCGTGGTCGACAGTCTCGCGACCCACGGCATCGAGGTGGAGCTCCGCGATCCCGACGCGACGCTGCTCGGCCACCTGACCACGTCCCGGCCCGACGTCGTCTGGCCCGCCCTGCACGGCGCCAGCGGTGAGGACGGTGCCCTGCGAGGACTGCTCGAGGCGCTTGACGTCCCGTTCGTCGGCAGCACGGCAGCAGCGGCTCGACTGGCTTGGGACAAACCGACGGCCAAGGAGCTCGCCCGACGCGTGGGCGTGTCCACGCCGCGCGGCATCACCTTGTCGCACGACGCGTTCCGTGAACTCGGAGCCGCCGGCGTGCTGGCGGCCATCGCCGACGAGCACCCCGTGCCCGTAGTCGTCAAGCCTGCGCGAGGGGGGTCGGCTCAGGGTGTCACGGTCGTCGACGACGTGTCGGCACTGCCTCGCGCCATGGTCGACGCCTACACGTACTGCGACGACGTCATCGTCGAACAGAAGATCACCGGCACCGAGATCGCCGTCGGCGTGATCGACACGGGAGACGGACCCCTCGCCCTGCCCGCCGTCGAGATCGTCCCTCGACAGGGGTTCTATGGTTTCGAGGCACGGTACAACGCTGGCGAGACCACGTTCTACACACCCGCGCGCCTCGAGCCGTCGGCCGCCGAAGCCGCCGCCCGAGCTGCCGTCGCCGTCCACGAGGCCCTCGGACTGCGACACCTGTCGCGGGTCGACCTCATCGTCGACGCCGCCGGGACGCCGTGGTTCCTCGAGGTCAACGTGTTGCCTGGACTGACCGAGACGTCCCTCGTCCCCATGGCCCTGGAGTCCGCGGGCTACGAGCTCGGCATGTTCTACGCCGCCCTCGCCGAGAAGGCCGTCACCGACCACCAGCGTTGAGCTGACGCTCCGAGGACGTTTCACGTGAAACGTCATCAGTCTGTGACTTCTCAGAGAACATGTGACGTCGTTCCGCACCGGTCGACGGGCGCTCCACGTTCGTGTGCAGTGACGAGTGATCGATTCGGGATTCAAGCGAACGGGCTGGTCGGATGCCGTAGCCACAGCCACGGTAGCCATGACGAAGGCCCGGTGCCCCGGCTACGGCCTCCGGAGCGAGCCTCGGCGGACTCGCTCCGGTCGATCCGAGGTGCCGGGCCGGGGCCTTCCGATGGACGCACGTGCCACCCCTGCCGGCGAACACAGACTCGACGATGAGCGATATCAAGCCCGGGTGGGCCCTGATCAGCTTCTTCAGGTACCGCCCGCATCAGCGGCGGAGCACCAAGACGGGAGGGGGAGTGAGGATGAGGCTGCGATCAGTGACGGGGAGCGGGAATGCAAACATGAGCGCGAGCGGGAGCGTTCAGCACCTGACCCCTCGCATCATGCACTTCGAGCCGCGCGCCTGACAAGTGCCGCCTGGCGCCAGGCGCCCAGCGCACAGCACACCCGCCCAGCGCCCAGCACACGCACGCAGCACACAGCACACCTACGCAGCACACAGCAGGAGAAGTGCGACCTCCGTCGGTCATGTGGCCGGCAGAACAAAGTCGACGTCGACGTCGAAGTTAGGACAACACGCGGACGGTTTCACGTGAAACGTAACTCTCGAGGACTGTCAGGACAGGCGAGAGTCGTTGATCGTGCTCTTCACCCAGGGCTTGGCACGGGGTTTCACGTGAAACAACGAGATCGCTGCCGACTGATCAGCTCTCTTGTTCGTGACCGAGCTGACCCAGGATGCGGTTCAAGTCCTGCATCGAGGCGAAGTCGATGGTGATGGAGCCCTTGCGAGCACCCAGCGACACCTTGACCCGCGTCTCGAACCGGTCACCGAGGCTCTCAGCTACTTCGTCGAGGTGAGCCTGGTGTTTGCCCGGTGTCGCCGTCCGCGTCGACTTGGGCTTGGCGCTACCGCCTGCAGCGATGGCTTCCGCGGCCCGGACGCTCAAGTCTTCGTTGACGATGCGGTCGGCCAGCCGCGCCATGAGCACCGGGTCTCCCGTGCTCAAGATGGCACGAGCATGGCCTGCCGTCAGCACGCCGGAGGCGACGCGACGCTGGACGGTGGCAGGCAGACGGAGCAGCCTTAGCGTGTTCGTGATCTGCGGCCGGCTGCGACCGATGCGCGTGGCCAGCTCGTCCTGCGTGATGCCGAAGTCGGCGAGAAGTTGCTGATAGGCGGATGCTTCTTCAAGCGGGTTCAGCTCGGCTCGATGCAGGTTCTCGAGGAGCGCATCGCGCAGCATCGCGTCGTCTGCGGTGTCCTTGACGATCGCGGGGATGGTGGCGAGACCGAGTTCTTTCGTGGCGCGCAGTCGCCGCTCACCCATGACCAGCTCGTACTGGGCAGCACCCTTGCCAGCCTTCTTCACGGGCCGGACGACGATCGGCTGCAGGACGCCCACCTCACGGATCGACGTCACCAGCTCGGCGAGCTCCTCGGCCCGGAACTCCGCCCGGGGCTGCTGGGCGTTCGGCGTGATGTCGAGGGGGTTGAGGTTCGCCAGCCGGGCACCGGGCACGGCGATGAGCTCGTCCGCCGTCTGCTGCGCGGTGGGGAAGAACACGTCGACCGGACGGTCCTGACTCTCGTCCGAGACGGGGATGAGGGCTCCGATGCCGCGGCCGAGACCGGTTCTCTTGGTTGCCATTACTGGGGTGCTCCTCGACGTGCTAGTTCGGCGGCCGCCTCGAGGTACGAGATGGACCCGGGGGAGTTGGTGTCGTAACTGATGACAGTCTGCCCGTAACCCGGCGCTTCGCTGATCCGGACGGACCGTGGGATGAGGGTGTTGAGCGCCTCATCAGGGAAATGCTCGCGGACGTCGGCCACGACCTGCTGAGCCAGGTTCGTCCGACCGTCGTACATGGTCAACAGGATGCTCGACACCTTGAGCCGGGGGTTCAGGTGCTTCTCGATCAATTGGATGTTGCGCAGCAGTTGGCTCAGACCCTCGAGGGCGTAGTACTCGCACTGGATGGGGATCAACACCTCGCTGGCGGCGACGAAGGCGTTGATGGTCAGCAGACCCAACGACGGTGGGCAGTCGATGAAGACGTAGTCGAAGCGCTCACCGGCCTTCTCGGTCTCGGTCAGGTACTCCGAGAGCGCACGGCTCAGGCGCTGCTCACGGGCCACCAAAGAGACGAGCTCGATCTCGGCTCCGGCCAGGTGGATGGTCGCGGGAATGCAGAAGAGGGTGTCGAACTCGGGACTCTTCTGCACCACGTCGGCGACCGCACCGTCGTTGACCACGACGTCGTAGACGCTCGGCGTCTCGGCACGGTGCTCGACGCCCAACGCGGTCGAGGCGTTGCCCTGGGGATCGAGGTCGATGACGAGGACCTTGGCACCGCTGCGGGCGAGGGCGGCCGAGAGGTTCACGGTGGTGGTGGTCTTGCCGACCCCACCCTTCTGGTTCGACACGGTGATGACACGGGTCTCGGCCGGAGCCGGCAAGGGCTCGCGTGAGAGAGCCTGCTTCCGGCGGTTGAGGTCGGCGAGCTCTCGGGCCAGGGGAGTGCTTCTGTCGTCGTCAGCCGAGGAACTCACTGAGGGTCTCCGTATCGCCATGTTTCACGTGAAACGACCAACCCGGAGGAGTGACCACGTCGGCCGGATGTCGGCATGGTGGTCGTCGGGGATCGAAGGCCGAGTCTATCGTGAGCACCCGACAACGACAGGCGACACGGCCGGGCACAGCCCGTGGCGGCCGCTTCTGTCGGAGTCGACACAAGGAAGGGTCTCGCGTGAGAACTCCTGGCCAGGTGGCCTTTAACTGGGTCGCAGCCTAGTCGAGCGTGGCGATGAAGACGCGTGTCGTCTCGTCCACGAGCCCCACACCCAGTTCACGAGCCTCGACGTCGATGAGGTGGTGTCGCGCGATGACCTTGCGGGCAGCGGTGATCTCGTCGTCGACCCGGGCACCCTTCATCAGCAGCAACTGTCCGCCGGTCTTGACCAGGGGTGCCGTGAGAGGGATCAGCTTCGACAGGGCGGACACGGCTCGCGCCGTCGCCTGATCCAGCCACCCGTCCAACTGCACCTCTTCGGCGCGGCCCCGGACGACCTCGACGTTGTCGAGGCCCATCCGCTCGGCCTCGGCCGTCAGCCAGTCGACCCGACGTTCCATCGGTTCGATGAGCACCAGCGTGGCGTCGGGTCGAGCCGCGGCGAGGACGAGGCCGGGCAGGCCGGCACCCGACCCGATGTCTCCGACCCGGCCGGCGACGAGCAGAGGAGCCAACAGGCCGCAGTTGACGATGTGGCGCGTCCAGAGGCGAGGAAGTTCGAGCGGCCCGATGAGGCCCAACTCTTCACCGTGCTGGGCGAGGTCGGAGACGTAACTTCGGACCACGTCGATCCGATCTCCGAAGATCTCGGTGGCGACGGCCGGCTCGGCCTCGAGGGTCGACGTGTCGGTCATGCGACGGCTCAGGGACGCGTGATGACGGTGTGCCGGTCGCGGCCTTCGCCCTCGGACTCCGAGGTGAAGCCACGGGCGGCGACGATGTCGTGGACGAGCTTGCGCTCGTAGGACGACATCGGGGGCAGGGAGGCCGACGTCGCACCGTCCTCGAGCTTGGTGACCGCGTGGTCGACCAGGCGCTCGAGCTCGGTCTCACGGGTCGCACGCGACCCACCGATGTCGAGGATGAGGCGGGAGAACTCGCCCGTCTTCGTCTGCACGGCGATGCGGGTGAGCTCTTGGAGGGCGTTGACCGTGTCGGGCTTGGACAGCACGCGGAGCTTCTGCTCTCCGCTCGAGTCGACCGAGATGTACGAGCGGCCCCCGCGCACCTCGATGTCGATGTCGCCGTCGAAGTCGCAGATGTCGAGCAGCTCTTCGATGTAGTCGGCCGCGATGTCGCCCTCGTCGAGGACGTCCGACGGGCCGTCGGAGTCGACCCGCGCCTCCTGCGTGTCGGTCGAGGCGGCGTCGTCGCCGTTCTCGGCGGCGGGCTCGACGATGTCGGTCGTGGAGTCGTCAGAGGTCATTTCTTGGGGCCGTTCTGCTTCTTGGCGCGGTTCTTGCCGACGGGCTGCGTCCGCTGGGTCGTCTTGGGCACGGCGGGTGCCGACTCGATCTCGGTCACGGTGATGGTGGGCAGCCCCTTGCGCTGCTGCCTCTTCGCGAGGCGCTCCTCACGGGCGAGGGCCGCCTCGCTGCCGGGGGTGGGCATGTTCCGGATGACCAGGAACTGCTGCACCATCGTCCAGATGTTCGAGGTGAGCCAGTAGAACATGACGCCGAGGGGGAAGGAGAGGCCCGAGAAGACGAAGACGAGAGGGAGGAAGTACAAGAGCATGCGCTGCTGCTTGAACATGGGGCTCGCCTTGGTCTCGGGCGACATGTTCTTCGAGACGATCTGCAGCTGGGTGATGAACTGCGAGGCGGTCATGATGACCACCATCGCGCCGGCCATCAGACGGACCTCCCACGTGGTGGCCCCGAGGAAGGTCTCTTTCAGGGGGGCGCCGAAGAGCGCCGACTCGCCGAACGAGTTCGAGAGGGCCGCGTTCAGCAGGCCGATGCCCACCTTCTCTTGCTGGGCGTTGTGCAGCACCGTGTAGAGGCTGAAGAAGATCGGCATCTGGATCAGCAGGGGCAGGCACGAGCTGAGCGGGTTGGTGCCCGTGTCCTTGTAGAGCGCCATGGTCTCGCGCGACATCGCCTCGCGGCTGAACTGGTCGCGCTTGCCCTTGTACTTGTCCTGGATCTTCTTGAGCCGGGGCGCGATCTCCATCATGCGACGCTGGCTCTTGATCTGCCGCACGAAGATGGGGATGAGGCAGGCCCGCACCACGAGGACGAGTCCGACGATCGAGAGCACCCAGGTGCTGCCGGCCGCGGTGTCCATGCCGAACGCCGTGAGGACGTTGTGGAAGCCGACGAGGATCGCCTCGACGACCCATCTCAGGGGCCAGAGGATGGTGCCGATGAAGTCCATGGTGTTCGGGTCAGCCCTTTCCGTGGCTCTGTGCGACGATCCGGCCGGATCCGACGAGGTCGGCGGTGGATCGCGGTGTCACGAAGCCGGACTTCGTGACGCGGTACTTCTGTGTACGGGGCTCGGGGACGTCGTCGACGCCCCCCGCTGCCCAGGGGTGGCACCGGGCGATGCGCCAGCTGCCCATCGCCACGCCGCGCACGACGCCGTGCAGCTGGATGGCCTCGAGGGCGTACCTCGAACACGACGGGTAGTAGCGGCAGACGTCGCCGTAGATCGGTGAGACGACCGCGCGGTAGACGCGGAGGACGAGCACGCACGCGTTGCGGGGCAGCAACCCCACGAACTGCGCCGCTCTCGTCATGCCCTCACGCCCCTGCCGACCACCTCGGAGATGTCCGTGAGCAGGGTAGACCACGCAACGTCGGGGCTGCCTGGCAAGGCCCTGATCACGACGTCGACCCCCGGGGGCAGCGTCGGCAGCAGCTCGTGGCAGACGCCCTTGAGTCGGCGACGGACCGTGTTGCGCACGACCGCGTTGCCGACGGTCTTGGCCACGATGAAGCCGAACCGGATCAGGTCGTCGTCACGACGACGCACGTAGACGACCGAGTGCGCCGTGCCCGACTTGCGGCCACGGCGCACGGTGTTTCGGTAGTCGTCTGCGCGGACGATCCGGTTGGCCCCGGCCAACACGGGGGTGGCTACGCCGAGAGCTCGGTGCGGCCCTTGCCACGGCGGGCCGCGAGGATGGCACGGCCGGCGCGGGTGCGCATGCGGGCGCGGAAGCCGTGCTTCTTGGCGCGACGACGGTTGTTCGGCTGGAACGTTCTCTTGCTCATGGGGGTCCTCCAGGAAAGCGGACCAGGCCTGTTGCCACGATCCGAGAAGTCTTGTACAGCCAACGCGGCTGAAATCAACTGATTAAAAGTACGCGTGATCGGAGCCCTGGTCAAACGGCAGCCTCGGAGGCACTTGTCCACACTGTTGAAAACTCCTGTTGCGGAGTCCACACCCTGGCGAACTAAGGTGGGTACTTCTCGCGGTGCATCCGCGTGACGACGGGGAAGACGCAGCACTCCCGGCCCGAACGGCGCCAACCGATCGGTGGAGAAAGCTGTGGACAACTCCTCCCGCACTCGTACCCTTCGAACACCAGCGGCTGAACGCGACCCGCACGCGGCACGCGGGGGCACTCGGACCAGTCCGACGCCCGCACCGCGAGAAAGAGACTCCCAGTGGCGCACACCGTCGACCCGGTCCAGGACCTGTGGCGTTCCGTCCTCGCGACGCTGACGACGGACGACCGCATCACGCCTCAGCTGCACGGCTTCATCAGCCTGGTCGAACCGAAGGGCGTCCTCGGCGGGACCCTCTACCTCGAGGTGCCCAACGACCTGACGCGCGGCATGCTCGAGCAACGGATCCGTGAGCCCCTGCTCGAGTCGATCGCGGGGCTCGGCGACACGTCGGTCTCGAGCTTCGCCATCACCGTCAACCCCGACATCACCCCCGACACCCTCACCCAGCAGGTCGAGCAGTCCGAGCCGGTCCACTACATCGAGGCTCCCTTCGTCCCGGCCCCGGTCGAGTCGACCGCCGGCGGCAAGCGCAACGACTCGCGCCTGAACCCGAAGTACAGCTTCGACAACTTCGTCATCGGTGCCTCGAACCGCTTCGCCCACGCGGCAGCGGTCGCGGTCGCCGAGGCCCCGGCCAAGGCGTACAACCCGCTCTTCGTCTACGGCGAGTCGGGGCTCGGCAAGACCCACCTGCTGCACGCCATCGGCCACTACGCCGAGACGATGTACCCGGGCATCCGCGTCCGCTATGTCAGCAGCGAGGAGTTCACGAACGACTTCATCAACTCGATCGCGAACAACCGCTCCAGCCTCTTCCAGCAGAGGTACCGCGAGATCGACATCCTGCTGATCGACGACATCCAGTTCCTCCAGGGCAAGGACAGCACCCAGGAGGCCTTCTTCCACACCTTCAACACCCTGCACGATCACGACAAGCAGCTCGTCATCACCAGCGACCTGCCGCCGAAGCACCTCACGGGCTTCGAGGACCGCATGCGGTCGCGCTTCGAGTGGGGCCTCATCACCGACGTGCAGGCTCCCGACCTCGAGACGCGCATCGCCATCCTGCGCAAGAAGGCGCAGAGCGAGAAGCTGCAGATCCGCGACGAGGTCCTCGAGTTCATCGCGACGAAGGTGTCGAGCAACATCCGCGAGCTCGAGGGCACCCTGATCAGGGTGACGGCCTTCGCGAGCCTCAACCGGACGGCCGTCGACCTCGCCCTCGTCCAGACCGTGCTGAAGGACCTCATCACGCTCGACGAGGACAACATCATCGCGCCGGTCGACATCATCAACCACACGGCGGACTACTTCAAGCTCACGGTCGACGACCTCTACGGGTCGTCCCGCTCGCAGGCGATCGCCACGGCCCGCCAGATCGCCATGTACCTCTGCCGAGAGCTCACCAGCCTCTCGCTGCCCAAGATCGGCCAGCTCTTCGGCAACCGGGACCACACGACGGTCATGTACGCGAACAAGAAGATCAGCGAACTCATGAAGGAGCGTCGCTCGATCTACAACCAGGTGACCGAGCTGACCAGTCGCATCAAGCAGGACACCCGCTACAAGTGAGCGGTCGACGGGCCAGGTCGGCCCGTCCGCCACGACACGGCCGTCCGGGCGCCGACCACGTGTCGGCGCCCGTTCGTCGTCCTCGGGGGTGCCTCGCGCCTCCTGGAGGGCCTGGGGGAGGCGCGTTCCACACAGTGTGGATAACTTGTGGAAACTCGTGGATAACCGCCTCGGCGCTGTTCAGGGATCCGTCGCACCTGTGGGATCCCCCTCGGGGCGAGGTCGGGAGCACGACGGTTCTTGTCATTCGGTTCCACACGCCGTCCACAAGTCACACGCGTGTAGTTCGCCCGAGCCACGGGGTTTTAAACAGGTTATCCACACTGTGCACAACGGTTAAGACTGTTAATCCTGGTTACAAGAAATTGATCGAGGGACAACCTTGTGGATCGTCCGAGGCCCTCGGACCCCGGCTTCGCCCTCCCGGAAGGGCGGAGGCCGATGCTGTGCCAGTATTGAGCGGCCGTCCACGAGTGCGAAGTCGATAGGGGTCCCCGCGTGAAGTTCCAGGTCAACCGTGACGTCTTCAGCGATGCGGTCTCCTTCGCCGTCAAGCTGCTGCCGCAACGCACCACCCTGCCGATCCTGAGCGGCGTGCTCATCGAGGCGGACGCCGACGGCCTCACGCTCTCGTCCTTCGACTACGAGGTCTCGGCCCAGACCAGCATCCCGGCCGAGATCGACGAACCGGGCACCATCCTCGTGTCGGGGCGCCTCCTGGCCGACATCGCCAGCCGCCTGCCGAACGCACCCGTCACCTTCTCGACGGACGAGAACCGCATCGCCGTCAGTTGCGGATCCGCGAACTTCTCGCTGCTGAGCATGCCGGTCGAGGAGTACCCCACGCTGCCCACGGTCGGCGACCGCTCGGGCGTCGTCCCCGGCGACTCGTTCGCCCTCGCCGTCTCGCAGGTGGCCGTGGCCGCCTCGCGCGACGACGTCACCCCGGTGATCACCGGCGTGCAGCTCGAGGTCACCGAGAACGCCCTCTCGCTGGTGGCCACCGACCGCTACCGGGTCGCCGTCCGCGGCATCGAGTTCGACCCGGGCACCGTCGCGAGCACCACCACCACGACGGCCCTCGTCCCGGCCCGCACCCTGCAGGAGGTCGGCAAGACCTTCGGCAACGCCGGCACCGTCGCCGTCTCGATCACCGGATCCGACGAACGCGAGCTGATCGCGTTCCAGGCCGACAACAAGACCGTCACCTCGTTGCTCATCAAGGGCAACTTCCCCCCGGTGAGGCGTCTCTTCCCCGACACCGTCGAGAACTACGCCGTGATCAACACGGCCGAGCTCGTCGAGTCGGTCCGCCGCGTCTCGCTCGTGCTCGAGCGCGAGGCGGCCCTCAGGTTCACGTTCACGATCGACGGCCTCACGCTCGAGGCCATCGGAAGCGAACAAGCGCAGGCGTCAGAGTCGATCGATGCGTTGTTGACGGGCGAGGACACGGTTGTCTCGTTGAAGCCGCAGTTCCTCCTCGACGGACTCGGAGCGGTTCATTCCGAGTTCGTCCGCATCTCCTTCACCAAGACGGAGAACCCGAACAAGCCCGGTCCCGTGCTGATCACCAGTCAGTCGTCCAAGGACCAGGCCGGGGCTGACAGCTACAAGTACCTGCTGCAGCCCAACCTCCTCCTGCGCTAAGAGCGCTCTGCACGCAACGGTGCCGCCCTCGGGCCCCACCGCCACGAACAAAGGATCCTCATGCACATCGGCCTCGTCGGTCTCGGCAAAATGGGCAACAACATGCGCGCCCGCCTGCGCGACAGCGGCATCGAGGTGACCGGTTACGACGCCAACCCCGCCGTCTCCGACGTCGCCAGCCTCGCCGAGCTCGCCAGCACACTGCCCGCCCCCCGCATCGTCTGGGTGATGGTGCCCGCGGGCGACATCACCGCCGGCGTCATCGAAGAGCTCTCGAAGGAGCTCTCCGAGGGCGACCTCGTCATCGACGGCGGCAACTCGAAGTTCACCAGCGACTTCGCCAACGAGAAGCTGCTCGGCGGCAAGGGCATCAAGTACGTCGACGCCGGCGTCTCGGGCGGCGTCTGGGGCAAGGACAACGGTTACGGCCTCATGGTCGGCGGTTCGGCCGAGAACGTCGCCATGGCACAGCCGGTCTTCGACGCGCTCCGCCCCGAGGGCCCCCGTGAAGAGGGCTTCGTCCACGCGGGCGACACCGGCGCCGGCCACTACGCCAAGATGGTCCACAACGGCATCGAGTACGCGATCATGCAGGCCTACGGCGAGGGCTACGAGCTGCTCGAGGCCCGCAGCGACCTCATCAAGGACGTCACGGGCACCTTCAAGGCCTGGCAGCGCGGCACCGTCGTGCGCTCGTGGTTGCTCGAGCTCATGGTGCTGGCCCTCGAGGCCGACCCCAAGCTGGCCGAGATCTCGGGCTACGTCGAGGACAGCGGCGAGGGCCGCTGGACGCTCGAAGAGGCGATCAACCACGCCGTCCCGATGCCGGCGATCAGCGCGTCGATCTTCGCGCGGTTCGTCTCGCGCCAGGGCGAGGGCTCGCCGACCATGAAGGCCGTCGCCGCCCTCCGCAACCAGTTCGGCGGCCACGCCGTCAAGAAGGCCTAGCGCCTCCACCGGCCCGCGTGCGAGTACTGCATCTCAGCCTGACCGACTTCCGCAACTACACGTCTGCCGAAGTCAGCCTCGCGCGCGGGCCGAACCTCTTCGTCGGCAGCAACGGCCAGGGCAAGACCAACCTGGTCGAGTCCCTCGGGTACCTCTCGAGCCTCGGCTCCCACCGGGTCTCGTCGGACGCGGCCCTGATCCGTCAGGGCCGCGACTCGGCGGTCGTCCGGGCACGGTTGCTCGCCGACGACCGCGAGCTGCTCGCCGAGGTGCAGATCAACCGGTCGTCGCCGAACCGTGCACAGGTCAACCGGGGGGCGATCAAGCCCCGCGAGCTGCCTCGCTACTTCACGAGCGTCCTGTTCGCCCCCGAAGACCTCGCGCTCGTCCGCGGTGAACCGTCCGGCCGACGGAGGTTCCTCGACGAACTGCTGGTGGCCCGCTCGCCCCGCTTCGCGGGCGTCCAGACGGACTACGAGCGGGTGCTCAAGCAACGCAACACGCTCTTGAAGTCGGCCCGCGCCTCCGGGGTCAAGGCCGCCCAGCTCGGCACCCTCGACATCTGGGACGAGCGCCTCGTCGCCCTCGGCAGCGAGCTCGTCGTCGCCCGCGACCGGCTCGCCGCCGACCTCGCACCCGAGGTCGCCCGGGCCTACGCCGCGGTGGCCGGTGCGGACCACGCCGCGCGGCTGTCGACCGTGCTGAGCATCCGGGGTGCGACCCCCGACGACGAGACCACGGCGGCCGAGGTGCCGACCGAGTCCATCCCCGCCGAGGACGTGCCCGAGGTGTTCCGCCAGGCCCTCGCCCGCGTCCGACCGACCGAGCTCGACCGTGGGCTGACCCTCGTCGGTCCGCACCGCGACGACCTCTTCCTCTCGCTCAACGGCCTGCCGGCCCGCGGGTACGCCAGCCACGGCGAGTCGTGGTCGTTCGCCCTCGCCCTCAAGCTGGCCTCCGCCGCGGTCGTCCGGGTCGACTCGCCGACGGGCGACCCGGTCATCGTCCTCGACGACGTCTTCGCCGAACTCGACGGATCGCGCCGCGAACGCCTCGCGGACGCCGTGGCCGACTACGAGCAGGTGCTCATCACGGCCGCGGTCGAGGGCGACGTGCCCCCTCGCCTCAAGGCCCACACCGTCCGCATCGCCCGGGGCACCATCGTCGACGAGGCGGACGCCGCCGGCGCCGCGGCCGGCGACGGCGAGCCGCCGACGGGGGCGGACACCGAGGAGGCGCGGTGAGCGTCGACGACGAACCGCAGCCTCCGGCGTCCACGCCACCCGCGCCTCCCGAGCCCGAGGCGCAGCCCGACAGCGAGGCCCAGCGGGTCTACCTGAGGTTCCGGCGCGTGTTCGGCGATCCCAACTCGCGCTCGCGCGACGCCCGGAAGCGCAAGTCGATCAAGCTCGGCTCGCCGAGCCAGCCCTTCGGCACGGGGCGTGAACCGCGCGGCATCGCCGACGTGCTCTCGGCCGTCACCACCGAGCTGGGCTGGAACAGCCCGCTGGCCCAGTCCGAGCTGATGACCGCCTGGCCCGACATGGTCGGCGCCGAGCTGGCCGCGCACTCGGATCCGGTGTCGATCGACGACGGCACGTTGACCGTGCAGTGCGACTCGACGGCCTGGGCGACGCAGCTGCGACTGATGCGCACGCAGGTCACCACGACCATCGTGCGGAGGTACCCCGAGGCGGGCATCCAGTCGGTGCGATTCTTGGCACCCAACGCCCCGACCTGGAAACGCGGCCCCAGATCGGTTCCAGGGCGGGGCCCTCGCGATACTTACGGTTGACCGGGGTGAATCGTCCAAGTGCGGTGGGAAAATCCGTCTGAGGGCGGATTTCGCCCCGTGACGGACGGGCCTGCGGTAGACTCGGAAGGTCGTCCGAGGGCCGCTGAGAGAGCGGTCGCGACCGGTCGGCGCACACTCGTCCCGTCCGGCAGGAGCCCCCACGCACATGTCAGCTGATCCCACCGACGCCCAGCCCGACGACACCTACGGCGCCAGTGCGATCCAGGTCCTCGAGGGTCTCGAGGCCGTCCGCAAGCGTCCCGGCATGTACATCGGCTCCACCGGCCCCCGTGGCCTCCACCACCTGGTCTACGAGATCGTCGACAACTCGGTCGACGAGGCACTCGCCGGCCACTGCGACCACATCGAGATCACGATGCGCGAGGACGGCGGCGTGCGCGTCGTCGACAACGGCCGGGGCATCCCCGTCGACGTGCACCCGATCGAGGGCCGGTCGACCGTCGAGGTCGTCCTGACCGTCCTGCACGCCGGTGGCAAGTTCGGCGGCGGCGGCTACGCCGTGTCGGGTGGTCTGCACGGCGTCGGCAGCTCGGTGGTCAACGCGCTCTCGAGCGAGCTCGACGTCGAGGTCCGCCGACAGGGCGCCGTGTACCGCCAGAGCTTCACGGACGGCGTGCCGGTGGCACCGCTGGCCAAGGGCGAGGACGACGACACCACGGGCACGACGATCACCTTCTGGCCCAACGCCGAGATCTTCGAGACCGTCGAGTTCGACTACGAGACGCTCCGCACCCGCTTCCAGCAGATGGCGTTCCTCAACAAGGGCCTGCGCATCGAGCTCAGCGACGAGCGCGTGCAAGAGGACGACGCCGAGCCCCGCCACGACGTCTTCCACTACGAGAAGGGCCTCGTCGACTACGTCGAGTACCTCAACACGACCAAGAAGGTCGAGACGGTCCACGACGACATCATCGCCTTCGAGCAGGAAGACACCGAGAAGAAGATCTCGCTCGAGGTCGCCATGCAGTGGAACACCTCGTACCAAGAGAGCGTGCACACCTACGCGAACACGATCAACACGCACGAGGGCGGCACCCACGAAGAGGGCTTCCGTGCCGCGCTCACCACGCTGATCAACCGCTACGCGCGCGAGAAGAACCTGCTGAAGGAGAAGGACGACAACCTCTCGGGCGACGACGTCCGCGAGGGCCTGACCGCCGTCATCTCGATCAAGCTCGGCGAGCCGCAGTTCGAGGGTCAGACCAAGACCAAGCTCGGCAACACCGAGGCCAAGTCGTTCGTGCAGAAGGTCGCCGGCTCGCAGCTCAACGACTGGTTCGACCGCAACCCGAAGCAGGCCGCCGAGATCGTCCGCAAGGGCATCCTGGCCTCGCAGGCCCGCCTGGCCGCCCGCAAGGCGCGCGAGCAGACCCGCCGCAAGGGCGTGCTCGAGTCGAACGGCATGCCCGGCAAGCTCAAGGACTGCCAGAGCAAGGACCCCTCGCGCAGCGAGATCTTCATCGTCGAGGGCGACTCGGCCGGTGGTTCGGCCGTCCAGGGCCGCAACCCCGAGACGCAGGCGATCCTGCCGTTGCGGGGCAAGATCCTCAACGTCGAGAAGGCCCGCCTCGACCGCGCCCTCGGCAACAACGAGGTGCAGGCCATGATCAAGGCCTTCGGCGCCGACATCGGAGAAGACTTCGACCCCGACAAGGCGAGGTACCACAAGATCGTCCTGATGGCCGACGCCGACGTCGACGGCCAGCACATCACCACGCTGCTGCTGACCCTGCTGTTCCGGTACATGCGTCCGCTGATCGACCTCGGCTACGTCTACCTCGCCCAGCCGCCGCTCTACAAGCTCAAGTGGAGCAACGCCGCCCACGAGTACGTCTACAGCGACGCCGAGCGCGACGCGGTGCTCGTCTCGGGTCGTGCGGCCGGCAAGCGCATCCCGAAGGAGAACGCGATCCAGCGCTACAAGGGCCTCGGCGAGATGGATTACAAAGAGCTGTGGGAGACCACCATGGACCCCGACACCCGCACGCTGCTGCAGGTGACCCTCGAGGACGCCGTGGCCGCCGACACCATCTTCGACACGCTGATGGGCGAGAACGTCGAGTCGCGCCGCAACTTCATCCAGCAGAACGCGAAAGACGTCCGCTTCCTCGACATCTGATGCGCGCCTCCGGCTGATCCGGAGCACGCCCGCGCCCCGACGAGCACCACGGGGCAGACCACGACAAACGGAGAATCATGGCCGACGAGCCGACAGACACCCCCGAGGGCACCGACGCCGAGGGGGCCCAGACCTTCGCCGCGGCGCCGAAGCGCGACAGCATCGAGCAGGTCGACCTGCAGCTCGAGATGCAGCGGTCGTACCTCGACTACGCGATGAGCGTCATCGTCGGGCGGGCCCTGCCCGAGGTGCGCGACGGCCTCAAGCCCGTGCACCGCCGCGTGATCTACGCCATGTACGACGGCGGCTACCGCCCCGACCGTGCGTTCTCGAAGTGCTCGCGCGTCGTCGGCGACGTCATGGGGCAGTTCCACCCGCACGGTGACACGGCGATCTACGACGCCCTCGTCCGGCTCGTCCAGCCGTGGAGCCTCCGCTACCCGCTCGCGCTCGGTCAGGGCAACTTCGGCTCGCCCGGCAACGACGGCGCCGCCGCCCCCCGGTACACCGAGACGAAGATGGCCCCGCTCGCGCTCGAGATGGTGCGCGACATCGACGAGGACACCGTCGACTTCCAGGACAACTACGACGGTCGCACGCGCGAACCGGCCATCCTGCCCAGCCGGTTCCCGAACCTGCTCGTCAACGGTTCGGTCGGCATCGCCGTGGGCATGGCGACGAACATCCCCCCGCACAACCTCCGCGAGGTGGCCTCCGGAGCCCAGTGGTACCTCGAGAACCCCACGGCAACGCGCGAAGAGCTGCTCGAGGCGCTCATGCAGCGCGTCAAGGGTCCGGACTTCCCGACCGGCGCGCAGATCCTCGGCGTGCGGGGCATCCAGGACGCCTACCGCACCGGTCGTGGCTCGATCACCATGCGTGCGGTCGTGGCCGTCGAAGAGATCCAGGGCCGCACCTGCCTCGTCGTGACCGAGCTGCCGTACCAGGTCAACCCCGACAACCTCGCGATCAAGATCGCCGAGCTCGTGAAGGACGGACGCATCGGCGGCATCGCCGACATCCGTGACGAGACCTCGGGCCGCACCGGTCAGCGGCTCGTCATCGTGCTCAAGCGCGACGCCGTCGCGAAGGTCGTGCTCAACAACCTCTACAAGCACACCAGCCTGCAGGAGAACTTCGGCGCGAACATGCTCGCCATCGTCGACGGCGTGCCGCGCACCCTCGCCCTCGACGGCTTCATCTCGGCCTGGGTCGACCACCAGATCGACGTCATCGTCCGACGCACGCAGTTCCGCCTGAAGAAGGCCGAAGCCGACGCGCACATCCTGCGCGGCTACCTCAAGGCGCTCGACGCCCTCGACGAGGTCATCGCGCTCATCCGACGGTCGCCGACCGTCGAGGAGGCGCGCGCGGGCCTCATGGACCTGCTCGACGTCGACGAGATCCAGGCCTCGGCCATCCTCAACCTGCAGCTGCGTCGCCTGGCCGCCCTCGAGCGCCAGAAGATCCAGGACGACGCCGACAAGCTCGAGCGCGAGATCGCCGACTACCAGGACATCCTCGCCAAGCCCGAGCGGCAGCGCACCATCGTCAGCGACGAGCTCGCCGAGATCACCGACAAGTTCGGCGACGACCGTCGCACCGAGATCATGTTCGGCTTCGACGGTGACATGAGCGTCGAGGACCTCATCCCCGAAGAAGAGATGGTCGTCACCATCACGCGTGGCGGGTACGTCAAGCGCACGCGGAGCGACAACTACCGCAGCCAGCACCGCGGGGGCAAAGGCGTCCGCGGAGCCCAGCTGCGCGCCGACGACGTCGTCGACCACTTCTTCGTCACGACGACGCACCACTGGCTGTTGTTCCTCACGAACAAGGGTCGCGTCTACCGCGCCAAGACGTACGAGCTGCAAGAGGCCGGTCGCGACGCCAAGGGGCAGCACGTCGCCAACCTGCTCGCCCTGCAGCCCGACGAGCAGATCTCGCAGGTGCTCGACATCCGCGACTACGAGGTCGCCGACTACCTGGTGCTCGCCACCCGCGACGGCCTGATCAAGAAGACGGCGCTCACCGAGTACGACACGAACCGCACCGGCGGCATCATCGCCATCAACCTGCGTGACGACGACGAGCTCGTCTCGGCCCTGCTCGTCGACGAGCACGACGACCTGCTGCTCGTCTCGCGACACGGCATGTCCCTGCGCTTCACGGCCACGAACGACTCGCTGCGTCCCATGGGGCGGTCGACCTCCGGCGTCAAGGGCATGACCTTCCGCGACGACGACACGCTGCTCAGCGCCTCCGTCGTCGGAGAAGAGGGCTACGTGTTCGTCGTCACCGAGGGCGGCTACGCCAAGCGCACGGCCGCCGACCAGTACCGCGTCCAGAACCGCGGCGGCCTCGGCATCAAGGTCGCGAAGCTCGCGGAGGCGCGGGGCGACCTCGCCGGCGCCCTGATCGTCGGCGAGGACGACGAGGTGCTCGTGGTCCTGTCCGGAGGCAAGGTGGTCCGGTCGGCCGTCTCCGAGGTGCCCGCCAAGGGCCGCGACACGATGGGCGTCGTCTTCGCCCGCTTCGCGAGCGACGACCGCATCATCGCCGTGGCCCGCAACAGCGAACGCAACCTCGCGGCCGAGGTCGACGAGAGTGCGGACGCCGTGGCCGAGGCCGTAGTGTCTGTCGAGGCCGTCGAGTCCGACGACGCCGACAACGAGATCCCCACGACCGACGTCACGTCGGTCGACGCCGAGTCGACCGACGACGAGGCCACCGGAACCGCCGGAGAGGAAACGAACAATGAGTAGTGTCGCCGAGAGACTGCAGAAGAAGGCGAAACGACCGTCCGGCACCAAGCAGGTCCGCCTGAAGCTCGTCTACATCGACTTCTGGTCGGTCGTGAAGCTGGCCTTCCTGATCTCGGTCGCGATCGGCATCATCACCGTCGTCGCCACCTTCCTCATCTGGGCCATCCTGAACCAGACCGGCATCTTCGACGACCTCGACGCCCTGCTCCGCGACATCCTCGGCGACTCGAACTTCTCCATCCAGGACACCTTCAACGTCGGCCAGATCATGCTCTTCTCGATCGTCGTCGCCATCCTCAACGTCGTCGTCGGCACGGTCCTCGGGGCCATCATCGCCGTCCTCTACAACCTGAGCGTCCGCATCACCGGCGGCCTGCTCGTCGGTTTCACCAACAACTGATCCATCCGCTCGAGCCGGCGCGACCCGCCGATTCGAGTTCGCCGTCGTGGTGCTGTAGGCTTTACGACGGTCCGGGGGCTATAGCTCAGGCGGTTAGAGCGCTTCGCTGATAACGAAGAGGTCATAGGTTCAAGTCCTATTAGCCCCACGCAGTACCGGTCCCGTCTTCACCTCGGCTCGTGCCGACGGCGAGGGCCGGATCGTGCTCGTTCCCCCGGTGACCGGGGGGTCGGGGCCTTAGCTCAGTTGGTAGAGCGCCTGCTTTGCAAGCAGGATGTCGGGAGTTCGATTCTCCCAGGCTCCACTCGATCGCATCGCCCCTGTTCGCTGGCTTCGTCAGCTCGCGGGGGCGATTCTCGTTCTGTGCCTGTTCTGCGCCGCCGCCCCTGCGGCGCAGGGGCGGCGTGCTGGTCCGGGGGCCCTCCGGGCCCGTGTCGGCTTCGCCGACGGGTGTGCGACGCTCGGTCGAGGTCGAGGTCGAGGTCGAGGTCGAGGTCGAGGTCGACGGGCGCGTCGGTCGGGGGGTCGGAGACGACGAAGGGCCCGCCTCGGGTGGAGGCGGGCCCTTCGAACGGGTGCGGGTGACTAGGCCTTGGTGTCGGCGTCGTCGTCGGCGACCCAGAGCTCGTCGTCGGCACGGAGCGTCTGCACGGCCGCGAAGACGAGGGCGCCGAGGGCGACGACGCCCACGCCGATCAGCAGGATGCCGCCGACGCCGGGGCCCGACTTCTGCTGGTGGGGGACGTACTTCGACGCGGCCTTCTTGCCCTGCTTCTTCGCGTTCTTGACGGCCTTCTTGACCCGGGGGTCGTTCGCGAGGTCGAGGTTGCCGAGCGCCGACGAGAACGCGGGGTAGACGTCGTGCTTCAGGCGGTCCTGCGCGACCGAGGCGTAGTGCGAACCCGTCGACAGCCCCTGTGAGACCACGGGTCGGACGTTCGAGTCCACCGCGCTCTTGATCTGGGGGACGACCTTCTTGTTGGCGATCTTCACGGCGTCGTCGCGGTAACCGCCGATCACCTTGCCCGCGTGGTCGATCACGCCGCGCTGCTCACCCCACACCGCCGCAGCGTGCTTCTTGAACTTCTTGAGTTCTTTCTTCTGCTTGCGTGACAGGGCCATGAACGTTCCTCCAACGAGTAGGCAGTGGAGCCAGAGTTGCTGGCCCGTCCCAGTGTGGCACGGAGCTTCCTGACAGGTCACGGCACGGTACCTGGGGAGTCGCTGGCGCGCCGAGGTCGCTGTGGAAGAATGACGACATGTCATCGCACACCGCTGTCGCCACCCTCACGACCAACCACGGCACCATCAAGGTGAACCTCTTCGGCGACCACGCCCCGAAGACCGTCGCCAACTTCGTCGGCCTCGCCACCGGCACCAAAGAGTGGACCCACCCCGCCACGGGCAAGGTCAGCACCGACAAGCTGTACGACGGTGTCGTCTTCCACCGCATCATCAAGGACTTCATGCTGCAGGGCGGCGACCCGCTCGGCCAGGGCGTCGGCGGCCCCGGTTACCAGTTCGACGACGAGATCCACCCCGAGCTGAACTTCAACGCCCCCTACATCTTCGCCATGGCCAACGCCGGCACGCGCGGCGGCAAGGGCACCAACGGTTCGCAGTTCTTCATCACGACGGTCCCCACCCCGTGGCTGCAGGGCAAGCACACCATCTTCGGCGAGGTCGCCGACGACGAGTCGAAGAAGGTCGTCGACGCGATCGAGGCCGTCAAGACCGACGCACGCGACAAGCCGATCGACGACGTGGTGCTCGAGAGCGTCACCATCGACGAGGTCTAGGTGACCGATCCGCACGATCGGGCGAACTACTGCTACCGGCACCCCGACCGGCAGAGCTTCGTCCTCTGCCAGCGGTGCGGTCGCACCATCTGCGGTGAGTGCCAGACGCCCGCCGCCGTGGGCGTCCACTGCCCGGAGTGCGTGAAGGAGGCGCGGGGCAACGCACCGCGCCTCCGACCGCAGGTGGTCACCCGCGTCCGCAGCGCCTCCCGACGTGGTTCGCCGGTCGTCACGTACGGCATCATCGGCGTGACGGTCGCGGTCTTCCTGTTGCAACTGGTGACGGGCGGAGCAGGCAACGGGCTCGTGACGCAGAGCCTGGCGTTCTACGCCCCGCTCGAGATCAGCCAGCCGTGGCGGGCCGTCACGACGATGTTCGTCCACGGCAGTTTCTTCCACATCCTGTTCAACATGTACTCGCTGTACATCTTCGGGGCCGAGCTCGAACGGCAGCTCGGACGTGGACGCTTCGCGGCTCTCTACTTCGTCTCGGGCATCGGCGGTTCGGCCGCCGTGGCCCTGCTGGCACCGGGCAGCCTCGTCGTGGGCGCGTCGGGCGCCATCTTCGGCCTCATGGCCGCGTTCTTCGTCATCGCCCGCAGCCTCGGCGGCCGCAGCATCCAGTTGCTGGTGCTCGTGGGCATCAACCTGGCGATCGGCTTCATCATCCCGGGCATCGCGTGGCAGGCGCACCTCGGCGGCATCGTCGTCGGCGGGGCCATCGCGTTCTTGTTCTCGAAGACGCGTCACCGGTCCAAGCACGCCGTCCAGATCGCGGTGCTCGTCGCCATCGGGGTCGTCGTGGTCGCGGCGCTGCTGGCCAGATCAGCTCAACTGGTCGGACTGCTCTGACGCCGTCCGTTCCGTGGACGACGAGAGGCGGCTCCCCATCGGGGAGCCGCCTCTTCTCGTCGGCCGACGACAACTCTGGGCGCCTGACTTATCCACAGACAAGTTATCCACAGGGTTTCCCACAATGGGGATAGTTACAGGCGTGTAAGTTCGAAGGTGCGTTCTAGCGCCAGCGCGTGGTCATCAGGAAGCCGATGAACATGATGCCGAAGCCGACCGCGATGTTCCACGAACCGAGCGACGCCACGGGCAACGTGCTCTGGCTGACGTAGAAGACCACGATCCAGGCGAGCCCGACCAGCATGAAGCCGAACATGACGGGCTTGAACCACACGGGGTTCGGCGCGTCCTCTGCGGTGCGGGCGGGCTTCGTGCTGGAGTTCGTGTCTTTGGCCATGGCGCACAGTGTACCGTGGGCCGCTTTTCGGGCCTGGGAGGCCCGTGGCGTCGAGTCACCACCCGGCGGAGTTCTCCACATCCTCTCCACATGTCCTCCACAGAGGCGGGCACCGTCTCGGGGGGACGGGAGCCCATCTAGGATCGAGTCATGACCGACCACGGGGGCGACGCCCCGCGCGCACGACGCACGAGTCGGCGGCCACGACCCCGCGCCTCCTTCGTCAGCGTCCTCGGCGAGCTCTTGATCACGGCCGGCGTGCTCGTGCTGCTCTTCATCGGGTGGCAGCAGTGGTTCAACGACCTCGTCGTGGCCGACGAGTACAAGGGAGACGCGGCCCAGCTCAGCCAGCAGTTCGCGCAGTCCGCGACCGAGGCACCGGCCCCGGACGCCGAGGGGTCGTACGGCGAACCGCCCGCGGGGACGCCTCCGGCCGAGGCCGAGAAGTTCGCGAACTTCTACGTGCCGCGGTTCGGCGCCGACTACGCCGTGCCGATCGCGGGGGGCACGAGCACCGTGCGCACCCTGAACAAGATCGGCATCGGCCACTACGACGAGACCCAGATGCCCGGGCAGGTCGGCAACTTCGGCATCGCCGCGCACCGCACGACCTACGGCGCACCCTTCAACAAGATCGCCGACCTCCGAGAGGGCGACAAGATGTACGTCCAGACGCAGGACGGGTGGTTCACCTACTCGTTCCGCAACCTGCAGTACGTGCCGGCGACCCAGGTCTCGGTGCTCCAGCCCGTGCCCGACGCCCCTGACGTCTCGGCGGCCTCCGGTGACCGACTCATCACCCTGACGAGCTGCAACCCCATGTTCACCGCTCAAGAACGCATCGTCGCGTACGGCGTGTTCGACTCGTGGCAACCGCTGACGGCCGGCGCCCCCGCCGAGCTCGCGGCCGCCGGGATCGGAGGCTGACGATGTACTCCGCCCTGTGGCGTCTGCTGCCCGGCCCCTGGTGGGTGCGGCTGCTGCTCGTGCTCGTCCTCGTGGCGGCGGCGCTGTTCGCCCTCGTCGAGTGGGTCTTCCCGTACGTGAACGAACTCCTGCCCGCACCCGACGTCACCGTGGAGCAACCATGACGCGCATCCTCGTCCTCGACAACTACGACAGCTTCGTCTACACCCTGAACGGCTACCTCCAGCAGCTGGGGGCCGAGACCGACGTCGTCCGCAACGACGCGTTCGACGCGGCCGAGACCGCCGACCGCATCGCCGAGTACGACGGCGTCCTGTTGTCACCCGGGCCGGGCACGCCCGCGGCGGCCGGCGTCTCGATCGACGTCGTGCACGCGGCGGTGGCGGCGGACAAGCCGCTGTTGGGCGTCTGCCTCGGCCACCAGGCCATCGCCGAGGCCCTGGGGGCCACGGTCACGCACGCCGACGAGCTGATGCACGGCAAGACGTCGAAGGTCGAGCACGACGACAGCGCGTTCTACGACCGCGTGCCGCAGCCCTTCACCGCCACGCGCTACCACTCGCTGGCCGTCGTGGACGAGACGGTCCCCGAGACGCTCGAGGTCACCTCACGGACCGTGGGCGGGGTCATCATGGGCCTGCGCCACCGGTCCGCGCCGCTCTACGGCGTGCAGTTCCACCCCGAGTCCGTGCTCACCCAGGGCGGCTACCAGATGATGGGCAACTGGCTGACGGTGGCCGGGCTGCCGGACGCCGCCGAGACGGCCACGGGGCTCGACCCGCTGGTCGACCTCGGCTGATCTCGGAGGCCGGCCGGCTCAGCCGGTGCAGATGCGGAGGGTGATCGCGGAACCCTGCGCGACGTCGCCGGGCGGGACGCTCATGCCCGACACGGTCTCGCCCGTGCACCCGGGGTCGGACTGAGGGGTGACCACCAGGCCCAGCTCGTCCTGGAGGGTCGTGATCGCCTCTTGGGACGGCTGGCGCGTGACGTCGGGCAGTTGCACGAGGCCGTTCGAGACGACGAGGTCGACGCTCGAGCCGAGGGCCACCTGGGCGGCCGCCGTGGGGTCGCTGGACAGGACGGAGCCCTCGGGCACCGTGGGCGAGTAGTCGGTCTGCTGGCGGCCACGCTCGAGACCGGCGTCGGTGATCGCCTGCCACGCGGCGTCGACCGTCTGGTCGGTGACGTCGGGCATGGAGGTGAGCTCGGGCCCCGACGACACCGTCACCGTGACGGCGAACTGCTTGGGCACCGACGTGCCGGGCTGCGGGTCGGTCGAGATGATGTCGCCCGCGTCGACGGTCTGACTGGTGGCCTCGGCCCGGACGGCCGTCAGGCCGAGGTCGTCGAGACGGGCCGACCCCGTCTCGAAGCTGACCCCGACGAGGTCGGGGATGCGGGAGGACTGCGCATTGTCGACCGTCGGCGGGGTGAGGTTGACGACCCAGAACACGACGGCCACGATGACGAAGGTGACGAGGACGATGCCCGCCCAGATCCACGCCACGGGGGGTCGCGTCTGGGTGCGCTGCGGTCGCCCGGTGTCGTCGGACTGGAGCTCTTTCAGTGCGGCCTCGCTGCCGGCGCTGGCGTGCGGGTTGACCCCGAAGAGCGTGGAGCCGGCGTCGACGGCGTGCGGTCGCCGTGCCGGCGCGCGCCCTGCGGCCGCGGCCTCGAGGTCGTCACGGAACTCGGCCGCCGTCTGGAAGCGGTCGAAGCGGTCTTTGGTGAGGGCGTGCAGGACGACGGCGTCGAGTGCCGGGCTGACGGCACGTCGCACGGTGCTCGGCGGGACCGGGGGCTCGCTGACGTGACGGTAGGCGACCGCCACGGCGGAATCGCCCGTGAAGGGCGGCTCGCCCGTCAGCAACTCGAACAGCATGACGCCGGTCGAGTAGAGGTCGGTGCGTGCGTCGACCGTCTCGCCCCGGGCCTGCTCGGGGCTGAAGTACTGCGCGGTGCCGAGGATCGCCGTGGTCTGCGCGACCGTGGCGGCCGAGTCGCTTATGGCTCGGGCGATGCCGAAGTCCATGACCTTGACCTGGCCGGAGTTGGTCAGCATGACGTTGCCGGGCTTGATGTCGCGGTGGACCACGCCGGCGCGGTGCGAGTACTCGAGGGCGGTGAGCACGCCCGCGGTGATGCGGACGGCCTCGTCGGGCTCGAGCGGGCCCTCGGCGACGATGTCCTTGAGGAGGCGGCCCTCGACGTACTCCATGACGATGAAGGGCACGACCACGTCGAGGCCCCGGCTGTCGCGGACGACCTCTTCGCCGGCGTCGAAGACGCGGACGATGGTCGGGTGCGCCATGCGGGCCGCGGCCTGGGCCTCTTGCCGGAAGCGCGACCGGAAGGCCGGATCGGTCGCGAGGCTGGGCTTCATCAGCTTGACGGCGATCTTGCGACCGAGTCGGGCGTCGGTGCCGACGTGGACGTCGGCCATGCCACCGCGGCCGATCAGGTCACCGATCTGGTACCGGTTGGCGAGGAGATGGATGCTCTCTCTCACACCTTCAGCCACGCCTGTTCTCCCAACGACCCACCCCTGTCTGGCGACACGGTCGGAGCAAGTGTACCGGGGCGGACTCCCCCGGACTGGGTACGGGCCTCGGTCGCGGGGATGATTGTCAGTGCATCGTGACCCCGGCCGGACGAGCGTCCGGGGTCACGATCTGGTTCACTGCTGCGGGTCGTCGGTGGGGTCGGGAGCCGGGGTCTCGGTCGCCGGCGGGGCGGTGACCGTGACGGTCACGCCGGGCGAGGGCTCGGAAGCGATCTGGCCGCAGTTCGCCACGTAGCTGACCGTGAGGTTGCCGGCCGTCGAGGCCGTGACCGTCAGCGACGTCGCGTTGGCACCGAGACCGCCGGCCGCCTGGCCCGAGGTGTCGGAACCGCCGGTGATCGTGTACGAGTAACCCGTCAGCGAGTAGCCGGTGGGGCACCCCGTGTAGGCGGGCCAGCTGATCACCGCGCTGTCGCCGGCCTCGATCTCGCCCGGGCTCGCCGTCGGCGTCGACGGTTGGGCCGGCGTCGGGGCGGCCCGGTAGATGTAGATCGTGACCGAAGAGCCCTTCTCGAGGACTCCCGTGGGGTCGATGCTCGCGACGGTGCCGACCTGGTCGGGGCTCGGCGCGCTCGACCCGGCGTCCGCCGAGTCGACCTGCAGGTCGAGCTCCTCGAGGGCCGCCCGGGCGGCGGCCTCGGTCAGGCCCACGTAGTCGCCCGACGAGACGGTGACCGTCGAGGGCGTGGGCGTCGGCGTCGTCGAGGTGCGACTGGGTGACGGCGCCGCGCTGGACGTCGTCGGCACCGGAGCCGGGTCGTCGGTGTCGCCCTGGGCGAACACGATGCCGACCACGAGGGCGACGACCGCCAGCACGGCGAGGACGATGAGCGGCCAGAACCAGGGGCTGCGCTTCTTCTTCTCGTCGAGGTCGTCGTCGTCGCGCAGGGCGTCGGGGTCGGCCGAGCCCGCGACGTAGCCCGCGGCCGCCCCGCCCGCGGCGCTCTGTGCCCGCGTCGCGAGGGGGTCGAAGAGCTGCGTCGTGGCGTCCTGGGCGTTGAAGGCCTGGGTGGGGGCGTCGACGGGCGTGTTCGCCGCGGCACCGATCGCCGGCACGGCGACCGTGGCCGCGGCGACGTCGCCGCGACGCAACGCGCGAGCCGCCTGCGCGAGGGCCGACGCGGTGGCCGGACGCTCGCCGGGCTTCTTGGCGATGCACGACAGGACGAGACGGCGCACGGGCTCGGACACCGTCGAGGGGAGGTCCGGCGGCTGCTCGTTGATCTGGGCCATGGCGATGGCGACCTGCGACTCGCCCGTGAAGGGGCGGCGCCCGGCCAGCGCCTCGTAGGCGACGATGCCCAACGAGTAGATGTCCGTGCTCGGCGACGCCGGGTGGCCGCTGGCCTGTTCGGGCGACAGGTACTGGACGGTGCCCATGACCTGGCCCGTGGCCGTCAACGGCACCTGGTCGGCGATGCGTGCGATGCCGAAGTCGGTGATCTTCACGCGGCCGTCGGGGGTGACGAGCAGGTTGCCGGGCTTGATGTCACGGTGGACGAGCCCCGCGGCGTGGGCGGCCTGCAGGGCGGACGCCGTCTGCGCGACGATGTCGAGCACCTTGTCGGTGGGCAGGACGCGATCGCGCTCGAGGACGGTCGACATGGCCTCGCCGGGGACGAGCTCCATCACGAGGTAGGCGCTGCCCTCTTCTTCGCCGTAGTCGAAGACGTTGGCGATGCCCTCGTGGTTGACGAGCGCGGCGTGGCGCGCCTCGGCACGGAATCGCTCGAGGAACCCGGGGTCTCCGAGGTACTCGTCCTTGAGGATCTTGATGGCGACCGTGCGGCCGATGACGAGGTCGGTGGCTTCCCACACCTCGCCCATGCCGCCGATGGCGACTCGGGTCGACAGCTGGTAACGCCCACCGAAGGTGACTCCGCCGGATGGTCTCATTTGTTCAGCACCGCCTCTAGTACTTTCTTCGCGATCGGTGACGCGACACTGTTGCCGAATGCGGACTGCCCTCGACCGCCGCCGTTCTCGACGACGACGGCGACCGCGACCTCGGGGTCCGCCGCGGGTGCGAACCCGGTGAACCAGAGGGTGTACGGATCGCCGGGGCCGTTCTCGGCCGTCCCTGTCTTGCCGGCGACGTCGACGCCGTCAATTCTTGCATTGCTCGCCGCACCGTTCGCGACGTCCTGCACCATCATGTCGGTCATCGTGGCCGCAGTCTGGGAGCTGATGGGCTTGCCGTACTCGGACGGGGAGAAGTCCTCGACCGGGCTCAGGTCGGGGTTGAGGACGCTCTCGATCAACGTGGGGTTCATCTCGGTGCCGCCGTTGGCGATGGCCGCCGAGACCATGGCCATCTGCAGGGGGGTCACCCGGTCGGAACCCTGCCCGAACGACTGCAGCATGAGGGTGGCGTCGTTGATCGCCTGGCCCTTCGAGTCCTCGATCGGGAACTGGCTCGGCGTCACGGCCTGGGGGATGCCGATCGAGTCGTCGCCGAAGCCGAACTTCTCGGCCTGCTCTTGCAGGGCCTCGGCCCCGAGGGCCTGACCGAGCTGTGCCATGGGGATGTTGCACGACAGCCGCAGCGCCGTGGCGATGGTCGCCGTCTCGCCGCCACCGCAGCTTCCGCCCTCGGCGTTGTTGATGTCGGTCGTCGTGCCGGGCAGCGTCAGCGTCGACGGGTTGGGGAACTCGCTGTCGGGCGTGTAGTCGCCGCTCTCGAGCGCCGCGGCCGTCGTGATCAGCTTGAACGTCGAACCGGGTGCGTAGAGGTCGCCCTGGATGGCCCGGTTCTGCAGCGGTGCCGAGGGGTCGGCGATCAGGGAGTCGTAGGCGTCGGTGACGGTCTGGCGGTCGTGGCTGGCGAGCGGGTTCGGGTCGTAGCTGGGCTTCGACACCATCGCGAGGATCTTGCCGGTCTGAGGATCCATCGCGACGACCGCACCCGAGTTCGAGCCGAGGGCGTCGTAGGCGGCCTGTTGCACCGTGGGGTCGAGCGTCAGGTTGACCGTGGCGCCCTCGGGGTCCTGACCGGTCAGGAGCGAGTTCACCTGATCGAAGAACTGCGAGTTCGCGTTGCCCGTGAGGTAACGGTTCATCGCGTCCTCGATGCCGCGGGAACCCTGACCCAGCGTGTAGTAGCCGGTGACGGGCGCGTAGAGGTCGGGCTGCGAGTAGGTGCGCTGGAACTCGTACTGGTCGTCGACCGGGGTGGACTGCGCGACGGCCTGCCCGCCGACCAGGATGGGGCCGCGCTGTGCCGAGTAGCTCTCGAGCAGGGCGCGGGAGTTGCGGGAGTCGGCGTTGAGGGCGTCCGCCTGGAACGCCGTGATGTACGTCGTCGAGAGGAAGAGCGCGACGAACATGGCGAGCACCACGTAGCTCACGCGTCGGAGTTCTTTGTTCATCAGCCGATCACCAGCCTCGGTTGGTCGCGGACGGAGTCGGACAGTCGCAGCAACAGGGCCACGATGATCCAGTTGGCCACGAGCGAGGAGCCGCCCGCGGCGAGGAAGGGGGCCGTCAGGCCGGTGAGCGGGATGACGCGCGTCACGCCGCCCATGACCACGAAGACCTGCAGGGCCACGACGAAGGCGACGCCGACGCCGAGCATGCGGCCGAAGTCGTCCTGCCCCACGAAGCCGATGCGGAAGCCGCGCGAGACCAGCAGCAGGTAGAGGGCGAGGATCGCGAAGAGGCCGGCGAGGCCGAGTTCTTCACCGAGCGACGCGAAGATGTAGTCGCTCTCGGCGAGGGGCGTCGTCTCGGGCCGGCCCTGGCCGAGACCGGTGCCGATCAGGCCGCCGTTGGCCAGGCCGAAGAGGCCCTGCACGAGTTGGAACGACCCGCCGACGGCGTCGTACTCGGACTGGGCGAACGGGTTCAGCCAGGCGGCGAAGCGCCCCTGCACGTAGCCGAGGAACGTGCTCGCGACGAGTGCGCCGCCGACGAAGAGGCCGAGGCCGAGGATGATCCAGCTGGCGCGCCCGGTGCCGACGTAGATCATGACGAGGAACAGCCCGAAGTACAGCAGCGAGGTGCCGAGGTCGCGCTGGAAGATCAGCACGCCCATGGCCACGAGCCAGACGATCAGGATCGGCCCGAGGTCACGCGGCCGGGGGAACCGCATCCCGAGGATCTTCGGCCCCATGAGCGACAGGTTGTCGCGGGCGGTGACCAGGTAGCCGGCGAAGAAGATCGCCAACGTGATCTTGGCGATCTCGCCCGGCTGGAACGAGAACGGGCCGATGTCGATCCACACGCGGGCGTTGAGGCCCTCGCGGCCGATGCCGGGCAGCAACGGCAGCAGCAACAGGACGATCGAGACGAACATGGCGATGTAGCGGTACCGCGAGAGCACGCGGTAGTTGCGGATGACCAGCAGCACGCCGAGGGCGATGACCATGGCGAGGACGGTCCAGACCATCTGCTTGATGCCGAGCGCCGCCCAGCCCTCGCGTCCCTCGGCCAGGTCGAGGCGGTAGATCATCGAGATGCCGATGCCGTTGAGGGTCACGGCGATCGGCATGACGAACGGGTCGGCCTCTCGGGCCACGACCCGCAGCACCACGTGGAAGATCAGGGCGAGCCCGAGCACCATCGACCCGGCGATCAGCACGGTGGGGTCGACCTCGCCGGTCGCCCCGAGCTGCACGAGCACCATCGCCCCGGCCGCCACGCCGCAGGCGATCAGCAGCATGAGCAGCTCGAGGTTGCGGAGCCGCGCGGGTTCGCGCAGGCGCAACGAGATCGCCTGCGTCATGTTCGTGGGACGCGAGGCCTTCGCGGACGACCCGCGCGCGCCTCCTGGGCGTCCGATGACCTCGGTGGCGTCGCCGCCCGGTGCGTCAGGGGTTGCTGGCATCGGCCAACCTCTCGACGATCGCCCGGGCGTCCGCGAGGGAGCCGGCGTTGATGGTGTCCCCGACGGTGGTCTGCGTGTAGTTCGGCAGGTCGTCGACCCGGACGTCGGTCGTCTCGTAGACGCTCGACAGGCTGATCGGCCCGAGGCTCTGTTGCACGCCCTTGTAGATGACGACGGTGCCGCGCTCCTCGCCCACGTAGTAGTGGTCTTGGGTCCACTGGTAGGTGAGCAGCAGGCCCGCCACGAGCGCGGCGACCGCCACGACCAGGGCGGTCAGCCAGGTGATGCGGCGGCGCCGGCGACGTCGTTTGTCTTCGGCGATGAGCTCGGCGAGGTACTCGTCGCTCTCGGGCTCGAAGTGGCTGTCCTCCGGCGTCGTGGCGACCTTGAGCGGGTGCAGCAGGATCGTCGGCAGGCGCAGCTGCTTGCGTCCCGCGTCGCTGTCGAAGCTGAGGGGCGCGGCGGCCGAACCGACCGTGACGGGTTCGTCGAGGGCCGAGTCGCCCGACTCGTCGACGTCGACGATGACGACGGTGACGTTGTCGGGGGCGCCGTGGTCGAGGGTCTCTTTCACGAGGCGCTTGGCGGTCTGCTCGGCGTCGAGGCCCATGGCCAGCGCCTTCTTGATGCGCTCTTCGGCGAGGTAGCTGCTGAGGCCGTCCGAGCAGATCAACCAGCGGTCGCCGGGTTGCGTGCCCAGGGTCGCCGTGTCGATCTCGGGCGCGGCGTCGACGTCGCCGAGCACGCGCATCAGCACGCTGCGTCTCGGGTGCACCGCGGCCTCTTCGGGCGTGATGCGGCCGCTGTCGACCAGACGCTGCACGAACGTGTGGTCGGCGGTGATCTGGCTGAGTTCGCCCTCGCGGAACAGGTAGATGCGCGAGTCGCCGATGTGGGCGACCGCCATGCTGTCGCCGACGCGCAGCATCGCGCTGACGGTCGTGCCCATGCCGGTGAGCTCCTGGTGCTCGAACACCGTCTCGGCCAACAGCTGGTTCGCCGCGATCAGCGACGACTGCAGCGCGAACTCGGCGTCGCCGGGTGAGGTGTAGACGCGGTCCGTCTCGCGGATCCGCCGGATCGCGATGGCCGACGCCACGTCGCCGCCCGCGTGCCCGCCCATGCCGTCGGCCACGACGAACAGTTGCGTGCCGGCGTACCCGCTGTCTTGGTTGTTGGAGCGGATCTTGCCCACGTTGGACAGGGCGGCACTCTTGGCGTGAGTCGTCATGAGTGCCTACCGTCGGAGCTCGAAGCTCGTCTGCCCGATCGTCACGGTCGTGCCCGTGGGCACGGGGGTGGGGACCGACACGCGCTCACCGGCGAGGAACGTGCCGTTGGTGGAGTCGAGGTCTTGCACGACCCAGCGGCCGTTCCAGAGCATGAGGCGCGCGTGGTGGGTCGAGGTGTAGTCGTCGCGGATCACGAGGTTGCTCTCTTGCGACCGGCCGATGGTGAGCGGCCCGTCGCCGAGCGGCATCTCGAGTCCGGCCTTGGCGCCCTTCGTGATGACGAGGCGCGTCGCCCGGCCGTCACCCTGCGGTGTCGGCGCCGGTGCGACGGGCGCCGGGCGGGGAGAGGGAGCAGGAGGCGCGGTGGCGGTCGAACTCGCCTTGCCGGGTGTGGCGTCGGCGGGCATCTTGCGCGCCCGCTGCCCGAAGAGGTCGCTTCGCAGCGCGAACACGATCACGAAGACGAACAGCCACAGGACGGCCAGGAAGCCGAAGTGGAGCACCAGCAGGGTGAGGGCTGAGGTCATCGTCGGCCACCCGTCGGGTCGGGCCCGTCGAAGGGGTCGGGCGTCGAGGACTGGGGGAGCACGCGGAACACGATACGCGTCCGGCCGATCTGGATCACCGAATCGGGCTGCAGCGGCGCCTTGGTGAGCGGGTTGCCGTTGAGCTTCGACCCGTTGGTCGAGCCGAGGTCGCGCACCTGTGCCCGCGAGCCGTCCCACAGGATCTCGACGTGCTGACGGGACGTGCCGGTGTCTTGCACGGTGATGTCGGCGTCGCTGCCCCGGCCGATGATGGTGCGGGCACCGCTGAGCTCGCGGCGCCTGCCGTCGATCTCGACGAACGGCTTCCACTGCACCTCGCCACGCAGGTTGCGCGAGTCGACCGACATGATGCCGACGCTGAGCGAGTCGTCCTCCCGGAGGCGGATGCCGAGCGGGCCGGCGAACTGGTACCCCTGCGCCGTGGCGTGCCGCTGGGTGAGCTGCGTCAGCTCGTCGATCAGGGCCGGACCGATGCCGGACATCTTCTCGTAGTCGATCGGGGCGAGGCGCACCTGGAGCTCGTTGGGCACGAGGATGCGGTCACGCGAGACGACCGCCGCCTTGGTGTCGAGCTCGCGACGCAGCGCGTTCGTGATCTCGAGTGGTTGCACGCCCGAACGGAACGTCTTGGCGAAGGCGCCGTTGACGGCGCGCTCCAGCCCGCGTTCGAAGTTGTCGAGCAGTCCCATGGGTCTCCAGGTTCGGGGTCTCTGGTCGCCCGATCTTAGCCCGAACGAGTGAAAGGTACTCACCGGTGCTCTTCCGGCCGTCCGACGCGTGCTAAAGTCTACGAGTTCGCGCGAGTGGCGGAATTGGCAGACGCGCTGGCTTCAGGTGCCAGTGCTCGAAAGGGCGTGGGGGTTCAAGTCCCCCCTCGCGCACGAACGTGAAGGCTCACCTCAGGGTGGGCCTTCTCTCTTTCTCGGGCCCGTCTCCGGGCCTGCTCACCGGCCCGCAGGTGCTTGGCTGGTGCCATGAGCCAGCAGAGCGGGGTCGTGTTCGCGTTCGACGAGGTGCTCTTCGACGAGTTGCCGAAGAACCCGTGGGTGCCCCGCAACCAGGGCATCGTCGTCGACTCCGACCGCCGCGTGGTGGGTCGCCGCGACGGCGTCGTTGTCAGCGTCACCGACCTGCCCCCGGTGTACGCGCACGCCGACATCGGGCCGAGGGTCAGCAGCATGCAGTCCTTCGTCACCGTCGGCGACCACGTCTCGTGGATCGTCCGGACGATCGAGGGCACGCGGTTCACCTCGGCCGCCGACGACCTCGACGAGGAGGCGCGGTTCGAGATCGCGACGGACGCCACGCTCCACGGGTTCCTCGACGACCTCGAGTGCATGGTCATCGCCGACCTGTCGGACATGCGATTCGGACAGGACCGCGAACTGACGCGCTGCCGCCTCGAGCCGACCCGCGCCTCCGGGGGGCCGGTCGCCTGGGCTCTCGTCGTCGACGGCACGGGGCACCGGATCGAGTCGGACACGGTCGAGGCCGCCGAGTTCGTCGGCCGGCAGCTCAACGACATCGCGATCGACGGCGACCCGCTCGCCCTCGAGGCCGTGCTGCCGCTCTGAGGCGTCTCGGCCCGCAGGCCTCATCGTCCTCGGTCGTCACCGTGTTCGCGGCCGACCAGGTCGTGGCGGGTCGGTGCACCGGCGAGGATGGCGGCCAGCCAATCGGGGGTGTTCTCGGGGGTGCGGGGGAACTCGTCGAAGTCGGCTCGGTACGCCTCGGCGGCGAAGTGGCCCAGTTCGGGTTCGTTGTCGTAGTCGAATCGCGTGCTGAGTTTCCCTTCGGCCGTGACCGTGAACCAGGCGGTGAACCATGTTCCGGCCCCCGGCCTGTACATGGCCTCTCTGAGTTCACGAGCACGGAGGTTGGAGTCTCTCTTGCCCATGACGGAGTCGTCCGTCCCGTCCGGGCGGTAGAGGCGCTTCTTTCCGGAGGAGACACCACCGGCGATGCTGATCTCGGCCTCGATGCGATCGAAACCCGGGGCGATCTCGCCATGGAGGGCCAGCCCGACCTCTCTCAGTGCAGAGCGCTCTTGCTCGAGCCCGGGCGGGTTCCCTTGCTGTGTCACGACTCGGGTGCTCCCTTCGACTCGTGTGCCCGACCGCCGCCGACGACAGGCATGCCGTGGGGCTCCGAGTCGCGAGCGGACGGCACGGGCCCGAGCACTCCTGAGTCCGCCAATTCTCTCGAGGTCGTGAGGCACGCCTCGAGGTGGGCATCGGGCGATGTGCCACCTCCGACGAGGATCAGGGTCCCGCCCGTCGTCGACTGCTCGGTCGCGACCGACAGCCCCACCTCACGTGCACGTGGATGCGAGCATGCGGCGTCTGTGCGGCTGGCGTGAGTCACGGGAGCGGGCCCGCGACGGAGGAGATCAGGAGGACGTGCTCGCGCATGTCGACGACCCCGAGGGACGCAGCAGATCGTCGGCCTCCGAGGGCGAGCAGCGGGCTGAAACCGAAGCATTCGTCGGCGCGGGGTACCCCGAGACGCTCCCGCGCCTCCGGGAAAGGGCTCCAGTCGAAGTAGTCGGGGTCGGCCAGGAACGACTCGTAGCCGAGGATGACGAGAAGCGTCGAGAGCCTGTTGGCGATGATCCGGCTCGTGCCCTGTCGGAATTCGAGGAGGTGCGCTCGGCCGTCGAGCCAGACGACCAGGTCTCCGAGGGCGGACGACATCAGGGGCGTGGCCGCCGCGAATCGAGGTGCGACCTCGGCGAGGACGTCCTGCCACGCGGTGGGGTCGACGATGCGCAGGTACCCGTCAGCCGTCGCGCCCAGCCCGTGGTCACGCCACAGGGCCACGACGTCGTCGGGCAGACGCTCGACAGCGGCGTCGAGGCTGGCGGAGGACAGTGGAGGTCCGGGCATCAACGGCGACGGCTGCGTCACGCGACTCCACCCTTGTTGCTCGAGTCCATGTCACGCCTCTCAGACGGGACCCTCGTCACGGCCGACGAGGTCGTGCCGGGTGGGCGCACCCGCGAGGATCGCGGCGAGCCACTCGGGCGTGTTCTCGGCCGTCCGGGGAAAATCCTCGAAGTCGGCACGATAGGCCTCGGCCGCGAAGTGACCGATCTCCGGCTCGTGGTCATAGTCGTATCTCGCGCTGAACTTGCCGGTGTCGGTGACGGTGAAGACAGCCGTGAACCATGTTCCTGCCCCAGCCTTGTGCATCATCTTCCTGAGGTCCCGTGCTGTCTCGAAGGTCGTCTCGTCAGGCAGTGCGTAGCCTTCGCTTCCGTCGGGACGAAGCAGGACGGTCTCGCCTGCCATGACTCCGCCCGCCATGCTGGTCTTCATGACGATGCGGTCGAACCCTCGGGGAAGCAGACCGAAGAGTTGGACTCCGATCTGCCGCAGGATCGCTCGCTCGCCCTCGAGGCCTTCGGCCTTGTCGTCATCGGACATTCGAGTAGAACTCCTGTCTGGGAATCGATCCCTCGGCATGGAACACGGCTTGGAAGCTGGCGGGAACGGTATTCGTCCCGGAGTACCGGGGTCTGACGCTGAGCGTGATGACCGCGCGATCGGAGGCACCGGCGAGCTGACGGATGTCCCTCTCGAGGTTACCGAAGGAATGCCCGGCTCCGCGGTTCACCTCCTGCAGCATCGGCACGATGTTGATCTTCTCGCCGCCGCCGCTGAACACGTTGGCCAGGAGGTGGCCCCCCTCGTACCCGACACCGCCCTCCTTGCCGATGCGCTTCTGCACCGACTCGGACCGGTCGGCATCGCCGAGCTGGAGGTCGTCGAACTCGGCGAGCACCGTGCGGCTGGCGTGGTCGGTGACGTAGACGTGCTTTCCACCGACGACGTAAGTAGTGTCCGCGGCGGGCTTCATGAGGTCGTAGTTCAGGTTGCCCTTGCCGCCGTACTCGGTCTCGACGTGGACGATGCGACCTGTCGCGTCGGTCGAGAACACGCCCCGGCCGGGCACCGTGTACGCCGTGTCCGGGGCGAGGATCTGACCGTGGGCGAACGGCTTCTGCTTCGTCGGCAGGTCGGAGCCGGAGACCGTGACGTGGTGCTCGACGGTCGGCGTGGGGTGCGGCGTCGGACCGGTTCCCGGGGTGTCCGTTCGCGGACCGGGCGTCTCGTCCGGGCCGAACAGGTCGAGGTCGTCGACCTCGGCACCGCGGCCACCGTCTGCTGGCCGGTCCGGGATGGCGTCGCCACCGTCGACAGGGCCGTCCGCGCGACTTGCGTCGCTCGACCCGGCACCGTCGGCTCGCCCGGCATCGGCCGCCCCTCCGTCGTCGCCACGTTCGAGCAGCGTCGTGCCGCCCGATCCGGGGTCGGCGGCGCGGGCGGCACCGGCGGCCGGGTCGGAGCCGGTGCCACCACCCGCGTGGGCGGACGCGTCGGCGTGCGTGGGGGACGCGGCCCGCGCCTCCTCGGCTGCTCGACCGAGGTCGCCGTGGTCGGCGAAGTCCTCGAGCTTCGACAGGGACCCGAAGTCGACCTTCTCGCCGGCCTTGAGGGCGCCGGTCAGGCCGGAGAACTCGACCTCGGTCATGCGGTCGAGGGCGGCCATCGTGTCGGTCAGGCCGTCGAGGTCGTCGAGCTTCGACAGGCCGCTGCCGTGCTCGCCGAACTCGGCGACGAGGTCCTCGACCCGCGCCAGGCCCTTCGGCAGGTGCGACGCGTCCTCCGCCACCTCGGCCAGCCGGCCGGTCAGCGTCGCCGCCCGGGCCGCGCCCGACCCGACCTTGAGGCCCGCTCCGACCTGGCCCGCGCCCGGGATGAAGAACGAGGCGACGTTCGCCACGGCGAAGGTGCCCGCGGCGACCGGGTCCTCCTCCCACTGCTCTGGCGTGCCGACGATGCCGCCGACCAGGCCGTCCATCGTCTGCTTGTAGTTGTCGCGGAGGCCGCGCAACGACTCGGGCACGGCCGAGTCGGGCAGGTTCGCGAGGGCGGGCGCCGCCGGGAAGGCCACCGTGATCGCGAGGGCGCCGAGACCGGTCAGCATGCCGGTCCAGGCCTCACCGGCGAACGACCAGTCGTGCTTCCAGCCGTTCGCGGCGTCGAAGCCGACGAGCGACACCGTGCCCTCGACGAAGCTGGTGCCGAACTCGACCAGTCCGTCGCCGACCGACTCCTGGCAGGACCGTTCGCCCTTGCCCTGGGCGCCCCACGGATTGTCCTCCGCGGCGTCGAGCTGCTCACCCGTGACGGCGGTCTGGGGAGCCACGCAGAGGTCGTCGCGGAGGGCGTTGACGCCGTTCTCGAACTCGACCCGGGCGGCGTCGATCTTCGCGATCTCGGCGTTGTACTGCGACTGCAGCTCGTTGTTGCGCTCGACCGACGGCGTGTGCTCGTTCCACGGGATGGTCGTCTCGCCCTGGCCCTCGAGCACGACCGGGACCCCGCCGTTCATCTGGCTGGCCTGGAAGAGCGGGTTGTCGGGGTCGTAGAAGTCGAGCGTGACGCCGCCGGCGACCGAGGCGCGGAAGGCGTTCGCCTCGGTGACGAGCTCCTTGATGCGCGCCACGGGTGCCGTGACCGCCTCGGCCAGCGTGTCGAGCAGGTCGGCCACGGTCGAGAGCTTGCCCGCAACGACCTCGGCGTCGGTGCGCACCGGGTCCATCGAGGCGAACAGCTGCGGCCCCTCGGGCGCGGTGTACGACGCGGACAGTCCCGACCAGTCCGTCACCACCGCCTCGGCGTTCGTCGTGACCGCGGTCGACGTCGACTTGTAGCTCGCCGCCGACGACGCGATCGACTCGGGCACGATGTCGAGCCCGTAGAACTCGGACGGGTCGATCAGCGACCCCTTCGTCGCCATCAGCGGCCCCCCTCGAAGAAGCTCAGGTCGCCCGACCCGGCGGCCTGGATCGCGGCGGACTGCGTCTGCGCCGCCATCTCCTCGTCGCCGTTCACGTAGGCCAGGGTCGCGTCGCCGGCCCCGGTCGCGCAGGCGAGGATGCGCGCGTTGATGCCCTGCACGCGAGACGCCTCGGACGAGATCAGGTCGACGACGGCCACGGCCGACGACACGAGGATGTCGCTGCCGACCCCGGCGTTCAGCTCGCCCTGGGCGGTGTCGACGCCCGTGAAGGTCGCCGCGAACGTCTCGGCCGAGGCCTGCACCTTCGTCAGGACGCTCACCACGCCGTCGGTCTGGATGCTCCACGAGCTCATCGGTCGTCTCCTGTCGTCACGAGGGTGCCCTGCACGTCGTCGGCCAGGCGTCGGGCCAGCGCCTGGGTGAGCGGCCCGCCGAAGGGGCCGTAGGCCTCGGTCCACCACCGGTCGGTGGCGGGGCCGTGGGAGGACGCCGGGACGGTGACCGGCAGGCCGAGGCCGCGCCGCGCCTCCCGGGGGTCCTCGAGCTGCGTGCTGCGCAGCACGGCGAGCACCAGCCCCTCGGTCGACGCGATCTGGATGCCGCCGCCCTGCCAGAGGCGCCCGGCACCGAGGCCGCCGTCGACCGCCGCGGCCGCGGTGACGACCTCGACGGCCGTCACGGGCTCGGCCGAGAGGATCACGAACTCACGGGGCACGGCGCACCGCCGGGGGGACGAGGGCGTCGGCGACCGCACCCGGGCCGATCGCGTCGAGGGCGGCCGCGAAGCGCTGCCACCGGGTCGCGTCGGCGCCGAACGGCACCACGAGCGAGGGGGTGCGGGCGTTGCCGGTCGTGGTCCCGCCGTGCTCGGCGGCGAACGAGGCCGCGTCGAGGCCCAGGCTCCGCACGGCCCGGGCGCCGACCACCGCGGCGAGGGGCTGCGGCGTCGTGGGGCGGTACGGCGTGATGGTCGCGTCGGCCGCGCCGCGCAGGCTCCACGCCGTCGCCAGCAGCACCTGCTGCCTCTCGGACAGGGTGCGCAGGGCCGAGGAGGCGCGGGTCGCGTCGTCGACGCCGGTCGCCTCGGGCAGCGCGAACAGCAGCCGGGTCTCCTCGGTCAGGCCCGTCTCGCTGCGCGCGATGCGGATCGTGCCGGTCCAGACCGTGCCGTCGGGTGCGGAGCCCGCGACGTGCACCCGGGAGTCCCGCGGCATGCGGGCCCGGGCCAGGGCCGTGAGGCGACCGCGGTCCCAGACGGTGGCGGGGGGTTCGGAGGTGCCCCACACGGTGGGCGCGACGCCCGCGACCGCGGTGACCAGCGCCTCCGTCGTCGAGCCGGTCAGGGCTTCGGCTCGCGCGGCGTGGTGCACCGCCACGGAGAACTGCAGCCACGGGCGCATCGCCTCGTCCGACGGCTGCGGCAGCGTCGCGAGCTCGGCCTCGGGGGCCGTGACCGCGGCCGCGCGCCCGACGGGGTCGGCCGACGGGTCGAGCAGCGCCTCGTCGTACGAGGCGACACGGGCGCCACCGACGGCGTGACGGAGCCCGCCCTCGGCGTCCCTCACCAGCCAGGCACCGGCCAGCAGGCGCAGTGCCTGGTACAGGGCCCAGCTGAGGCGGGCGTCGTCGTGGGTCACCACGACCACCCGCACGCCGGCCCGCGTGGCGTCGGCGAGCAGCGCCTGTCGCCCCGAGGTCAGCCCGACGACGGGGGCCGTGCTGATCGTCGCGATCCAGCCCGGCCCGCTCGCGTCGGCGAGCGGGTGCGGCAGGGTCGTCGCCCGTGAGTCGCTCACGGGCACGGCCTAGATGCCGTCGACGGCGGCCTTGGCCCGCTGCATGGCGGTCTGGGCCGACTCGTCGTTCGACGCGAGCGACTGGCGCAGGGTGTTGATGATGGTGCGCACCTCGGTGGCGACGCGGTTCCAGCGCTGCTCCTTGCCCGCGTACTCCTCGCTGGAGCCGTCGGCCTGGTAGTCCGCCATGGCGGTCTTCACGTCGGCGTCGCGCTGGGTGATGAGTGCCTCGAGGCGGCTGGCGACGGCGTTGAAGTTGTCCTGGGCGTTGCCCGAGGCTCCGAGGTCGAAGTCGCGGCGGTCGGTTGCGTTGGCCATGGTCGTTCCCCTCTTATGCGCGCGAGCCGCCGAAGCGGGCGCTCTCGAATCCGGCACCGGACTGGGCCGCGGTGGTCTCGTCGGCGATCTGCTGCTCGCCCTCGACGAAGGCACGGTTCTGGCCGGTGATGCCGGTCAGCACCGACGACAGGGCCGCGTTCAGCTCGACCGAGATGCCGTCGACCTCGCCCTTGAAGCGGTCGAAGGCGGCGCGGCCCGCACCGTTGAAGCGGCCTTCGAGCGGCTCGGCCGCGTCGGCGAGCTGGCGGACGAGCGCACCGAGGTCGTCGCCGGCCCCGCTCGTCTTCTGGCTCAACTGCGTGAGGGTCTCGCTCCCCATGGCGAACTTCATCATGTCGTTCTCCCCTTGCTTCGAACTGATGGCGACCCGTCACGGGTCGACTCATGAGGAAATCACGATTTCGTCTCGATCGCCACCCGCGGGAGGGGTACACATCGGGGGACCGGGGCGGGGGACGGGTGGTCGTGGGCCCCGGAACGGGTGTCCCACCGGGGGACGCGGGGTCGGCTAGCCTGGGGCCGATCGTGCGCTCCGGGGACGCGGGCGATCGCTCCCCGTCGGTCTCGACGACCTGGTCCGGCACCCCGCAGGCGAGAGGCGGAACCGTGGGCGCACTGGTGGGCGCGCGAAGCTGCGGGCGCTGCGGCCAGCCTCTCGGCGCGGGTGCGACCTGGTGCTTCTGGTGCGGCGTCCGGATCGTCTCGGCGGCCGCCGGCAGCGCCATCGGCACCTACTCGGGGCTGCTCGCGGGCGTGCAGACGGCCACGCCGTCGAGGCGGCGCGGTGCGGCCGCGATCGACTGGGGCGTGCCCCTCGTGCTGCTCGGCGTCCTCGTCGTCGGGGTGGCCACGGGGTCCTCCGCCGTGACGCCCGGCGACGCCGTCGTCCCCGTCCCCGTCGAGGTCGCGGTCGTGGCCGTCGCCCTGGCCTTCGTGGTGTCCGACGTCGTGCTCTACGTGCGCGGCGGTCGCTCGATCGGCCGGTTGCTGCTCTCGTTGCGCACCGTGGACGACCTGACCGGTCGCCCGCCGGCCGTGCTGAGGGTCGACCGGCGCGGGCGCTTCAGCGTGCGCCGGCAGGCGGTGACGGTCGACCTGCGGCGTGGCCGGGACCCCATGACGTCGTCGCCCCCGCTCGTGCAGCGGCCGGCCCTGCCCGCCGCGGCCTCGGCTCCGCTGCCGCCCCACGCGGCCGACCCGCTCGAGGGTCGCGGGCGGCCCGACGAGAACACCTTCGGACGCACGGGCCAGGGCCGCCCGTCGGCCGCAGCCCCGTCGATCGTCCTCGAGCTCGACAGCGGCGAACGTCTCGACCTCGACACGACGCTGCTGATCGGTCGCGCACCGGTCAACCGCGAGGGGGAGGAGCACCCCGTCTTCGCCTGGGCCGACCTCGCGCGCAGCCTGACGAAGACCCATGCCCTGTTCGCGTGGGAGGGCGCCGTGCTCTGGGTCACCGACCTCGGCTCGACCAACGGGTCGTCGCTCGTCGCGCCGGACGGCACCCGTCAGCCGCTCGTCTCGGGCCTGCGGGGCCCGGCGGCCCCGGGCTACGTGGTCGAGCTCGGCGAACGCCGGCTCACCGTGCAGCCGTCGGGGGTGGTGGACTCATGAGCGGCGATCGCGACGTCGTCCTGCTCGAGACCGTCAAGACGCACCGGTCGCGACTGGTCTCGGCGCTGCTCTTCGGCGAGCTCGACGAACGCCGTCTGGTCGACGACAACGTCCGCCGCCTGGTCGTGGGCCTGGTCATCGCGGCGGTCGCCTGCGCGGGCTGCGCCGGCACGTCGTTCGTGCTCTCGGTGCTCGCCGACCAACGGACGAACCAGTCGCAGACGACCGGAGGGTCGGGAGGCGCGGTGCCGGTCACCGTCTCGCCCTCACCGTCCCCCGCGTCGACCGACGTCCCCGACCCCACCCCCACCAGGGAGCCCCGATGACCGACTACACCCGGCTGACCATCGTCGGCACGGCACGCAAGGCCGAGCTGGTCGTGCCCGCCGACGAGCCGATCGGTGGACTGATCCCTCGCCTCATGGAGCTGCTCGACGAGCGCCCCGGCGCCGTCTCGCGGCCCCTGACGCTCGTCCGCTCGACCGGGGAGCAGCTCGACACCTCGCTGTCCGTCGCCGAGCAGCGCGTCGTCGACGGCGAGCTGCTGCGCCTGCTCCGCGAGGACGCGGCACCCCCGCCGCCCGAGGTCGCGGACGTCACGGACGTGCTGGCCGAGTCGTTGGCCGGCCGGCCGGGACTCTGGACGCGCCGCTCGCGCACCGCGACGGCGGCCGTCGCCGTCGGGCTGCTCTCGCTGGTGCTCTCGGTGGTGCTGACCCGGACGCCCGACGTCGACCCCGCGAGCACGATCGCGTCCGTCTACGCGCTCGCGGTCGTGGTGGCCCTCGTGTCGGGTCGCTTCGGCGGTCGATGGCTCGCGGTCGCCGCCACCGCGGTCGCGCTCGGGTGCGCCGCGCCCCTCGCGGTCGTGCTCGGGGCGGTGACGGCACCCGCCCTCCTCCCGGTCGACGTCGCCCTCGGGGTGCTCGTGCTCGCCTGGGTCGCCCTGGCGCTGGGTGCCGGGGCCGGCCTCGGGTCGCGGTCGGCCTGGTGGGGAGGCGTCCTCGGCGTCGTCCTCTCCGCGGTGCCGATCGTCCTGCGCACGTTCGGGGTCCCGGACGCGGGCGCGGTCGGCGTGGGCGCGGTGCTGGCCGTCGTCGTCTGCGGTCTGCTGCCCTGGTACGCGATGAGCGCCTCCGGGTTGACCGGTCTCGACGACCAGGTGGTGGACGGTCGCCGCGGCCGCCGCGACGACGTGCTGGTCACGGTCGGCGACGCCTACCGCACCCTGACCTGGGCGACCTACGCCGTCGCGGGCCCGGTCGCCGTCACGGCCGTGTCGTTGGTCGGGTCGGCCGACCCGTGGCAGGTCGGCCTCGGCGTCGCCGCGGTGCTCGTCGTCGCCGCCCGCACCCGGGCGCTGCCGATCGCCGCGCAGGGCTGGGGGCTCTGGGCCGCCGCCCTGGTCGGCCTGCTCGGCGGTCTGCTCGTCCAGCCGCTCGCCCCCTCGTGGCTCGTGGTCGTCGTGCTCGCGGCCGGGGTCGTCGTCGCCGTCGTGGCCGGCGGCGTCGACCCGGTGGCACACCAGCGCGCCTCGCTGCGTCGCGTCGGCAACCTGGTCGAGGCGCTGGGCGTCGTCGCCCTGCTGCCCGTCCTGCTCGGGGTGTTCGGGGTCTACGCCGACCTTCTGGGTGCGTTCTCGTGAGCGCCTTCGAGGCCTTCGTCCGGTCGGCACCGCTCGCCCTGCTCGGCAGCGTCAGCGCCCGCGTCCACGAGGTGACGGCGGTCGACGAGATCGTCCGTCGTCCGTTGCCGGTGTCGCGCCGCATCGGGTTCGTGCAGGCGCGGGGCGGCGCCGGGGCCAGCTCGACCGCGGGCTACGTCGCCGCCCTGCTCGCCCGTCGCCGTCCGGGGCTGGTCCTCGGCGTGGACGCGTCGCGCGGCCCCCGGGGCATGTTGTGGCAGGCCGGCGCCCCGGTGGGGTCGGCTGCCGCTCCGAGCTCGCGGCGTCGCACGGCCCGCCGGTCGGTCGACGCGGTCGACGGCCTGCCGCGGACGCCCTCCGGCCTGTACGCGCTGTCGCTCGACCCCCGGGGCGAGTCGCGGGCGGTGGCCGCCGCGGCCGGGTGGTTCGACGAGGTGACCCCGATCAGCCGGTTCTTCGACCTCGTCGTCACGGACTGGGGGGTCCGCGACTGGCGCGCCGACCTCACCGACGTGGTCTCGGCCAGCCGGACGGTGTGCATCGTGGCGCGCGCCGACCGCCATGCGGCGGAGGAAGCCGCCGCCCTCGTGCCGGCCGTCAAGGACCACCCCGACCGACCCGACGTGGTCATCGCCCTCGTCGACGTCGGCGACGCCGGTCGGGCGGCGCCCGTCACGGTCGGCGACGACCCCACGGTGCCCGTCGTGCGCGTGCCCTACGACGCGGCCCGCTCGGGCGGACGACCGGTGTCGAGCGCCGCCCTGGGCACGCGCACCCGCATCGCCTACGGCCGACTCGCGGCGGCCCTGCTGCCCCTCGACGGCCCGCAGGCCCCGCAGGCGCGAGGGACGACCCGGCCCGCGGACGACCCGGGGCCGACCCGCCCACCGGCGGACGACCGGCCGTCGGAACGCCGACGGGCACGTGATCGTGACGCCCGGCCGGGCGTCGTCGACGACCAGGAGGCCGGCCGATGACCGTCAAGCTCGTCCACCGCCCGACCCGGATCACGCGACCGGTGCAGCCCGCCGAGCACGAGGACGTCACGCCCCCGCCGCAGCTGGCCGACGGCAAGGTGGGCGGCGTGCCCGTGCAGGCCCTGCTGCCCGTCGTGGGCGCCCTCTCGAGCGTCGTGATGATCGTCGTCTACCGCGGCAGCTCGAACCCGCTGTTCCTGCTGGTCGGCGCCGTGCTCCTGATCGTCGCCCTCGTCGGCGGCCTCGCCGTCACCCTGAGCCAACGGGGCAACGCGGCCCGCCAGCGTCGGTTGCAGCGCGAACGCTACCTCGACTTCCTCGAGCGGCTGCGGTCGCGCATGCGCACCAGGGCCCGGTCGGTCCGGGCGACGGCGGCCGTGCTCGACCCCGAGCCGGCGGCCCTGCTCGAACTCGTGCGCGACCCCGCCCGCCTCTGGGAGCGCCGGCGACACCACGACGACTTCCTCTCGGTGCGGATCGGCGAGGGCGACCTGACCTGGTTCCCGATGTCGGTGCCCGACGACCCGAACCCCGTGCAGCCGTTCGACCCGATCATGGCCAGCGAGGCCCGGTCCGTCGTCGAGCACCTCTCGACCGTGCGCGGCATGCCCATCACGGTCGACCTCGACCGGGCCGGGTCGGTCGCCGTGCTCGGCGACCGCGAGGGCGCCCTGCGGGTCGCGCGCTCGATGATCCTGCAGCTCGCCGCCCTGCACTCGCCCGACGACGTGCACCTGGCCGCGGCGTTCCCCGAGGCGGCCGCCGCCGACTGGCGCGGCTTCGACCTCGTGCCGCACGCGGTCGACGACTCGTTGTACGACGGACCGGTGCCGGCACGCCGGGTCGCGACCAGCGCCTCCTCGTTGCTCTCGGTGATCGGCGGCGAGCTGGGCGACCGCGCCCAGGAGGCGGCCACCACGAAACGCTCGATCGGCACCACCGCGCGGACCGCGGGTTCACGGCTCGTCGTCTTCGTCGACGACTGGGGGCACGTCGCCTCGAGCATCCCCGTGCCCGACGCCGACCTCTCGCCGACCGACCTGGGCGTGACGACCGTCCACCTGCTGAGCGACCGGCTGCACGAGCCGTCGGACGTCACCCTGCGCATCACCGTCGAGGGCGACCAGGCCGTCGTGACCGACGCCCGGGTCGAGGACGACGGGCAGGTCCGCGTGCAGACGGCGACCGTCGACGCCACGACCCCGCAGCTGTTCGAGGCCGTCGCCCGCACCCTCACCCCGCTGCGCCTCAGCCTCAGCCTCCAGGACGAGGTCGACTCGGCCCAGGCCGTCGAGATCACCGACCTGCTCGGCATCGACGACGTGACGACGCTGACGCCCGCGACCGCGTGGACGCCGCGCTCGCCGCGGGACTTCCTGCGCGTGCCGATCGGCCTCGACGACTTCGGTGCGCCGGTGCTGCTCGACCTCAAGGAGTCCGCCCAGCTCGGCATGGGCCCGCACGGCATCTGCATCGGCGCGACCGGTTCCGGCAAGAGCGAGCTGCTGCGCACGCTCGTGCTCGGCCTCGCCCTGTCGCATTCGCCCGACGACCTCAGCATGGTCCTGGTCGACTACAAAGGAGGCGCGGCGTTCGCCCCGTTCGCGGGGCTGCCCCACGTCGCCGGGCTGATCGACAACCTGGCCGACGACGCGCAGCTCACCGAGCGCGCGCGCGTCAGCATCCAGGGCGAGGTCGTGCGGCGACAGGAGCAGCTGCGCGACGCGGGCGGGGCCTCGTCGATCAGCCACTACCGCGAGATGCGCGTCGGCCGCCCCGAGCTGCCGCCGATGCCGCACCTCTTCGTCGTCATCGACGAGTTCGGCGAACTGCTCACGGCCGAACCCGAGTTCGTCGACCTGCTGCTCACCATCGGACGCATCGGGCGGTCGATCGGCGTGCACCTGCTGCTGTCGAGCCAGCGCATCGAGGCGGGCAAGCTGCGCGGCCTCGACACCTACCTCTCGTACCGGATCGGCCTGCGCACCTTCTCGGAGGCCGAGAGCTCGATCGTGCTCGACCGGCCGGACGCGTTCCACCTGCCGGCCGTGCCCGGCTTCGGCTTCTTGAAGGTCGACACCTCGGTGTACAGGCGGTTCCGCGCGGGCTACGTCTCGGGCCCGCTGCCGACCGAGGCGGCCCGCGCGCTCGCTGGCGACGACGCCCGCCCGACCGCCCTTCTGCTGCCGACCTACAACGGCATCGCCGGGGGCGACGACGAGGCCGGCGAGGAAGAGCTCTCGCGTCCCGACGTCGGTCGCGCCGTGATCGACGAGGCCGTCGACCGGCTCATGGGCGGCGGCGGCGACGTCGACCCCGTCTGGCTGCCGCCCCTGCCCGACCGGCTGGCGCTCTCGCGGGTCGTCGGCGCGGACCGGGCGGGCGGGCTGCGCGTGCCGATGGGGCTGCTCGACGACCCGGCGCGCCAGCGACAGGCCCCCTGGTCGCTCGACCTGGGCCGGGCCGGCGGCCACGTCGCCGTCATCGGGGCGCCGCAGACCGGGCGCAGCACGTTCTTGCGCACGCTCGTCGCGTCCCTCGCCCTGACGCACACGCCCCGCCAGGTGAGCATCTACGGCATGGACCTCACGGGCGGCGGACTCGGTCGCATCGAGGGGTTCCCGCACGTCGGCGGCGTCGCGACGCGGGCGAGCAAGGACCGCCTCCTCCGGTTGCTCGAGGAGCTCGCCGCCATGCTGACGACCCGCGAGCGGGTGTTCCGCGACCACGGCATCGACTCGCTCGCCATGCTGCGTCGGCTGCACGAGGCGGGGGAGGTGCCCGAGCTGATCTCGGCCGACGTCGTTCTGGTCGTCGACGGCACGGGTCAGCTGCGCGGGGACTTCACCGAGCTCGAGACGGCCTTCGGCGACCTGCTGCAGCGGGGCGGCAGCTACGGGCTGCACGTCGTGCTCGGCATGACGCGCTGGAACGAGCTGCGGATGGCGCAGCAGCCGCTCGTCGGCACCCGCGTCGAGCTGCACCTGAACGACCCGGCGGACTCGGTCATCGGTCGGAAGCTCGCCCAGACCATCCGGGCCGACCAGCCCGGCCGGGCGCTGACCGACGAGAACCTGTTCGCCCAGGTGGCGTTGCCGGTGCTCGACGACACGGACGACGACGAGGTCGGCGACGCCCTCGAGGCACTCGCCCGACGGTCGGCGGCGAGCTGGAACGGCCCGGCGGCCGCGCCGATCAGGCTGCTGCCCACCGAGCTCTCGCCGGACGAGCTGCCCGACGCCCTGGACGAGCCCGAGGCGATCCCGTTCGGCCTGCGCCAGGACACGATGCAGCCGGTCGCCCTCGACCCGGGGACCGACCAGCACCTGCTCGTCTTCGGCGACTCGAAGGCCGGCAAGTCGACCCTGCTGCGGGGGCTGGTCCGCGGCTTCGTCGACCGGGCGACCCCGGACGAGCTCGTCGTGGCCCTCATGGACCTCCGGGGCGACCTCGTCGCCGAGGTGCCGGACGACTACCTCGGCGGTCACGCCTCGACCAGCACGGACGCCCGCGCCCTAGCCGTGGCCGTCGCGGACGAGCTCGCGAAGCGCCAGGCCGGCGATCGCGACGCGGGCCCCCGCATCGTGGTGGTCGTCGACGACTACGACATCGTCGCCTCGGGAGGCACGGAACCGCTCAAGCCGCTGCTGCCCTTCCTGCCCTCGGCCCGCGACCTCCGGCTGCACGTTCTCGTCAGCCGGCCGGTCGCCGGCTCCGCCCGGGCCCTCTACGACCCCGCGTTGCAGACGCTCCGCGACACGGGCGGGTCGTCGTTCGTGATGTCGGGCGAGCGCAGCGAAGGACCGATCGTGCCGCAGGTCTACGCCGAGCAGATGACGGCCGGTCGGGGCCGCCTCGTCCGACGGGGCCAGGCGCCCCGCATCGTCCAGGTCGCCCGGTTCGAGGCCGACCCGCGAGCCGGTGCCGACGGGGGACGCCCGTGACGGGCCGGACCGTCGTCGTGGCGGGCGTCGCCGGCGGCGTCGGGACGACCACGGTCACGGCGTTGCTCTTCACCCAGCTCTCCGGCGCGTCCGTGCCGCGGCTCGTCGACCACTCCGGCGGCGACCTCGGGTCGCGGCTGACCGGGGGCGACGACGCGTCGAGCGTCGACCGCGACCTCACCCTGCACGACCTCGGGGCGCACGCCGACGGAGCCCTGCTCGACCTGCTCGACGACCCGAGCGTGTTCGGGGTCGTCGTGGCGCCCACGACCCCGGTCGGCTTCGCCGACGCGCAGCGGGTGCTCGCCCGCATCCGAGGGCGACACGGGGTCGGCGGCCTGCGCCGGGTGATGCTCGTGGTCGTCGGCGTCTTCGGCGAACACCGCACGGCGCGGGCGAGCGAGGCGCTGCAGAACGAGTTCGGCCGTCGGTCGCTCGTCGTGGTGCCGCGCGACCCCGCACTGGCGGCCGGCGGCCGCGTCCCCCTCAACCGGCTGACCCGCGAGTCCCGACGGGCCCAGACCGAACTCGCGTCGTACCTCCGCGAACGCCTGGCGAGCCACCGCGACGCACGCTGACGCGGCGGGCGTGCCGGGCCGCGCTCGCGTCGGGGACGCGACCCGCGCCTCCCCGTCCGGCGGGCGTCAGCCCAGGGGCTCGATCAGGTGTGGGCCGTTGTTGCGGACGCTGTTCGCGTCGCGGCTCACCTCGTGTTGCACGAGGTCGTGCGCGACCTCGAACGAGTCCCGGTCGAGCAGCGCCAGCAGCTCGTCGGCGTCGAGGCCGTCACCGAGCCAGTCGTCGTACGAGTCGGGGGTCAGGCAGGCCGGCATGCGGTCGTGCACCTCGCCCGGCGCCACGTGGGCGTCGCGCGTGATGATCGTGGTCGACAGCACCCAGCGCTCGGGGTCGTCCTCGGCCTTCGTCGGGTCGGGCCAGGCGCCCACGAGGCCGGCCATGGCGAGGCCGGCGCCGGGTCGGTGCACGTAGTGCGGCTGCTTGCCGGTCTCGGTGACGACCCACTCGTAGTAGCCCTGGGCGGGCACGATGCAGCGGCTGGTCGCGAAGGCCCGGCGGAACATGCCGTTCGTCGCGACGGTCTCGATGCGGGCGTTGATCGGTTGCGGCCGCTTCTTCAGGTCGGGGTACCACGACGGCACGAAGCCCCAGCGCGCGCCGGGCAGCCGGCGTTCGCCGTGGCGCTCGCGGACGACCGGCACGACCGTCGTCGGGGCGACGTTGAAGTCGTCGGGCAGCGGCCCGAGGCCGTCGAGCAGGCTCGGCAGCAGATCGGACGTGGCCCGGGCAACGACGTAGCGACCGCACATGCCGACAGTCTGCTCTTCCGCGCGGGGGTGCGGCGGTGGTTCACTGTGGCCGTGTCGCCGCGCGTGGTGGCGGCGCGGTGAGAGGGTGGTGACCATGTCCGACGAACACAGCGCGAGCCACGGCTTCGTCGTCGCGGGTGTCGTGCCGAACTCGGGCGAGGCCGTCGGGGCGACGGCCGCCGACCTCGCCGCCCGCTTCGGCACCGGTCTGCTCTGCGTGACGGTCGAGCCCGACCGGCTCGCCTTCGCCGAGGGCATCGACGGCACCGTCCTGTCGTACCCCCTCGATCCCGACGACTACGACGAGACCCTCGCCTTCGACCCCGACCTGGAGGCGCGGCTGCGGTCGACCGCCTCGGCTCGCGGCGTCGAGCTGCGCACCGCGGTCGTCGCGGGCGAGCCGGCCCGGTGCCTGTCGCAGCTCGCCGAGCAGGTCGACGCCCCCCTGATCGTCGTGGGCAGCCGGGAGGCCGGCCTGCGGGGCAGCGTCCGCGAGTTCTTCGCCGGGTCCGTCGCCCTGCACCTCAGCCACCGTCAGCGGCGTCCCGTCGTCGTCGTGCCGCTCGCCCCCGTGCCGCGCAGCCAGACGCTGCCGTGGGAGGACGAACTGTGACGCGAGCGAGACGGTGACGGGGGCTGCGCGCCCGCGTGCCCCGCACCTCCGTCCGTCCCTGATCGCCCTCGTCGCGCTGGGCGGTGCGCTGGGCACGGCCGCCCGCGTGGGCGTCACGCTCGTCGTGCCGTCGTGGGGGGCCTTCGACACCGCGATCTTCGCGATCAACGTCGTCGGTGCCTTCGTGCTCGGCCTGCTGCTCGAGCGCCTGCTGCGCGCCGGTCCCGACGAGGGCGCTCGCCGGCGGGCCCGGCTGTTCGTCGGCACGGGGGTGCTCGGCGGGTTCACCACGTACAGCTCGCTCGCCACCGAGACCGCCTCGTTGGCCGGGGCCGGCGGGGGCGACCTCGCGGTCGCCGTCCTCTACGGGCTGCTCAGCCTCGTGGTCGGGGTGCTCGCCGCCGCCCTCGGCATCCGCGTCGGCGCCCGCCTCGCCGGACGCGCCTCGTGAGCCCGCTGCTCGTCGTCGCGGTCGCGGCGGCCGGCGGGGTCGGTGCCGCCCTGCGGTTCGTCGTCGACGGTCTCGTCAAGGACCGTCTCGGCTCGTCCCACCCCTGGGGGACGACGGTCGTCAACGTCTCGGGCTCGTTCGCGTTGGGGCTGCTGACGGGGCTCGCCCTGCAGGGGGTGGTCGGACCCGAGTGGAAGGCCGTCCTCGGCACGGGGCTGCTCGGCGGGTACACGACGTTCAGCACCGCCAGCGTCGAGACCGTGCGGCTGCTGGCCGCGGGGCGCCGCGGGGCCGCGGTCGCGAACGGCCTGGGCATGCTCGTCGTCTGCGTCGCGGTCGCCTCCCTCGGCCTCTGGCTGGGCTCGCGAGCCTGAGCGGCACCCGACCGGACCCGCCCCGTGCCCCCGCCCTGGCTTCCACCGCATCGAGGGGGCCGAACTCGTCCTTCCGCGACGGGGGAAGGACGATGTCTGCCCACTCGACCCGCGCCTCCCCGGGGGAGGGCGGGCGTCAGGCGTGCGTCTCGCGTTCGTGCCCGGCGTGGTCGGCCGGCTCGAGCTGGAACGTCGCGTGCTCGACCGAGAAGTGGGCGGCGAGGCAGCGGTCGAGGGCGTCGAGCGTCTCGTCGACCTTCATGTCGCAGAACACCTCGCGTTCGACGACGACGTGCGCCGAGAACACGGTCGCCCCGCTGGTGATCTGCCAGGCGTGCACGTCGTGCGCCGAGACGACCCCCGGGGTGTCGCCGATGTGCGTGCGGACGGACTCGAGGTCGATGTCGCCGGGCGCCGAGCCGAACAGCACGCGAATCGCCTCGCGCAGCAGCGACCACGCGCGCGGCACGATCATCGCGGCGATGATCAGCGAGCCGACCGAGTCGGCCTGGGTGAAGCCCGTGATCAGCACGACGACGGCCGCGACCACGACGGCCGCCGAGCCGAGGAGGTCGCCGAGCACCTCGAGGTACGCGCCGCGCATGTTGATCGAGTGCGTCGCGCCGCCGCGCAGCACGAGCAGCGCGGCGACGTTGGTCGCACCGCCGACCAGGCCCACGACCAGCATGGGCAGGCCGAGCACCTCGTGCCCGCCGACCGCGACCAGGCGGGACACCGCCGCGACGGCGACCGACAGCGAGACGGCGAGCAGCACGAGCCCGTTGACGAAGGCGGCGAACACCTCGGCGCGCCGGTAGCCGTAGGTCTGGCGACCGCTCGCCGGCCGGGCCGCGACGATGGTCGCCACCAGGGCGATGACCAGCCCGGCGAGGTCGGACAGCATGTGCCCCGAGTCGGCCAGCAGCGCGAGCGAGCCCGAGAGCCAGGCCCCGACCAGCTGGGCGACGAGGCCGAGGGCGACGATCGCGATCGCGACGCGCAGGCGTCGCCCGTCGGCGGCGACGTGTCCGTGACCGTGGTCGTGTCCCATGGGCGCCTCTCGTCGGTGACGGATCGGTGGTCGGTCGGGGTCGGCCGGACGACGGCCGGGGTGTCGGCCGAGGTCGCGGCTCGGCCCGTCGGGGTGCCGGGCCGGCGTCGAATCTACCGTCGCCCACCGACCTCCGCCGCCGATCCGGCCAGTCGATAACGAGTCTCGATCCCTGCGACGGCACCGATCCGGCGCGTCCGCACCGCACGCGGCCGCCCCGGCTCCCGGACGAGGAGGCGCGGGTCGACCCCGCCTGGGAGCCCGCGCCCCCTGCATGGTTCAGTGAGGCATGACCGACTCGACCGAGACCTCGTCCGCCCGCGTGGAGGACCCCGTCCGCGCCTCCTCGTCGCTCGTCGCCGTGACCGGCGCGACGGGTGCCGTCGGCGGGATCGTGGCCGCGCACCTGTCCGAGCGGGGCGTGCCGCTGCGACTCGTCGTGCGCGACGCCTCGCGGGCACCGCGTCTCGACGGGGCCGAGGCCGAGGTCGCCGTCGCGACCTACGGCGACCGGGCGGCGTCGGTCGAGGCCCTGCGCGGCGTCGAGACGCTCTTCATGGTGTCGGCCGCCGAGGCGCCCGACCGGGTCGACCAGCACCGTGCGTTCGTCGACGCCGCCGTCGAGGCGGGCGTGCGGCACGTGGTCTACACGTCGTTCGCCGGGGCGTCGGCCGACTCGGTGTTCACGCTGGGGCGCGACCACTTCGCGACCGAGCAGCACATCCGCGCCTCGGGCCTCGGCTTCACCTTCTTGCGCGACAACTTCTACCTCGACTTCGTCCCGCTGTTCGCCGACGAGCAGGGCGTCATCCGTGGCCCGGCCGGGGACGGACGGGTCGCGGCCGTGGCCCGGGCCGACGTAGCGGCCGTCGCGGCGGTGGTGCTGCTCGACCACGAGTCGCACGCGGGCGCGACCTACGACCTGACGGGGTCCGAGGCGTTCACGCTGACCGAGGCCGCGGCCCGGCTGACGGCGCTCGGCGGACGCTCGTTCACCTTCGTCGACGAGACCGTCGACGAGGCCTACGAGTCGCGCCGCGTCTACGATCCCGAGCCGTTCCAGGCCGACGCCTGGGTCAGCACCTACACGTCGATGGCCTCGGGCGAGGTCGCGACGGTGACGAGCGCCGTGCGCGACCTCACCGGCCGCGACCCGCTGACGCTCGAGGTGCTGTTCGCCGGGGGAGTGCAGGCCTGAGGGTGCCCGCACGGCCGGGGCGGCCGGTGCGCACCGGCCGGGACGGCCCCGCCCGCCGGCCGGGCCGTCGCGCGGCCCGTCGCGTGGCCCGTCGCTCAGGGGTCAGGGCACGCGCCGCGACGACAGGACGCCGCTGACCCCGAGCACGACGACGGCCGCGGCCACGCCGATCATCGGGATCTGCCAGTTGCCGCTGGCGTCGTGCAGCCCGCCGATCGCGAGCGGGCCGAGGGCCGCGATCGCGTACCCGCCGCCCTGCACCAGGGCCGACAGGCGTCGTGCCTCGACGTCGGTGGACGCCATGCGCACGATGACGATGAAGATGATCGTGATGCCGCCGCCCTGGGCCGCCCCGCCGAAGACCGACCACAGCAGCCAGTGCTCGGGGGCGAAGAGCAGGCCCAGCGGCATCGCGGACCAGAACACGGCGATCAGCCCGATGACCACGGCCGGCCGCACGCGCAGCGCCAGGAACGGCACGCCGAGCGCGCCGACGACCGCCAGGATCTGGAAGACCGACGAGCTCGCACCCGCGGCCTCGCGGGTCAGCCCGACCTCGTCGCGCAGCAGCGTGGGCATCCAGGCCGTCAGCCCGTAGTAGCCGAAGGCCTGACCGGCGAACGCGAGCGTCAGGCCCCACGTCGTCGCGCGGCGCAGCAGCGGGGTGGCCGTGCGACGGCGTGCGCGGGCGTCGGCTGCGGCCTCGTCGGGCTCGACGACGTCGATGCCGCCGGTGAAGACGTCGGTCGCCGAGGAGGCGCGGTGCCGGTCGTCGACGTCGGCCTGCGACCCCGGCACCACGGCCACGCTGCCGCCGAGCACCGCGACGCGGGGCCCGACCGCGACGGACCAGACCACGGCGGCGAGGACGGCCAGGAGCCCCCAGGTGACGAGCGCGAGCGGCCAGCCCACGACCGAGGCGATCGGTGCCGTGGCGAGCGAGGTGATCATCGACCCGACGTTGAGGGCCGAGGTGTAGATGCCGGTGACGAAGCCGGCGCGCTCGGGGCTGAAGTCGCGACGGATGACGACGGGCAGCACCACGTTGCCGATCGTGATGGCGACGCCGATCACGACCGTGCCGACGTAGAGCCAGACCGTGCCGCCGGCCGTCCGCAGCAGGGTGCCGAGCAGCACGCCGGCGAGGCCCAGGGTGACGGCCCGCTCGGCGCCGATGCGGCCGATCAGGGCCGAGGCGAAGGGGCTCGCCACGGCGAAGCAGAGGACCGGGATGCTCGTGAGCAGCCCGGCCACGACGGCGGTGAGCCCGAGGTCGGCGCTCATCTGGTCGAGCACGGGGGCCGGGGCCACGATGGGCCCGCGCATGTTGAGGGCGATGAGGACGATCGAGAGGGTGAGCAGCCAGGCGGCCGGCGACCGGACGACGGCCGCGGCGCGGGTCACGCGGCGCCGCGCAGCAGCGTGACGCCGAGCAGCTCGGCCAGGTGGTCGACATCGGTCGCGACCGCGATCGCCCCGACGTGCTCGTCGGGCTCGCCGTAACCCCAGCCGACGATGATCGTGGGCACGCCGTGGACCGCGGCGCCCTCGACGTCGTGGTGGCGGTCGCCGATGAGCACGGGCCGCGAGACGTCGGCGCCTCGCGCTCGCAGTCTCGTCAGGGCCTCGGCGACGACGTCCGCCTTGGTGTTGCGCACCTCGTCGTCGGAGGCGCCGGTGATGACGTCGAGGTAGCGGTCGAGGCCGTGGGCCCGGAGGATCGCCGTCGCCGGCGTCTCGGGCTTCGAGGTCGCGGTCGAGGTCGGGAGGCCGGCCGCGTGGACGGCCGCCATGAGGTCGGGGACCCCCGGGAAGACCTCGCCCTCGAGGGCGCCGTTGGCCAGGTAGTGCGAGCGGTAGAGGCGCATCGCCTCGACCAGGCGGTCGCCATCGAGCCCGAGCCGCACCTCGAAGCTCTGGGGCAGGGGCGGGCCGACCCAGGCCATGAGCTCGTCGGGTGAGGGGACCGGGAGGCCGAGCCGGCCGATGGTGTGCGCGAGGCTGGCGGTGATCGCGGGCGCCGAGTCGGCGATGGTGCCGTCGAGGTCGTAGAGGACGGCCGTGTAGGGGAGAGTCATCGCCCTCAGCTTACGGAACGGTGTCAGCAGGTGATCGTCCGGAGCGGCCACGTCGCGACGGCTCCCACGGCCTCGCGGGTCGGCGTCCGGCGGATCGGGGCCTCGCGCGTCGGGGCCTGCCGGGCGACGGCGCCGCGGGCGACGGCATCGCTGGCCACGGCGCCGCGGGTCGACGGCGGTGCCATGGTCTCGAACGACCACATCGGGTCGTCGAGCCCTCGGGTCAGGGACTCGAAGACCGGCGTCGCCTCGCGCTGGGCGGAGAGGGTGTCGAAGATGGGTGAGGTCACGGGTTGCTCCTGCGGTCGTTTCGTCGTAGGAGAAATATAACCCTGACATGTGAGTGTCACAAGGGTTTTGCGGGGCCGATTCAGAACAGTCGCGAGTGCGAGTCGTCCAGCCCGCGCATGGCGTCGTAGTCGAGCAAGAGGGTGCGGATGCCCCGGTCGTGCGCCAGGGTCCGCGCCTGCGGCTTGATCTCCTGCGCGGCGAACACGCCGGTCACCGGCGCGAGGTGCGGGTCGCGGTTCATCAGCTCGAGGTAACGCGTGAGCTGCTCGACGCCGTCGATGTCGCCCCGTCGCTTCAGCTCGACCGCCACCGCCGCGCCCTTCGCGTCGCGGGCGAGGATGTCGACCGGACCGATGGCGGTCATGAACTCCCGTCGGACCAGCGTGTGGCCCTCGCCCAGCAGGTCGATCTGCTCGGCGAGCAGCTTCTGCAGGTCGGCCTCGACGCCGTCCTTGGTCAGGCCCGGGTCGACGCCCATCTCGTGCGACGAGTCGTGCAGCACCTCGTGGATCGACACCGCGAGGATGTCGGCGGTCTTGGCCTGGGTGACCTTCCACAGCTCGACGACGCCGGCGGCGCGCTGGTCGTCGTCGGGTTCGACCGAGCGGATCGTGCACGGCGGGCTCATCCAGTTGAGGGGCTTGTAGCTGCCCCCGTCGGAGTGCACCAGGAGGCTGCCGTCGCTCTTGATCATCAGGAGGCGCGTGGCCAGCGGGAGGTGGGCGGAGAGTCGACCGGCGTAGTCGACCGAGCAGCGGGCTATGACGAGGCGCACCCGACGATCCTACGCGGCGGCCCGGTCCAGGACGGTCGTCCGATCTGGTGCTTGACGTGCATTCAAATGTGAAATACGTTCATGCCAGATGGTCGGCAGGACGACCTTTCCCCCCCAACTCGACCCGGAGGAACCATGAGCACCCCGATGCACTCCACCGCGACCCGCACGACCGTCGCCCCGGTCACCCACGACGCCGCCGAGCTCGTGCTCGTCGACATCGCCCGCGGCCGGTACGCCCCCGGCGACACCCTCGACCTCGCCACGATCGTCCGCGAACACGGCGTCACCCCCGGCGACGTGCAGCTCGCCCTCTACGAGCTCCGGCGGATGCGCGTGGTCGTCCGCGCCCCGTTCAGCCACGCCCACGTCGTCGTCTGGCACCGGCGGTTCAACGAGGTGCTGCTCGACGACCTCGTCCGCATGATCGCGATCGCGGCGACGCGGGCGCCGTCGTTCGAGCAGCTCGACGAGCCGGAGCACCGGACGCCCGCCTGCGTCGCCCACGGCCTCGAGCTCGAGCCCGACGTCGCGCACTTCCTCGACCTGGCCCGCTCGATCGTGCAGGTGTTGTCGCCGTCGGCCCGCCAGCACGTCCTCGACGACGTGCTGCTGCCGCTCGAGATCCTCTGCAGCACGAGCGCCGTCGTCGCCCACGGCATGACCCCCGCCCTCGGGGCGACGGTGCGCGGGGCGATCGTCGACCTCATGGAGGTCGCGGCCCACTACGGCGACTGGGCCCAGGTGCCGGCGCTCGCGGCGGACTACGTCACGGCGCTGGGCCTCGACGAACCGCGCGTCGCCCAGCACGACTGAGGCGCCCGGCACGACTGAGGCGCCCTCGCACGACCGAGGCGCCCCGGCCCCCCGGGCGTCGTCGGCTAGGCTGCGGCACCATGAGCCGGGCAGCGGGCGACGACGCCAGACCGACCCTCGCGTCGGTGGCGCGAGCCGCCGGCGTCAGCGCGAGCACCGCCTCCTTGGCCTTCAGCGGCACCGGCCCCGTGTCGGCCGAGACCCGCGCGCGGGTGCTCGCCGCGGCCGACGCCCTCGGCTACGCCGGCCCCGACCCCCGGGCGAGGTCGCTGCGGCGGGGTCGGTCCGGCATCGTCGGCGCCGTCCTCGAGGCCAGCCTCAGCACCGCGTTCCGCGACCCGATCAACGTCGCGATGCTCGACGGCATCGCCGACGTCACCGGGCCGGCCGACGCCTCGCTGCTGCTGCTCACCGAGACCGCGGGCGAGCGCTCGCGGCTCCTCGACGCCCCCGTCGACGCCGTCGTGCTCTTCGGCTGCAGCACCCGCCTCGACGAGTCGGTGTCGATCATGCGTCGCCGGGGCATCCCCGTCGTGTCGATCGAGGCCCCGCCGACCGAGGGCGTGCTCGACATCGCCGAGGACAACGTCGGCTCCTCCCGACTGCTGGCGCAGCACCTGCACGACCTCGGCCATCGACGCGTCGCGGTCGTCGCCCTCGAGCTCGGCCCCGGTCGGTCGACCGGCGGCGCGGACGACGTGCTGACCGACGGACGCGTGGCCCGGGGCACGTCGTGGCCGACCCTCGAACGACTGCGCGGCACCCGTGAGGTCTTCCCCGGCGTGGGAGGACTGGCCACTCGCGGCAGCTGGACGAGCGAGGGGCACCGGGCGGGCCTGCGCCTGCTCGACGTGCCCGAGGCCGAGCGGCCCACGGCGATCGTCGCCCAGAGCGACCTGCTCGCCTCCGGCGTCATCGCCGCGGCCGACGAGCTGGGACTCTCGGTGCCGGGCGACCTCAGCGTCGTGGGCTACGACGGCGTGCGGCTCGACGACCCGCGGGCGGCCGACCTCACCACGGTCGTGCAGCCCGCCGTCGAGAAGGGTCGCGCGGCCGGTCGCGCGGTGCTCGCCCTGCTGGCCGGCGAGCAGGCCTCGGGCACGACCTTCACGAGCGTGTTCCGGCCCGGGTCGACCACGGCTCCGCCCCGCCGCTGACGCCCGTCCGCCGTGTCGCCCGTCCGCCGCCTCACGGGGTCCGGCTCAGCTCCCTCCGACGACCATCCACCGGTCCGACCGCGCCCGCAGGCCGAGCGTCACGGCGCGGATGCCGACGTACCCGAGGCCGAAGGCCAGCCACAAGGCGACCGTGCCCTGTGCGCCCGGCTCGACCCGCGCCTCCAGCGGGATCAGGATCGCGAGGTACACGACCGTGTTGAGCACGCCGGCCAGGGCCAGGTACCGGGCGTCGCCCGCACCGAGCAGCACCCCGTCGAGGACGAAGACGAAGCCGGCCAGCGGGATGCCGACGGCCATCGCGAGCACGACCCGGGGCAGGAGGTCGCGGACCGCGTCGTCGCCGCTGAAGACGGGGGCGAGCAGGGGCGAGACCGCCGCCAGCAGCACGCCGAGCAGCAGGCCGCCGCCGACGCCGAACAGCATGAGCCGCCGGGTGATCGCCCGCACCGCGTCGCGGTCGCCCCGACCGAGCGAGTGGCCGACGAGCGCCTGACCGGCCACGGCCAGCGCGTCGAGGGCGAACGCCAGCGTGCTGAACAGCGTCAGCGCCACCTGGATCGTGGCGAGCCCCGTCACCCCCGAGGAGGCGGCGGCCCAGACGGTCGCGATCATCGCGACCCGGAGCGACGCGTTGCGCACGAGCAGCCACGCCCCCGAGCGGGCCGTGCGCCCGACGCCGGCCAGCCCCGGGCGCAGCGGAGCACCGACGGCCCGTGCGGCCCGGACGGCGATCACGACGTAGACGGCCGCCATGCCCCACTGGGCCACGACGGTGCCGACGGCCGAACCGGCGATGCCCCACCCGAAGACGTAGAGGAAGACCGCGTTGAGGCCCGCGTTCGCCGCGAAGCCGACGGTGGCGACGACGAGGGGCGTCCTCGTGTCCTGCAGTCCGCGCAGCAGCCCCGTCGCGGCGATGACCAGCAGCATGCCCGGCAGGCCGACCATCGACACGGTCAGGTAGGTCGTGGCGGCGTCGACGACCGCGGGGTCGGTGCCGAAGAGCCCGACGAGGGGACGCGCGACGAGGACGCCGACGCCCGCCAGGACGACGCCGACCAGCAGCGCGAACCACAGGCCGTCGACGCCCGCCCGGATCGCCCCGGGTCGGTCGCCCGCCCCGAGCCGCCGGGCCACGGTCGGCGTCGTCGCGTACGCCAGGAAGATCAGCAGGCCGAGGGCGGTCTGCAGCACGACGCTCGCGATGCCGAGGCCGGCCAGCGGCACCGTGCCGAGGTGCCCGACCATCGCCGTGTCGGTCAGCAGGAACAGCGGTTCGGCGACCAGGGCGCCGAGCGCCGGCCCCGCGAGGTCGACGATGCGGCGGTCCCAGGGCGAACGGAGGCGCGAGGTCGTCGTCGGGGTCGGCTCGCCGGGGGTGCCTGCCACCGTCAGTCGGTGCCCCGGGCCCGGCCCACGGCCGACATGAGGTGGTAGATAACGATGGCCGCGACGGTGCCGAGGATGATGCCACCGAACGTCGCGCCACCGAGGGCGAGGGTGAAGTCGGCGATGCCCATGATGAGGGCGATGCCGGCGGTCAGCTGGTTCTTCGGGCGGCTGAAGTCGACCTTGTTCTCGACCCAGATGCGGATGCCGATGACGCCGATCAGGCCGTAGAGCGCCGTCGTGACGCCGCCCAGCACGCCGGGCGGGATCGTGAAGATGACGGCACCGATCTTCGGCGACAGGCCGAGCAGGATCGCCACGATGCCGGCGACCCAGTACGCGGCGGTCGAGAAGACGCGGGTGGCGCTCATCACGCCGATGTTCTCGCCGTAGGTGGTCGTCGCCGAGCCGCCGCCGAGGCCGGCCAGCACCGTGCTGAGGCCGTCGGCGAAGAGGGCGCGGCCGGTGAGCGGGTCGAGGTCGCGCCCGGTCAGCTGACCGACGCCCTTGACGTGTCCGACGTTCTCGGCGATGAGGGCGAGCACGACCGGCAGGAAGCCCAGGTAGACGGGCAGGGCACCCGGGTCGAAGGCGGGGGCCGTGAAGGTGGGCAGGCCCACCCAGGCGGCGTCGCCCACCGCGCCGAAGTCGACCTCGCCGAGCAGCAGCGCGGCGACGTAGCCGACCACGACGCCCACGAAGATCGACAGGCGGCCGAGGAGGCCCCGGAAGAGCACGGCGCTGAGCACGACGGCGGCGAGCGTGATGACCGCGGTGAGCGGCGCCTCGGCGAAGTTGTCGCGGGCGGCCGGGGCCAGGTTGAAGCCGATCAGCGCGACGATGGCGCCGCTGACGACCGGCGGCAGCAGCGCGTCGATCCACCGGGTGCCCGCCAGGTTGACGACCACGCCGACGATCGCGAGCAGCACGCCGACCACGACGATGCCGCTGAGCGCCAGGGGCATGCCGCCGACGTCCTGCGCCGCCGCGATCGGCGCGAGGAACGCGAACGACGAGCCGAGGTAGCTCGGCAGGCGGTTCCTGGTGACGATCAGGAAGAGCAGGGTGCCGATGCCCGAGAAGAGCAGCGTCGTGCTCGGCGGGAACCCCGTGATGATCGGCACGAGGAAGGTCGCGCCGAACATCGCGACGACGTGCTGGCCGCCGAGCCCGATGGTGCGCGGCCAGGTGAGTCGTTCTTCGGGGGCGACGATCTCGGTTGCGTCGACCGTACGTCCGTCGCCGTGCAGCGACCAGGGGAGTGCCATGCCCAGAACTGTAGCGGCGGGGCCGCCGTAGGCTGGCGGGCATGACGAGCGACGCACTGAGCAGCGGAATCCAGACCGACGAACTCGACCCGGCGGTCCGCCCGCAGGACGACCTCTTCCGGCACGTCAACGGGAAGTGGATCGACCGCACCGAGATCCCCGAGGACAAGGCGCGCTACGGCTCCTTCTACCTGTTGGCCGAGGAGGCCGAGAAGGCCGTCCACGAGATCGTCGTCGAGTCGCAGTCGGCCGAGCCCGGCACCGAGGCCCGCAAGATCGGCGACCTCTTCACCAGCTTCACCGACGAGGAGCGCGTCGAGGCGCTCGGCGCCGCACCCCTCGAGCCACTGCTGGCCGAGGTCGACGAGGTGACCGACGTGGCCTCGTTCACGCGCCTCCTCGGCTCCTACGAGAAGCAGGGCGTGCCGAGCGTCGTGCAGCTCTTCGTCGACAACGACCCCGGCGACCCCGAGCGCTACGTCGTGTTCGCCGAGCAGGGCGGTCTCGGGCTGCCCGACGAGTCGTACTACCGCGAGGAGAAGTTCGAGTCGGTGCGCACGGCGTACCGCGCGTTCGTCGAGCAGATGCTCGACCTGGCCGGGCTCGACGAGCCGGGCGCACGGGCCGACCGCGTGGTCGCCCTCGAGACCGACCTCGCCTCGCACCACTGGAGCAACGTCGCCACGCGCGACAGCGACAAGACGTACAACCTGATGCCGTGGGCCGAGTTCGACGCGCTCGCCGAGGGCGTCGACCTGACGGTCTGGCGCGACGCCGTCGGCGGGCCGGCCGGCGTCTTCGACGAACTCGTCGTGCGCGAGCCCTCGTTCGTGACCGGCCTGGCCACGCTGCTGACCGACGACCGCCTCGACGACTGGCGCGACTGGCTGCGCTGGCAGATCGTGCGCTCGACGGCGGCCTACCTGTCGACGCCGTTCGTCCAGGCCAACTTCGGCTTCTACGGCCGCACCCTGACCGGCACCCCCGTGCAGCGGGCCCGCTGGAAGCGCGGCGTCTCGCTCGTCGAGGGCGCGCTCGGCGAGGCCGTCGGCCGCATCTACGTCGAGCGGCACTTCGCGCCCGCGGCCAAGACCGCGATGGACGTGCTCGTCGCCCACCTCGTCGAGGCGTACCGGCAGAGCATCTCGGGGCTCGCCTGGATGACCGACGAGACCCGCGCGCGCGCCCTCGACAAGCTCGACAAGTTCACGCCCAAGATCGGGTTCCCCTCGACATGGCGCGACTACTCGGCGCTCGAGATCGACCCGACCGACCTCGTCGGCAACGTGCGGGCCACCGCGGCGTTCGGCTTCGACCGCGAACTGGGCAAGATCGGCAAGCCCCTCGACCGCGACGAGTGGTTCATGACGCCGCAGACCATCAACGCGTACTACAACCCCGGCATGAACGAGATCGTGTTCCCCGCGGCGATCCTGCAGTTCCCGTTCTTCGACGAGACCCGCGACGCCGCCGCGAACTACGGGGCGATCGGAGCGGTCATCGGCCACGAGATCGGCCACGGCTTCGACGACCAGGGCTCGAAGTACGACGGCGACGGCAAGCTGACCGACTGGTGGACCCCCGCCGACCGCGAGGCCTTCGAGAAGCTGACCTCGTCGCTCATCGCGCAGTACGACGCGCTCGCCCCGAAGCAGGTGCCCGACCACCACGTCAACGGAGCCCTGACGATCGGCGAGAACATCGGCGACCTGGGTGGACTCTCGATCGCCTGGAAGGCCTACCTGATCTCGCTCGACGGCAGCGAGCCGCCCGTGATCGACGGCCTGACCGGCGCCGAGCGGTTCTTCCTCAGCTGGGCCCAGGCCTGGCAGATCACGCTGCGCGACGAAGAGGCCGTCCGGCTGATCTCGATCGACCCGCACTCGCCGAACGAGTTCCGGTGCAACCAGATCGTCCGCAACATCGACGAGTTCTACGACACCTTCGGCGTGACCGAGACCGACGCCCTCTGGCTGCCGGCCGAGGAGCGCGTCACGATTTGGTAGACCCGGGGCCCGGCCGCCGAGCCCGACGCGGGGGCGACGACGGCGCCGACCACGAACCGCGTCACGGCGGCGGTCGGGCGCTCGAGTCGTTCGCCTCGTCGTTCGCGGCGCTGGGCGACCTGGCGCTCGCGGGCGGGCAGGTCTCGGCGTCGGTCGCCGACCTCGACTCGGGCGACGACCTGCTGAGCGTCGACGAGCACCTGGCGTTGCCGGTGGGCCAGCTCGGCGCCGTGCTGCTGCTCATCGAGGTGTCGGCCCGCATCGAGGACGGCACGCTGCGTCCGCTCGACGAGCTCGAGCGCCCCGGAGCGCCCGGCGACCAGGGGCCGGGAGGCGTCTGGCCCTACCTGCGTCGCACGCGCCTGCCGATCACCGACGCGGCCACCCTGGTGGGCGCGTTCCGCGACGCGGCAGCCGTCGACGCGCTGATCGGCCTGGTGGGGCTCGCCGCCGTCCGCGCCCGGGGCGAGTCGCTCGGCCTGACGAAGACGGCCCTGCTCGACGTGACGCGGTCGACGCGCGGCCCGGACGACGCACCCGCCCTGGCCGTCGGCACCGCCCATGAGCTCGCCGGGCTGACGGTGGCGCTGGCCCGCGGCGAGGTCGTCGACCGGGCCGTGTCGAACCGCGTGCTGGGCTGGCTGTCGCTCGGCGCCGACACGTCCCTGGTCGCGGCACCGTTCGGCCTCGACCCGCTGGGGCACCGGCGGCTCGACCACGACCTGCAGATCGTCCACGCGACCGGCGGAGACGCGGGCGTGCGGGCCGAGCTGGGCGTGCTGCGCGGGCCCCGGCGCAGCGTCGCCTACTGCGTCGTCGTGACGTTCGACGACCTCACCCTCGCCCACCGCCTCCGGGCCCTCGAGGCGCTGCGCGCGGTGGGGACCGACGCACTCGAGTACGTGCACTGAGCGAACGGGGCGGTGACCGGCCCGCCGCCGGGCCCGGCCTCGTCCGTGACCGGCCCGGGTCAGTCGATCAGGTCGAGCCGTCGCAGGCGTCCGAGCGTGGCGACGCCCGCCGGCGGGCAGCGGTCGGCGTCCGCCGACGTCACCCAGTGCATCGCCCCCACCTCGGCCGCGGGTGCCGGTTCGGGGCTCGTCGACGCGAGCTCGGCGGCGAACACCGTCATCGCCACCTGCCGCCCCTCGGGTTCGCCGTGCGCCTGCGTCACGACCGTGAACAGCTCGGCCACGGTCGCGGGGTCCAGTTCGACCCCCACCTCCTCGCGCGATTCGCGGACGAGGGCCTCGGCGGCCGTCTCGCCCGCCTCGAGCTTGCCGCCGGGCAGGTACAGCACGTCACGGTCGCGCGCGGTGACCATCAGCATCCGTCGGTCACGGACGAGGGCGAGGGCGCTGACGACGATGGTGTCCATCAGGCCATCCTCGGGCACGGCGGCGTCGGGTGCGCGGCACCGACGAGCGGCGGTCGGTCAGCCCGCCGAGGCCCGACGCTCGTCGTCGACCGCCCGCAGTGACGGGGACGAGGAGGCGCGGCGCCCGTCGGTCACGCCGAACAGCGCCTCGAGACCGTCGCGGAACTCGTCGCCACGACCCTCGCGGGCGAGCTCGCGCGCCCGGACGGACGGGGTGTGCAGCAGGACGCCGGCGAGGTGACGCAGCGCCGACTCGGTGCGCTCCGACGAGTCGCCGCGCGACCGGGCCCGTTCGATCTCGGCGTCGAGCAGGTCGAAGACGTGCTTGCGCAGGGCGACGACCGAGGGGGTGAGGGACTGCTCGGCGGCGACGGCCTGGAACTCGGCGGCCGCCGACGAGACGAGTGCGCGCGCGTCGTCGGCCGCGCTGAGCTGGGGCAGCGGGGCGTGCAGGCTGATGGTCTCGAGGTCGAGCAGTTCGACGCCCTCGACGCCCGCGACGAGCGGGTCGACGTTGCGGGGCAGGCCGAGGTCGATGACCAGGCGGCGACCGCCGGGCCGCACGACGTCGCGGGTGACGACCGGCTCGGTGGTCGAGGTGCAGGTGATCAGCACGTCGCTCCAGGCGACGGCGGTCGCGAGGTCGTCGTAGGGCGTCGCGGCGTGCTTGAGGCCGAACCACTCGGCCCGACCCGAGCCCGAGTAGACCGCGAGCTGGTCGGCACCCCGGTCGCGGAGGGCCGCGACCGTGGTGGCCGCGTACTGGCCGGTGCCGACGATGAGCACGCGCGCCTCGGACCAGTCGGTCACGCGCGACGACGCCAACTCGAGGGCGAGGCGCACGAGCGACCGACCCGCGCCTCCGACGTTCGTCTGGTTCTTGATGCCGCGCGAGGTCTGCGACGCCTTCTGGAAGAGCCGCTCGAGGTCGCGCGAGGTGGTGCCGTCGTGGCGGGCGCGCTCGAGCGACCGTCGCACCTGGCCCGAGATCTCGTCCTCGCCGACGACGACCGACTCGAGGCCCGAGCTGACGGCGAACAGGTGCTCGACGACCTCGTCGCCGGTGATGACACGGACGCTGTCGCGCAGGTCGTCGGGTTCGACGCCGCTGGCGGTGCTCATCGTCTCGATGGTCGCCTCGACGGCGAGGGCGCTGCCCGCGGTGAGGGGCTCGTCGACGTCGAGGTAGGCCTCGAAGCGGTTGCAGGTCGCCAGCACGACCGCGCCGCTGACGAAGTCGCTGCCGTCGACCAGGGTGCCCGCCGCCGAGGGTGCGCCGATGCTCAGCCTCTCGAGGAGGTCGAAGCTGGCGTTCTGGTGGGACGCCGTGAGGCAGATGAGCACTGAGTGATCCTAACTCTGATCGGCGTTTTCGGCTGGGCGTTGACTCGACGTCGAGTGGCCGGGAATGCCCCAGGACGGTTGCAGATTGCAACACGGGTGTCCGGCCTCGCATTCCGACCGGTCCCACCCCGCACCGACCAAGGAGACACCATGACCTCGACCACCAGCATCCAGTGGCAGCTCGTCGCCCGCCCGCACGGCGAGCCCACCCCCGACGACGTCGCCCGCGTCGAGGTGACGCTGCCCGACCTCGCCGACGGCGAGGTGCGCGTGCAGAACGAGTTCCTCTCGGTCGACCCCTACATGCGCGGTCGCATGAACGACGTGAAGTCGTACGTCCCGCCGTTCGCCCTCGGCGAGACCATGACCGGCGGCGCCGTCGGACGCGTCGTCGAGTCGCGTTCGGACGACCTGCCGGTCGGCACCGTCGTGCTCCACGAGCAGGGCTGGCGGGACGTCGCCCAGGGAGGCGCGGCCGCGTTCCGTGCCGTGCAGCCCGTCGACGGCGTGCCCCTGTCGGCGTACCTGGGCGTGCTCGGCCTCACCGGGCTCACGGCGTACGTCGGCCTCACCGAGATCGCCGGCATCCGCGAGGGCGACGTCGTCTTTGTCTCGGGCGCCGCCGGGGCCGTCGGGACGATGGTCGGCCAGATCGCCCGGCTCAAGGGCGCGTCGCGGGTGGTCGGCAGCGCCGGCTCGGCCGAGAAGGTCGACCTGCTCACCTCGAAGTACGGCTTCGACGCGGCCTTCAACTACCGCGACGGCGACGTCACCGAGCTGCTCGCCGAGGCCGCGCCCGACGGCATCGACCTCTACTTCGACAACGTCGGCGGCGACCACCTCTCGGCTGCACTCGCCTCGTTCCGCACCGGCGGTCGCGCCGCGCTCTGCGGCTCGATCGCGAACTACAACGCGACCGGCGCCCCGGTCGGCATCACCGGCATGACCAACATGGTCACCCGTGGCCTGACGATGAAGGGCTTCACGCTGGGCGACTACCGCCACCTCGCGCCGGCGTTCCAGGCCGAGATGGGCCCCTGGCTCGCCGCGGGCGACGTCGTGTACGACGAGACCGTCGTCGAGGGCGTCGACTCGACGTTCGACGCCTTCACCGGGCTGATGCGCGGTGACAACGTCGGGAAGATGGTCGTCGCGGTCTCCTGACCCGCGCCTCCTCGGCCGACGTGCCTCCTCGACCCGACGCCCAGCGGGCGATGGGAGAATCGACCTCGTGACCCAGAACCCCGCCCTGCCCGAGCAGCACCCCCTGGCCACCGGCCTCACGACGCGGTCGCCGCTGGTCCGTGCACTGAGGGGCGACCGGCCCGAGACGCTGCCGGTGTGGTTCATGCGGCAGGCCGGTCGCTCGCTGCCCGAGTACCGCGAGCTGCGCGTCGGCACCAAGATGCTCGACGCCTGCCTCACCCCCGACCTGGCGAGCGAGATCACGATGCAGCCGGTGCGCCGCCACGGCGTGGACGCCGGCATCTTCTTCAGCGACATCGTCGTGCCGGTCAAGCTGGCCGGCGTCGCGGTCGACATCGTGCCCGGTCGCGGGCCGGTGCTCGAGACGCCGATCCGCACGGCGGCCGACGTCGCGGCCCTGCGGCCGATCGACGAGGAGGCGCTGGCCCCGATCGCGGCGGGCGTCGCCCAGACCGTCGCGCAGCTCGGCGGCACGCCGCTGATCGGGTTCGCCGGTGCCCCCTTCACCCTCGCCGCGTACCTCGTCGAGGGTGGCCCGTCGAAGGACCACATCCGCGCCCGTGCCCTGATGCACTCCGACCCCGAGACCTGGGACGCCCTGCTCACCTGGGCCGCCGACGTGACGGGTGCGTTCCTGCGGACCCAGGTGCTCGCGGGTGCCAGTGCCGCCCAGCTGTTCGACTCGTGGGTCGGCTCGCTGTCGCTGGCCGACTACACCGAGCACGTCGCGCGCCACTCGGCCCGTGCCCTGTCGCACGTGGCCGACCTCGACGTGCCGCGCATCCACTTCGGCGTCGGCAGCGGCGAGGTGCTCGCCGCCATGCGCGACGTCGGCACCGACGCCGTGGGGGTCGACTGGCGCATCCCCCTCGACGAGGCCTCGCGCCGGCTCGGCGGGGCCACGCCCGTGCAGGGCAACGTCGACCCGGCGCTGCTGCAGGCGCCCTGGCCCGTGCTCGAGGCCCACGTGCGCGACGTCGCCCGGCGCGGCCGATCGGCCCCCGCGCACGTGCTCAACCTCGGCCACGGCGTCAGCCCCGAGACCGACCCCGACGTGCTGACCCGCATCGTCGGGCTCGCCCACACGCTGTGACCCCGCCCGTCGCCACCCCGGGCGGCGCCGTCGACGTCGCCGTGGTCGGCGGCGGCATGGGTGGCATCGTGCTGGCCCGCGACCTGGCCGCCGCCGGCCTCGGCGTCGTCCTGTTCGAGGCGTCCGACCGACTCGGCGGCGAGGTCTCGCGCCACGTCGTCGCCGGCATCGCCCTCGACGCCGGGGCCGAGAGCTTCGCGACGCGCGGCGGCACGGTCGCCGGCTTCGCGACCGAGCTCGGCCTGGGCGACGACATCGTCCTGCCCGACCCGCGCGGCGCCTGGCTGCACGAGGCCGACGGCCGGTCGTTCCCCATCCCGCGCACGGGGCTGCTCGGCATCCCCGGCGACCCCGCCGCGGCCGACGTGCGGGCCGTGGTCGGCGAGGCCGGCGTGCGGCGTGCGCTCGCCGACGCCGACCTGCCCGCCGACGTCGGGTCCGAAGAAACCACCCTGGGCGGTCTCGTCCGCGCCCGCATGGGCGAGGCCGTCGTCGACCGGCTCGTCAGCCCGATCGTCTCGGGGGTCCACTCGCTGCACCCCGACCTGCTCGCCGCCGACCGCGTGGCCCCGGGGTTGCGCGCGGCCCTGCAGCGCGAGGGCAGCCTCGCCGCCGCCGTGCTCGGCCTGCGGGCGCTCGCCCCGGCCGGCTCCGCCGTGGCCGGCATCCGGGGCGGCCTGGCCCGGCTGGTCGACCCGATCGTCGCCGACCTCGGACGGCTCGGCGTCGACGTCCGCCTCGGCACCCGCGTCCGGTCGATCGACGAGACGCACGTCGAGACCGCGAGGGGTGAGCAGGTGAGGGCGAGACAGGTCGTGCTGGCCGTGGGGGACCACGACGCGGTGGCCCTGACGACCCGCGCCTCCTCGGTGCCTCCCGGGGCGATCACGCTCGCGACCCTGGTCGTCGAGCGCCACGAGCTCGACGCGGCGCCCCGCGGCACGGGGGTGCTCGTCGCACCGGGCTCGACCGGCCTGCGCGCCAAGGCCCTCACCCACGCCACCGTCAAGTGGAGCTGGCTCGCCGACCTGGCCGAGGGGCGGCACGTGCTGCGGCTGAGCTTCGACTCGCCCGTCGTCGACCGCGGCACCTCCGACGCCGAGGTGCGCGACGCCGCGCTCGCGGACGCCTCCACCCTGCTGGGCGTCGACCTCGCCGAGCGCCACCTGGTCGGCTTCGGCCGTGCCACCTGGGACGCCCCGCGCCGGGCCGAGGCGGCGGCCGTCGTCGAGCCCGTGATCGAGGTCGTCCAGGCAGGAGGCGCGGTGGCGGGCCGTGGGCTCGCCGCGATCGTCGCCCACTCGCGTCGTCAGGCCGCCACCCTCGTGGCGGCGCTCTCGTCGCCCCCGCCGCGCGACTGAGCGCACGGGGTCGGTCGGGTTCGGTCCGGCGCGGGCGTCGGGCAGCCCGCTCGGGCTACATTGGACGGACGTGTGCGGCACATGCCGTCGCGCGTACGACCACGAATGGAGTCCCCGTGCGAGGCAAACTGATCTTCGTCGCCGGAGCCGCTGTCGGATTCGTGCTCGGCGCCCGCGCCGGCCACGACCGGTACGAGCAGATCACCGAGAGGGCGTCCAAGGTCTGGAACAGCCGGGCCGTCCAGCGCCAGGTCGCCAAGGGGCAGGACTTCGCCGGTGCGAAGACGGCCGACGGCGTCGACGCCGTCGTCACGGGCATCACCCGCGGCATCTCCCGGCTCTTCGGCGGCGGTCGCAAGAAGTGACCGACTCGACGCGCAGCGACGAGGTGCGGCACAAGACGAGACCGCGGTCGCTCTTCGCCCTCGTGCAGGACATCCCGACGCTGGTCACCGACCTCGTCAAGGGCGAGCTCGCCCTCCTCAAGTACGAGGTCATCGGCACGCTCAAGGCGTTCGGCATCGGTGCGGGCTTCCTCGTCGGGGCGCTCGTCTTCGTCTTCGCGATGCTCGGCGTGCTGTTGACCGGCATCGTCCTGCTGCTCGCCATCTGGCTGCCCGGCTGGGCCTCGGCGCTGATCGTCGCCGGCGTGCTGCTGCTGGTCGCCGCCCTGCTCGGGTTCCTCGGGTACAAGGCGATCAAGAAGGGGCTGCCCGCCGTCCCCGAGAAGACCATCGCCAGCCTCAAGGCCGACCTCAAGGCCGTCAAGGGCGTGGGGTCGATCCCCGGCGCCCGTCTCGACGAGCGCTGACGCGCCTCCTCGACGACCGCCCACGCGCCTCCTCGACCCTCCCGACTCCCCCCGTTCCCGACAGGAGCCCCATGAGCGACAGCAGCGACATCCAGGCACACATCGACCGCACGCGCGCCGAGCTCGCGGCGACCCTCAACGAGCTCGAGGACAAGCTGAACGTGCCCAAGCAGCTCGGCATCGCCGGGCACCGGGCCAAGTCGTCGTTCGAGCGCGACAAGGCCCCGTGGCTCGCCGCGGCCGGGGCGGGTGCGCTGGCCGTGGCCGGCGTCGTCGTCGCGGTGGTCAAGCGACGCTGACCGGCTGCTCGGCTCGTCCCCAGCCCGGGCCCCGGCCCGTTCGCTCGACCGGGAGCAACCTGGTTGGGCTCCCAGCGTGCCGAGAGGGAGAATGACTGCATGAGTTCCAGCGCCGACGCGGCAGCGCCCGTCCTGCCGACGTCAGAACGACCCGAAGCACCCGCACGGCCCGACGCCGGCGACGCCCCGACGGACGCACCGGCCCCGGCCGAGCGACTGGGTTACACCCTGTGGGCCGTGTTGCGTCGCGACCCCCAGAACCCCTACGCCCCCGAGCTCGACGACGTGCCGCAGCTCGACGCGGTCGTCGACGCCCTCGCCGGGCTCGGCGTCACCGTCCGGGGCTTCTACGACGTCAGCGCGTTGCGTGCCGACGCCGACATCATGATCTGGTTGCACGGCGAGGTGCCCGAGGCCGTCCAGTCGGCCTACCGGCAGCTGCTGCGCACCGACGTGCTCGGCGCCCTCCTGCCCACGTGGAACGCCATGGGCATGCACCGCGAGGCCGAGTTCTCCCGCAACCACAGCCCGGCCTTCATGCGCGGCAAGGCACCCGAGGCGTGGCTCACGGTGTACCCGTTCGTCCGCAGCTACGAGTGGTACCTGCTGCCCGAGGCCGAGCGGCGCCAGATGCTCGCCGAGCACGGCAAGCAGGGCTCCGAGCACCGCGCGGTGCTGACCAACACGGTCGCCAGCTTCTCGCTCGGCGACTACGAGTGGATCCTCGCTCTCGAGGCCCCCGAGCTCGTCCAGCTGGTCGACCTCATGCGCGACCTGCGCTACACCGAGGCCCGCCGCCACGTCCGCGAAGAGATCCCGTTCTTCACGGGCCGACGCATCCCCACCACCGACATCATCGAGGTCTTGTCGTGACCGACACCAGCCACATCACCAACGGGCAGCTCGTCCGCAACGCCACGCCGGCCGCGGCCGCGGGCCCCGAGCACGTCTCCGAGCCGACCGACTACGACGCCATCCTGCTGGCCGGCTTCGGCGGGCCCGAGGGGCAGGACGACGTCATCCCGTTCCTGCGCAACGTCACGCGCGGCCGGGGCATCCCCGAAGAGCGACTCGAAGAGGTCGCCACCCACTACCGCCACTTCGGCGGCGTCAGCCCGATCAACGAGCACAACCGCGAACTCAAGGCCGCCCTCGAGGCCGAGCTCGCGAGCCGCGGCATCGACCTGCCCGTGATCTGGGGCAACCGCAACTGGCAGCCGTACATGGCCGACGCCGTGCGCGAGGCCGACGCGCGCGGTTTCCGCAAGCTGATCGCCGTCGCGACCAGCGCCTACTCGTCGTACAGCTCGTGCCGTCAGTACCGCGAGGACTTCGCGATGGCACTCGACGCCACGGGCCTCGAGGGCACGATGCAGATCGACAAGGTGCGCCAGTTCTTCGACCACCCCGGGTTCGTGCAGCCCTTCGTCGACGGCGTCCGCGACGCCCTGGTGAAGGCCCGCGCCGAGAACGAGGGCCTCGACCTGTCGACCGAGGTGCAGGTGCTGTTCGCGACGCACTCGATCCCGTCCACCGACGCGGCCAAGAGCGGCCCCGAGTCGCGCGGCTTCGACGCCGACGGAGCGTACGCCGCGCAGCACAAGGCGGTCGCCGAGGTCGTCATGGCCGCGGCCGAGGCCGCCCTCGACCTCGACGTGCCCGAGGGCGGGGGCACGACCGTGCCCTGGCAGCTCGTCTACCAGTCCCGCAGCGGCCCGCCGTCGATGCCCTGGCTCGAACCCGACATCAACGACGCCATCGACGACCTGGCCGGCGGGCCCACCCGGGCCGTCGTCATCGTGCCGCTCGGCTTCGTCAGCGACCACATGGAGGTCATGTGGGACCTGGACAACGAGGCGATGGAGACCAGCGAGAAGAACGGCTTCTGGGCGACGCGCACCCCCACGCCGGGCATCGACCCGACCTACGTCGCCGGGCTCGTCGACCTCGTGCTCGAACGCCGTGACGGGGTCCCGGTCGAGGACCGACCGCACGTGACCGACCTGGGCCCCTGGTACGACGTGTGCCGGCCCGGCTGCTGCGAGAACGTGCGACTCGGTTTCAAGCCCGCCCTCTCCGGTCTGGCTCCCTGACCCCGTGGCGACCATCCGCATCGGCACCCGGGGCAGCGCGCTGGCCGTCGCCCAGTCGTCGACCGTGGCCGACCGCATCGCGGCCGCGACGGGCCGCGACGTCGAGCTCGTCCGCATCAAGACCGAGGGTGACCGGTCGCAGGGTTCGGGCGAGTCGCTCGCCTCGCTCGGCGGCACCGGGGTCTTCGCCAGCGCCCTGCGCGAGGCGCTGCTGGCCGACGAGTGCGACGCGCTCGTCCACTCGCTGAAAGACCTGCCCACCGCCACCCACCCCGGTCTCGTCATCGGAGCGACGCCCGCTCGCGCGGACGCCCGCGACGCCCTGTGCGCGCGCGACGGCCTCACCCTCGAGGGCCTGCCCGAGGGCGCCCGGGTCGGCACCGGCTCGCCCCGTCGGGCCGCACAGCTGCGGTCGAGGCGCCCCGACCTCGAGGTGGTCGACATCCGGGGCAACGTCGACACGCGCCTCGGACGGGTCGGCGACGACCTCGACGCCGTGCTCCTGAGTGCCGCCGGTCTCGGCCGGCTCGGCCGTCTCGACGCGGCCACCGAACTGTTGGGGCTCGGCTTCTGGCCCAGTGCCCCCGGTCAGGGTTCGCTGGCCGTCGAGGTCCGCGAGGGCGACCCGAACGAGTCGCTCGCCCGGGGGCTCGCCGCCGTCGAGGACGAAGAGACCCGCCTCGTCGTCACGGCCGAGCGTGCCGTGCTGGCCGGCCTCGAGGCCGGTTGTGCCGCGCCCGTCGGGGCCAGCGCGGTGGTCGACGCCGGTCTGCTGCTGCTCAGCGCGACGGTCTACAGCCCCGACGGCAGCAGGCGGCTCAGCTCGTCGCACGCCGTCTCGCTCGACGACGGCCCGCTCGTCGCCCGCCTGGCCGACGTCCACGAGGTCGCCGGCCGCGTGGTCGACGAGCTGATCGACTCGGGCGCCGCCGAGTTCGCCCCCATCGGTGGCGGACCGTCCGGCGGTGACCCCCTGGGCAGCGCCTCGTGACGGCCGACAAGCCCCTGAAGGGCGTCCGCGTGCTCGTGCCGCGCGGCGGCAAGTGGGGCGACGGAGTGGCGGCCTCCCTGCGATCGCGTGGGGCCGCACCGGTCATCGCCCCGCTCATCAACTTCGCGCCGGCAGAGACCCCCGAGCTGCTGGCCGCGGCCCTCGCCCGTCTCGAGGCCGGCGTCTACGAATGGCTCGTCGTCACCAGCGCCACGACCGTCGACGTGTTGGTGGGCAACGGCATCCGGCCGCCGGCGTCCACCCGGGTCGCCGCCGTGGGCGAGACCACGGCGTCGGCCCTGGGCCTCGCGGGCATCCGCGTCGACTTCGTGCCCGAGGGTGACAACTCGGCCCGCGGACTGGTGAAAGAATGGCCCGCCGACGAGGTCACCGGTCGCGTGCTCGTGCCCCAGTCCGACCTGGCCGAGCCGACGCTCGTCGCCGGGCTGTCGGCCCGCGGGTTCGACGCCGAGTTCGTGTCCGCATACCGCACCGTCGGCGTGCCCGTGTCGGCCGAGGTGCGCGACGGCGTCGCCGACGGCTCGATCGGCGTGCTGCTCGTCACCTCGGGCAGCGTGGCCCGCCAGATCGCGGCCCAGCTCGCCCCACTGCCGCCCGCCACCCTCGTCGCGTGCATCGGCCCGCGCACCGCCTTCGACGCCCGTGCCGCGGGACTGCCCGTGCACCTGATCGCCGAGACCCGATCGGCGGCCGCCCTCGTCGAGGCCGTGGTCGACCACGCCCTCGACGGCCCGGCCGCCGGAACACCCCCGACCGAGAAGGACTGATGTCCGATTTCCCCCGCGTGCGGCCCCGCCGCCTGCGTGCCACCCCTGCCCTGCGCCGCCTGACCGCGGAGACCCGCCTCCACCCCGCCGACCTCGTGCTGCCGATGTTCGTCCGCGAAGGAATCGACGAGCCCGCCCCGATCTCGTCCATGCCGGGCGTGTTCCACCACAGCCTGTCGAGCCTGCCCCGGGCGATCGAGCAGGCGGCCGAGGCCGGCGTCGGCGGCGTCATGCTCTTCGGCGTGCCGCTCGAGAAGGACGCCGTCGGATCGGGCGCGACCGACCCCGAGGGCATCCTCAACGTGGCGACCCGCGTGGCGGTCGACGCCGCCCAGGGCGCCCTCGTCGTGCAGACCGACCTCTGCCTCGACGAGTTCACCGACCACGGCCACTGCGGCGTCCTCGCCGCGGACGGCTCCGTCGACAACGACGCCACCCTCGTACGCTACGACGAGATGGCCGTCGTGCAGGCCGAGGCCGGCTCGCAGCTGATCGGCATGAGCGGCATGATGGACGGCCAGATCGGCTCGGCCCGTGACGCCCTCGACGAGGCCGGCTTCGGCGGCACGGCACTGCTCGCCTACGCGGCGAAGTACGCGTCCGCCTTCTACGGCCCCTTCCGCGAAGCCGTGCAGTCCACGCTCGTCGGCGACCGCCGTACGTACCAGATGGACGCCGCGAACGGGCGCGAGGGGCTCCGCGAGGTCGACCTCGACATCGCCGAGGGCGCCGACGTCGTCATGGTCAAGCCGGCCATGAGCTACCTCGACGTCCTCGCCGAGACGGCGGCCACGAGCACCGTGCCGGTCTGGGCGTACCAGATCAGCGGCGAGTACGCGATGATCCACGCGGCCGCCGCGAACGGCTGGATCGACCTCGACGCCGCCTCGTACGAGAGCGTGCTGTCGATCAAGCGGGCCGGGGCCGACGCGATCCTGACGTACTGGGCCACCGAACTGGCCACGCGCCTCCAGAAGGAGCGGTTCTGATGACCGAGACGACCCGCCAGAGCAACGACACCTACTTCGCCCGCGCCAAGCGGTCGATCCCCGGGGGCGTCAACTCGCCCGTCCGCGCGTACGGTTCGGTCGGCGGCACGCCGCGGTTCCTGATCGGTGCCCGGGGGGCCTACGTCACCGACGCCGAGGGGCGCGAGTACGTCGACCTGGTGGCGTCGTGGGGCCCGGCCATCCTCGGCCACACGCACCCCGAGGTGCTCGAGGCGGTGCAGCAGGCCGCCGCGCGTGGCCTGTCGTTCGGGGCGTCGACCCCGGCCGAGACCGAGCTCGCCGAACTCGTGCGCGAACGCGTCGCCGTCGGCGACCAGCGACCGATCGGCAAGCTGCGCATGGTCTCGACCGGCACCGAGGCGACCATGACGGCCATCCGCCTCGCCCGCGGCTACACCGGCCGTGACCTGCTCGTGAAGTTCGCCGGCCACTACCACGGCCACTCGGACTCGCTGCTGGCCGAAGCAGGCTCGGGGGTCGCGACCCTGTCGATGCCGGGCTCCGCCGGCATCACGGCCGAGACCGCGGCCCAGACCCTGGTGCTGCCGTACAACGACCTCGCCGCCGTCCGTGCGGCCTTCGACGAGCACGGCCCGCGGATCGCCGCCGTCATCGTCGAGGCGGCCGCCGCCAACATGGGCGTGCTCGCGCCGCAGCGCGGCTTCAACCGCAGCCTCTCCGAGATCACGCGACGCAACGGCTCGCTGTTGATCGTCGACGAGGTGCTCACCGGCTTCCGCGTCGGGCGGGCGGGGTGGTGGGGTCTCGAGGCCTCGCAGGTCGTGCCCGACGGCGCCGGCTGGGAGCCCGACCTCATCACGTTCGGCAAGGTCGTCGGCGGGGGCCTGCCGCTCGCGGCCCTCGGGGGTCGGGCCGACGTCATGGACTTCCTCGCGCCCCTCGGCCCGGTGTACCAGGCGGGCACGCTGAGCGGCAACCCGGTCGCCGTGGCCGCCGGCATCGCCACGCTGCGGCTGGCGACCCCCGAGGTCTACGCGCACCTCGACGCGGTGTCGGACACCCTCTCGCGTGCGGTCTCCGAGGCCCTGTCGGCCGAGGGCGTCGCCCACAGCGTCCAGCGCGCCGGTTCGCTGTTCTCGTTCGCCTTCACCGAGACCCCGCCCGCGAACTACGACGACGTGCGCGCACAGCAGGCCTGGCGGTACCCACCGTTCTTCCACGCCATGCTCGACGCGGGGGTCAACCTGCCGCCCTCGGTCTTCGAGGCCTGGTTCGTGACGGCCGCGCACGACGACGAGGCGGTGTCGCGCATCGTCGACGCCCTGCCGGCCGCGGCCCGGGCGGCGGCTCGCGCGGTCGTCCCCGGCTGAACCGGGTCCGTCCCGGGCTCGACCGGGCACCGGCCCGCCACGACGAACGACGCCGCCGCCCACGAGGGCGGCGGCGTCGTTCCGTGTCGGACCACCGTGGCGGGTCGGCGGTCGCCGGCCCCGAGGGCGTCAGGCCGGGAAGGTCCCCTGCTCGCGCAGTCCGTCGAGCAGCTGCGTGGCGTAGTCCTGCGTCTCGGCTCCGACGAGCACGGTCGCCGCGGCCTCGCCGTCCTTCTCGTCGATCGCGGCGACGAGCGAGTCGGTGAACGCGACGGCGTTCGCGACCGAGAACGCCGGGCCGGAGAGGCGCAGGATGAGGGCCGTGCGGGCACCCACCGTCTCTTCCATGCGGGTGAGCGAGGGGCTCGCGGCGTACTGCACGAGACCGTCGATCAGGCGCTTGAACTCGAAGGCGTGGTCGGACTTCTTCGCCTTGAGGGCCGACGTCACCGACTTGGCCAGCGCTCGGAACTCCTTGCGCTGGGCGTCGTCCATCGTGACGGCGGCACGACGGGCGGCGAGGCTCCAGACGCCGAGCGCGGCGTTCAGCGTGTCGTCGACCTCGGTCATCGTCGGCTGCACGACCCGGGTGTAGCGGTTCGCCTCGATGTCGACCAGGCCGAAGTCGCTGAGCTTGGCGATGGCCTCGCGGACCGGGGTCCGCGAGACGCCGAGCCAGCTGACCAGCTCGTCGTCGTTGAGTCGCTCGCCCAGTTCGAGCGTGCCGTCGCCGATGGCGGCCAGCAGCTTGTCGAAGACGACGTCGCGCAGCAGTCGGCGGGGTGCCGGGGTGGTCTCGGGGGTGGGGATGGGCATCGTGCTCCCTCTCGGTGGTCGGGTGTCGATCGTGGTCGTCGTCGGTGCGGGCGCTCGGCTCGGGGCCGGCAGGGTCGGGGCTGCTCGGTCGGGGCCGTTCGGGTCAGGGGCGTCGGGACTCGACCGGGTAGAGGCCCGATGCCTCGACGTCGCTGAAGAACTCGGTCCAGTTCTCGGGCTGGGTGCGGACGAGGCGTCCCACCTCGGCGGCGTCACGGTCGGCGAAGGCCTGGCGCAGGGCCCGGCTGAAGGTCAGCGCCGCGTCCCAGGGGAAGAACCCGGCGGCGAAGGCGCGGCGCACCAGCAGCAGCAGCCGGGGCCCGCTGGCCAGCGACAGCCGCGCCAACGACGGGCTGCCCGCAGCCTTGAGCAGCAGCTCGTTCATGGAGTCGAGCGCGACGGCGTCTTCGGGCTCGCGCTTCTCGAAGGCGGCGATCCGGGCGTCGAGCACCCCGAGGACGGTCTCGAGCTGCTGGTCCGTCAGGGCGGGGGTGGCTCGTTCGGCCGACAGGGCCCAGACCTGGTAACCGATCTCGACGGTGTCGACGAACTCGGCCATGGTCGGGGCCACGATGCGCGTGTAACGGTTGGCCTCGATGTCGACGATGGCCTGGTCGGCCAGCTTGGCGATGGCCTCGCGCACGGGGGTGCGAGAGACGCCCAACCAGGCCACCAGCTCGTCGTCGTTCAGCCGTTCGCCCAGTTCGACCGTGCCGTCCATGATCGCGACGAACAGCTTGTCGTAGACGACGTCGCGCAACAGGCGGCGAGGGGCGGGAGGCGCGTCGGAGGTCTGGGGGATGGGCATCGGGGGCTCCTGGGCTCGGGCGTCGACGGCTCCCTAAGCCGTCAGGAGGTGCATGTCGCACCTTCCATGCACGACAATCTATCGCGTATCCGGTACTTCAGGCGAGAGGTCCCGGTGGGTTCGGAGCAACGGGTCAGGCCCCGACCCGGACCACCGTGCGCCCGCGGGTCTCGCCCGCCAGCACCCGTCGACCGGCGTCGACGACGTCGGCCAGGTCGACCTCGGCGGTCGCCGAGTCGAGCAGGTCGAGGTCGAGGTCGGTGGCGAGACGGTGCCACGCGGTGCGCCGGAGGGCAGGAGGCGCGTCCACCGAGTTCACGCCGGCCAGCGTCACGCCGCGCAGGATGAACGGCAGCACCGTCGTCGGCAGGTCGGAGCCCTGGGCCAGGCCGCAGGCGGTGACGACGCCGCCCCACGAGGTCTGCGCGAGCAGGCTGGCCAGGGTGCTGCTGCCGACGCTGTCGATCGCCCCGGCCCATCGGGCGCGCTGCAGGGGACGCCCCTCGGCCGCCAGCTCGGCACGATCGACGACCGACGTGGCGCCGAGCGACCGGAGGTAGTCGGACTCGGTCTCGAGACGCCCCGTCGAGGCCGTCACCGAGTAGCCCAGCCGGGCGAGGAGCATGACGGCCACCGAGCCGACGCCGCCCGCGGCCCCTGTCACGACGATCTCGCCGTCGCCCGGTGCCACGTCGCGTTCGAGTCGCAGCACGCTGAGCATCGCCGTGAAGCCCGCCGTGCCGACGGCTGCCGCCCGTCGCGGCGAGACGGCCTCGGGCAGGGCCACGAGGGCGTCGCCGGGCACGACGACGCGCTCGGCGTACCCGCCGGGTCGGGTCTCGCCGAGCCCCGCCCCGTTGACGACGACCAGGTCGCCCGCGTCGACCGCCACGCCGTGGCCCGAGACGACGCGTCCCACGACGTCGATGCCCGGGACGAGGGGATCGATCCTGGCCACCCCGGGGTCGCCCCGCAGGGCGAGACCGTCCTTGTAGTTCACCCCCGACCAGAGGACCTCGACGAGGACCTCGCCGTCGTGGGGCTCGGGCTCTGGGCGGTCGAGCAGGGCCGGGGCCCGGCCCTGCTCGACGACGACGGCACGCATGGCTGGAGGCTACGCGCCGTCGGTCGTGCGGGGTCGCGAGGCCGCGGCGCCGTCGGCGGACCCGGTGCGGGCCCCGAGGAACCCGCCGAGCGCGCTGACCAGGTCGAGGCCCGTCGTGGCCTTGACCACGTCTTGCAGCTGGGTCATGTTGTTCGCCACCGACTTCGTCAACTCGTTCGCACCGTCGGTCGAGACGACCGTGAGCGCGTCGATGTTGCCCATCGGCGCCGCCATCTCGCGAGCGATCTCGGGCAGGCGCGAGATGACCTGCGAGGCGAGGGCCGCCTGACCGAACTTGCCCTGGGCCTCGGCCAGGGCGTCGACCGCCTCGGCCTCGGCCAGACCCTTGGCCTTGATGGCGGCCGCCTCGGCGCGTCCGGCCGCCTCGACCGCCGCCGCCTCGTTCTCGGCCGCGTTGCGGGCGGCGTCGGCGAGTTGGGTGCGACGGAAGGCCTCGGCCTCGACGGCGGCGTTCGCGGCGTCGCGCTCGGCCTCGGCGTTCTGCACCGACGCGTAGGCCGCGGCCTCGGCCGGCTGACGGACCTCGATGTTGAGCCGTTCTTGGTTGACCTTGGCCTGCTCGGCGACGGCGATGCTCTCTTGCTCGGCGACCAGCTTGTCCTGCATGGCCCGGGCGAGCTCGCCGGCGGCCGCGGCCTCGGCCTGGGCCCGGTCGGTCTCGGCCTTGATCTGCGCCTGCCGCACGTCGAGCTGCAGCTGGCGCTCGGCCGTCTGCTGGGTGTTGCCGATGCGGGCCAGGGCGGCGATGCGCTCGGCCTCGGCCTCGGCGACGTCGGCGTTCTGCTTCGCCACGGCGGCCTCGGCCCGACCGCGGTCGGCGAGGTAGGTGCTGCCGGGCGTCTCGATCTCGCGGATGTTCATGGTCTCGATCTGGAGGCCGAGCTCGGCGAGCTCGCCCTTCGTCTCGTTGACCGCGTCGGCGGCGAGCCGGGAGAAGTTCTTCACCAGGTCGTCGACCGGTTGCCCGCCGATCAGGCCGCGGATCGACCCCTCGAGCGACTGCTGCACGATGACGGGCAGCTGCTGCTGCTGCAGCAGGTAGCGCTGTGCCGCGCGACGGACGCCGTCCTCGGTGCCCGTGACCTTGAAGTTCACGGTGGCCTTGACCGCGGTGCGGATGTAGTTCGCGTCGATGGCCTGCACCTCGACCGGGGTCTGGTACTGCTCGAGCGAGAGCTTGAACCCCTCTTGGAAGATCGGCCAGACGAAGGTGCGGCCGCCGATGATGACCTTCTGGGGGCTCGAGATGCCCCCGCCCTCGGAACGCTCGGCACCCCGGCCGACCACGATGAGCGCCTCGTTCGGCGGGACGCGTCGGACCCGGCTGGCGACGAACGACAGCAGGGCGAGCGCGATGACGACGGCGACGACGACGGCGACGACGCTGACGTTGGAGGAGATGAAGTCCACGGGGCTTCCTTTCAGTTGGTCTGGGGATCACGGGACGGGGAGGCGTCGCCGGCGTCGAGGGCCTCGACCTGCACGCGCGGGCCGTTCTCGGCCACGACGCGGACCCGCACGCCCCGCTCGATGCGCGCAGCGCTGGTGGCCAGTCGGCGCTCGAGCTCGCGGACGTCGTCGAGGCGCACCTCGCCGCCACCGGGGCCGGTGGCCTCGGTCGTGACGCCGACGAACCCGACCGGCGACCAGTGGCCGCCGCTCTCTCGACGGGTCACCCGGCGGACGACGAGCTGGATCAGCACGAGGGCCACGAGGGCCGTGCCGACGGCGACGGCGTACGTCCACCCCGGGGCGAGGTCGGTCTGCGACGTGACGACCCCTGCGAGCCCGAAGATGGCCAGGGCCGCGCCCAGGGCGACGCCCGACACGAGCCCGTCACCGACGTCGAACACGTCGAGCAGGTCGCCCACGACGATGCTGACGAGCAGGAGCAGGAGCCCGATCGCCCCCACCACGATGAACGTGATCATGCGTCGAGACTGTCAGAGTCCGGCTGGGCGCACATCGGCTGCGCGACGGACCCGGGACGACCAGCGGTCGTCGGCCGCCTGGGGACGAGTCGTCGGCGGGCGGGAGCCGGCTCCGGGCCCGCCCGCCCGCAGCCGGCTCACCCGAAGAGGATCGCGGCCTCGTCGTAGCGGTGCTGGGGCACGACCTTGAGGCTGTCGAGCGCCTCCTCGAACGACACGTGCACGATCTCGGTGCCGCGCAGGGCCACCATGCGGCCCCAGCGCCCCTCGACGACCGAGTCGCTCGCGGCCATGCCGAGGCGCGTCGCGAGAACGCGGTCGTACGACGTGGGCGTGCCGCCGCGCTGGATGTGGCCGAGCGTCGTGGCGCGGGTCTCGATGCCCGTGCGCTCCTCGATGACGGGGGCGAGGCGCTCGCCGATGCCGCCGAGGCGCGGGCGCCCGAAGGCGTCCAGGCCGCGCTCCGAGTGGACGTCGCTCTCGTGGTCGGGCACGAAGCCCTCGGCCACGACGACGAGCGGCGCACGCCCGCGGTCGTAGGCCGACTGCACCCACTCGACGATCTGGTCCATGCTCGTCGCCTGCTCGGGGATGAGGATCGCGTGCGCACCGGCGGCCATCCCCGAGTGCAGGGCGATCCAGCCCACGTGCCGCCCCATGACCTCGGCGACCATGCACCGGCTGTGCGAGTCGCCGGTCGTCCTGAGGCGGTCCATCGCGTCGGTCGCGATCTGCACCGCGGTGTCGAAGCCGAAGGTGTAGTCGGTCGCGCCGAGGTCGTTGTCGACGGTCTTGGGCACGCCGACGATCTTGAGGCCGGCGTCGGTCAGGCGCTTGGCGGCGGCCAGCGTGCCCTCGCCACCGATGGCGACCATGGCGTCGATGCCGAAGCGCTCCATGTTCTCGGCGATGCGGTCCACGCCGCCGTCGCCCTCGAACGGGTTGGTGCGGCTCGTCCCGAGGATGGTGCCGCCCTGCTTGGCGATGCCCTGGATCTCCTTCCGGGTGAGCGGCATGACGTCGCCGTCGACGACGCCGCGCCAACCGTCGCGGAACCCGACGAACTCCTGCCCGTGGATCTGCGTGCCCTTGAGCACGGCTCCGCGGATGACCGCGTTGAGACCGGGGCAGTCGCCGCCGCTGGTGAGGATTCCGATTCGCATCGAGGGGCTCCATCGCATCGAAGGGCCCGTTCGACGGGCCGAGGTCGAGACCCATCATGGACCACCGGGAGGCGCGGCACCCGTCCACGACGCCGGTCGCCTCCCGGCCGGGGCGCGCAGGCGGTCGTACTACCCTCGCCTGCATGAGCAACGAGCAGTCGGGGCGCCCGCCGTCGCCGTGGGCACGCTTCGCCCGGCCCACGCCCGGCGAGCCCGAGCGCGGCGAGTTCCCGTTCGGCCCGCCCCGGCCGGTGCACCCCGAGGCGACCGCGGCCGACCACGGCTGGCCGCTCGACGCCCCCGTCGCCCCGCAGCCGCCCGACGCGCGGCAGCCGTTCCCCGCCCAGCCCGTCGCGCAGCCCACGGGTCAGCCCGCCTGGGGGGCCGACGGCCGCCAGGTGTGGGCCCCGGCGACCGACCCCGCTCCGGCAGGCGGGGTCGCGCCCGAGGCGCGCCCCGAGAACGCCGGTCTCGGCTCGTACTTCTTCCCCGCCGACGACGACTGGTCGTCGTCCCCGCCCCGATCCGACGACGAGGGGCGTGGCCTGGCCGTCGCCGCGGTCGTCTTCGGCGTCTTCTTCGCACCGCTCGGCCTGGTCTTCGGCATCGTGGCCGCGCGCCGGGCCCGGGCCGCCGGCCGCCCGGCCACGTTGGCCCTCGTCGGCGTCGCCGTCGCCTCGGTCGTCATCGTGCTGAGCGTCGTGTGGGCGGTGGCGGCTCTCGACCACTACTCACAGCTCGCGACCGCGTGCGCGCAGCTCGGTCCGGGCGACTACGTCAACGACGAGGGGCAGACCGTCACCTGCGGCTGAGCCCGGCGGGCGACGCGAGGGCCGGGCGCGGCCGCGGGGCGCAGGGCACGGGACGACGAGCAGCCGGGACGCGAGCGCGGGAGGGCGCGGGCGCGGGCCGTCCTCGACGACCCGCGCGCGCCTCCTCGGTCAGAGCTGGACGGTGCCGGTGTCGGCGACGTTCCCCGGGTGCCCGCCGGTCACGGCGGCCTTGGCGTACTTGAAGAGGGTGACGGCCTTGGGCTCGTTGCTGACCCAGTACTCGGCCGTGTCGACGTCGACCTCGAGCAGGGCGACGGTGGGGTCCTGGCGACCTCCGTCGAACCAGGCCTCGGCGCCGGTGTTCCACAACTCGTCGATCAGGGCGTCGTCCTTGACGATCGACGCCGTCCCCGCCAGCGAGAGGTAGCCCTTGCCGGTCTCGACGGCGACGTTGACCTGGGGGTGCGCCTTGACGTCGTCGACCTTCGGCGACGGGTCGCGCGTGAAGAAGTACACCTTGCCGTCGAAGTCGCGGTCCACCAGGGCGAGCGGACGGCTCACGAGGTGGCCGTGGCTGCTCTGGGTGGTGAGGATGCCGATGCGGCCCGCGTCGAGGACCTCGCCGATCTTGCTGCTGTCGTTGGTCTCAGTCATGCCGCGGACCCTACGCCCGGGGCGTGCCCGTGGTCACGGACCGCCGCGCGCAGGCGTCCCGGAAGGTGTCCGATGAGGCATGTATGCCCTATGCTTTCATGCGACATGTGACACGCCGACGAGAGGCCGAGATGCCCGTCCCCATCACCGCCGAGTGCGCCATCCCCCGCCGCCTGCACAAGGACGCCGTCTTCGACCACCTCGTGGCGGCCGTCCTCGACGGTTCGCTCGCACCGGGCGAGCGCCTCCGCGACGCCGAGCTCGAGCGGTGGCTGGGCGTCTCGCGGACCCCCATCCGCGTGGCGCTCGCGAGGCTCACCGGCCTGGGGCTCGTCGAGACCGTCTCGACCCGCGAGACCCGGGTGGTGCCACGGCGGGCCGAGGTGGCCGCCGACGAGTCGGCGACGGCGTGCGTCCTGGCGGGCCTGGCCGTCACCGACGCCTTCGCCGCCTCGGGTCCGGACGCCCGGGCCGTCCTGGCCGACGGCCTCGGCGGGCTGCTCGACGGCCCGGGTCGAGCACGACGACCGACGGCGGGCCGAGGGGGCGGTGCGGCAGCCGCCGCGGTCCTGGGCGACGCCCTGCAGGTGGCGTCCCGCCTGACCGACGTCCCCGGGGCGAACGCGCTGCTCCGGCGGCGGCTCGCGACGACGGGGCTCGTCCTGCGGCACCACCTCCCCGCCCTCGACGGCGAGGCGGGACGCGCCGTGGTCGAGGCCGTCGGCGACCTGCGCGCGGTCCTCGCGGGCCCGCCGACGTCCGACGCCCCGCCGTCGTCCGACGCCCCGCCGTCGTCCGACGCCCCAGCGCCGCGTCACGCCCCGCGGACGTCCGACCCCGCATCGGGCCCCGGCGACGCCACCGGAGCCGCCGTCGTCGCCCTGCTCGGCGGACTCGCGACCCGCCTGACCGCCCTGGCTGGCCCCGTCCCCGTCGCGCCCGTGCCGACGTCGCACCCCGTCATCGGGCCGGGCCGCCGCACCTTGAGCGCCGGCGTCCACGCGGTGCTCTCGCGAGCCGTGCTCGACGGGGTGCTCGCCCCGGGCGAGCGCCTGGTCGACGACGAGCTCATCGCCTGGATGGGCGTCTCGCGGACGCCCATCCGCGCCGCCCTCGAACGCCTCGGCGACGGCGGGCTGGTCCTGCTCGCGGCGAACCGGTACACGCGGGTGGCCGCGCCCTGCGCCGACGACCTCGACGACGCCCGCTCGCTCTACGCCCACGTGCTGGCCTGGTCGATCGACCGGTCGGCGGCGGACGGCGGCCCCGACCCCGACGAGGTCGACCGCGTGCTGGCGAGGGTGCGACCGCTGGCCCGCCGCGCCGAGGGCCGACCGCTGACCTCGGTCACGCTGCGTCCCGCGTCGACCGTCCTGCGCCTCCTGTCGGCGGTGCCGGCGTCGGGTGCCTCGGCGCGGACGCTCGACGACGTCGAGCCGCGGCTCGGCCATGCGATCGTCAGCCTGGGCCTCGAGCTGCCCGTGGGGGCGTGGCAGGCCTTCGAGACGAGGGTCCGCACGGGGCTGGCCCGCTCCGACGGCACCCGCGGCGGGGCCGTCCGCGCGCTGCTCGGCTCGCTGGCACCCCCGGCGGCGTGACGCCGACGACCGGGCCCCGGGTGTCGGCCGCCCGGGTTAGCATCACGGCGTGCCCTCGCCCGTCTCCGCCCCCGTCACCGACGCCCGTCCGGCGCGGCGCGTCGACGACGTCTACCGGCCCGAGGCTCCCGTCGACGTCCGTGCCGCGCTCCGGCCGCTGGGCCGGGGCAGCGGCGACCCGACGTTCCGCGTCGACGGCGACCGCGTGTGGCGGGCGTTGCGGACGCCCGAGGGGGTCGCGAGCCTCGTCGTGTCGGCGAGCCGCGCCTCCTCGTCCGTGGCGATCAGCGCGTGGGGGCCGGGTGCCGCGTGGGCCGTCCGGCACGCCCCCGAGATGCTCGGGCGGGGCGACGACTGGTCCGACCTCGACGTCTCGGGCAACGCGTTCCTGTCGGCGGCGCGACACCGCTCGCCCGGCCTCCGCCTCACCCGGACGAACCAGGTGCTGCAGATGCTCGTCCCCGCCGTCCTCGAACAGAAGGTCACCAGCGTCGAGGCCTGGCGCGCGTGGCGCCACCTCGTCCGTCGTCACGGCGAACCGGCCCCAGGCCCGGTGCCCGAGGGGCTCGTGGCGCCCCCCGACGCCGAGGGCTGGAGGCGCGTGCCCAGTTGGGAGTGGCACCGAGCGGGGGTGGGCCCCCAGCGGTCCGCCACCGTCATGCGGGTCTGCGCGGTCGCCCCGGCCCTCGAGCGCACCCTCGCCCTCGGTCGCGGGGGCGACGAGGTCTCCCGCCGCCTCCGGTCGATCCCCGGGGTCGGCGTGTGGACGGCGGCCGAGACGACGCAACGCGCCCACGGCGACCCCGACAGCCCGAGCGTCGGCGACTACCACCTGCCCGCGCTCGTGGGGTGGGCGTTGATCGGCCGCCCGGTCGACGACGACGGCATGCTCGAGCTGCTCGAGCCGTGGCGCGGTCAGCGCGAGCGGGTCATGCGGCTCATCACCGGCAGCGGCTTCTCGAAGCCGCGCTTCGGGCCGCGCATGACCATCCAGGACCACCGCTTCCACTGAGGGGCGCGCGGCCGACACCTCGTGGGTCGGAGCCGGTCAGAGCCGGTCGGTGCCGGTCAGACCGCGGTGTGGGCGCGACCGGCAGGGTCGGCGGTGTCGCTCGGGCCCACGACCCCGTCGGGGGACGCGTCGCCGCCGATCGCGTCGAGCACCCGGTGCGAGAACGCACGCACCACGTCGTCGTCGCCGGCCAGGACGTCGGTGAAGTAGCGCTTGATGGCGGCCGTGTGGCCACGGGTCGCCGCGAGCATGGCCCGGCGGCCGTCGGGGGTGAGCTCGACCCACGTGCCGCGGGCGTCCGACGAGCACTCGGTCCGTCGCACGAGGCCCCGGCGCTCCATGCGGGTCACCTGGTGGCTGACCCGGCTCTTCTCCCAGCCGATCTGCTCGGCGATGTCACGGACGCGAGAGCGTCGACCGCTGCTGCGACCCAGCCCGACGAGGATCTCGTACTCGGGTGCCGAGACCCCCGAGTCGCTCTGCAGGCGCAGCTCGAGCGCGCGGTCGAGGCGTCGTCTCATCAGGTAGAAGGAGTCCCAGACGACCCACTCCTCGTCGGTGAGTTCGTCGGCCATTCGCCCAGTGTAGGGACGGAGGCGCGGCTTATCCTCGACCCATGTCCGATGTGCACGCCGCCGCCGTCACGCAGCAGACCATCGAGACAGCCCGCCGGTGGTGGGACGCGGCCCACGCCGTCCCGGTGCAGGGCTCGGCCGCCCGGCTGACCGAGGTGCTGCGCGACCCCCGGGGCCTCGACTTCGCCCGGGGGTTCGCCGACCGCGTGGTCCGTCCCGAGGACGACCGCGTCGCCGCCGCCGCACTCGACGGGCTCAGCCGCAGCACGCCCGCCCTGCTGCCCTGGCACCTGCGGGCGGCGATCTCGTTCGGCGGAGGGTTCGGCCCGCTCGCGCCGCGGCCGATCATGCCGGTCGCGCGCCGGACGCTCCGCCACATGGTCGGCCACCTGCTCGTCGACGCCGCGCCCGAGAAGCTCGGGCAGGCCCTGGACGCGCTGCGACGCGACGGCATCCGGCTCGACGTCACGGCTTGGGGGCCGACGGTGTCGGGCCCGGCCGAGGCCGACCGACGCCTCGCCGCCACCACCGCCCTCGTCGGCCGGCCCGACGTCGAGCGCGTCACGACGACCGTGCGCGAGCTCGTGGGCCCCACGTCGCCCTGGGCGTTCGACGAGACGAGCGACCTGGCGGTCTCGAGGCTCGGCCCCCTCGTCGAACTCGCCGCGACCTCGGGCACGCTCCTCACGCTCGGCGTCGACCGCCACGCCGACGTCGACCTGACCATCGACGTCTTCACGCGCCTCCTCGACCGCCCCGACCTCGAGGCCGTCACCGCGGGCATCGTGGTGCAGTCGTACGTCCCCGAGGCGATGGACTCGTTGCGTCTGCTGACCGACTGGGCCAGGGCGCGGGTCGAGCGTGGCGGGGCCCCGATCACGGTGCGACTCGTCAAGGGCGGATCACGGCTCGACGAGATCGTCGACGCCCGCCTGAACGACTGGCCCGTCGTCACGTTCGACGCCAAGCACGAGACCGACGCGAGCCACCTCCGACTGCTCGACTTCGCCCTCCGACCCGAGAACGCGGCCGTCGTGCGCGTCGGCCTCGCCGGGCACGACGTCTTCGACGTGGCCCACGCGGTCACGGTCGCCCGGCGACACGGCACCGAGCACCAGCTCGACGTCGAGCTGTGGTCCGGGCTGACACCCGGCCTGGCCGAGGTGCTGCGGTCCGAGCTTCCCGGACTCGTGCTGCAGGTGCCGGTGATCGACCCCGACCGGTTCGACTCCGCCGTGCGACACCTCGTCGGCAGGCTCGACGCGCTCGCCGACCCCGGCGGATTCCTCTCGAGCACCCTCGACGTCGACCACGAGGCGGCCTTCGCGCGAGAGGCCCGACGGCACGAGCGGGCCCTCGGGGTGGTCGACGAGCTGCCGACCGCGCCCCGTCGTCGCCGTGACCGCTCCGGCCCGCTCGACGAGGGCGCCGACCACGTCCTCGACTTCGTGGCCGAGGCCGACACCGACCCCTCGCTCGACGGCAACCGGCGGTGGGCACGGGGCGTCCTCGGGCGTGCCCGCCGGTCCACCGCCGGCGTCGAGACCGCCGACGCGGCGCCCGCCCTCGAGGCCGACGCCGTCGAGGCCCTGACGACCCGCGCCTCCCGGGCGGGCGAGGCCTGGGGGCGGCAAGAGCCGGCCACGCGGGCCGAACTGCTCGACCTCGCGGGCCGCGAGCTCGCGCTCCGACGGTCCCGGCTGATCGAGGTGTCGATCAGCGAGTCGGGCGCGACCCTGTCCGAGGCCGACCACGAGGTCGGTGCCGCCGTCGACGCCGCACACCGGCTCGCCGGCCTGACGCGCGACCTCGCGTCGATCGTCACCGCCGAGCACCGTCCGCCGCGCCTGACGGTCGTCCTGCCCGACCTCGTCACCCCCGTGGCCAGCACCGTCGAGGCGACGCTCGCCGCCTTCGGGGCGGGCAGCGCGGTGGTCGTGCGACTGCCGCGCGCCCGCCGGCGGACGGTCGCCGTGGTCGCCGAGGCGCTCTGGGCCGTCGGCGTGCCCGACTCGTTGCTGGCCCTCGCCGAGGCCGACGACGGCGACGACGACCACGCGCTGCTCGCTCACCCGTCCGTCGACCGGGTCGTGGGGCACTCGACGGTCGACGCCCTCGTCGCGCTCCGTGAGGTGCGCCCCGAACTCGACCTGGCCGTGCGGACGACGGGGGTCACGTCCCTGGTCGTCACCCCCGCCGCCGACCTCGAGCGGGCCGCCGCCGACGTGGTCACGAGCGTCGTCGACCACGCCGGTCGTGGGCAGGGGGCGCTCGACCTGGTCATCGCCGTCGGTTCGGTCGGTCACGGCCCGACGTTCCGGCGCCTGCTGCGCGAGGCGTTCGAGGCGGTCGTCGTCGGCCCGGCCGACGTCGTCACGACCACGGTGGGCCCGCTCGGAGCCACGCCCACGGGCACCGACCTCGACGCGCTGACCGTGCTCGGCGTGGGCGAGTCGTGGCTGATCGAGCCCCGGCCGCTCGACGAGGTCGGGGCCCTGTGCTCGCCGGGGGTGCGCGACGGGGTCGACCCCCGGGGTGCCTTCGCGTCGGTGCCGCACGGCGTCCCCGTCGTGGGTCTCGTCGCGGTCGAGACGCTGGCCGAGGCCGTCGCCCTGCAGAACGCCGAGGGCGGGGGCGACGTGGCGGGGCTGCACACCCTCGACGTCGGCGAGGTCGACGAGTGGCTGCACACCGTGCGCGCCGGCGACCTGGTCGTCGGCCGGTCGACCACCGGGGCCCGGGTGCGTCGCCGCCCGACCGGCGGGTGGGGCCGACGCGCCCTGGGTCGCGGTCTCAAACCGGTCGGCCCGCACGCCCTGGTCGGTCAGGGCTCGTGGCACCACCTACCGCACGAGCCCCGTCCCTCGCTCCGGCTGCACGACGTCTCCGAGGGCGTGACCCGGCTGGTCGACGCCGCCCGCCCGACCCTGTCGTTCGAGCAGTTCGACTCGCTCCGCACGGCCGTCGAGAGCGACCAGCGCGCCTGGCAGGCCGAGTTCGGCCTGGCCCGTGACGTGTCGGGTCTCGTCGTCGAGCGCAACGTCCTCCGGTACCGCCCGCACCCGGTCACCGTTCGTCTCTCGGCCGGCGCCGACCCGGCCGGGCTGATCCGGCTCGTGGCCGCCGGGGCACGCGCGGGGGCGACCCTGACGATCAGTTCGGCGGTGCCGTTGCCGGCCGGGCTCGTGCACCTGTGGCGCGCCTCCTCGTCCCCGGTCCGGGTGCGCGACGTCGTGGTCGAGAGCGACGCGGCGTTCGTCGCCCGGGCCGCGGCGGGAGCCCTGCAGGGCGACGCGACCGATGCGGCCGGCCCCGACGTCCTCGACCTGCTGGCCGAGGCCGCCGGCGGTGAGCCCGCGTCCCCCGAGGAGGCGCGGGTCGACGACTCGACGCCCGTCCCGTCGCCCGAGGCGGTGCGGGCCTACCGCGGGTTGCGCATCCGCCTGGTCGGCGGTGACCCGGCGGCCCTGGCGCGGGCGGTGCAGGGCAGCCCCGACGTGACGGTCGTGTCGGGCGAGGTGACCGAAGAGGGCCGGATCGAGTTGCTGACGTTCGTCCGCGAGCAGTCCGTCTCGATCACGGCGCACCGCTACGGCCGCCTCGAGCCCGCACTGGCCGACCTCCGCCTCTGAGCCGTGACCTCCGACGACGGTCGGTGCGCGGTCGTGGACGCCGTCGGCCGTCGGCGTCCGGCGGCAGCCCTTGGGGCCGCCGGAAACCGGTGACAGCCGAGGGCAGCCGCCGCCGTCAGGCCGAGCGGCGGCTGATCAGCTTCGACAGGACGATCGCACTGCGGGTGTGGTCGACGTTGGGGGCGTTGCGGACGCGTTCGAGGGCCTCTTCGAGCGAGGGGATGTCGCGGCTGCGCATGTGGACGATCGCGTCGGCGCTGCCGGTGACCGTGCCGGCGTCGACGACCTCGGGCACCGTGCCGAGGATGCGCTGCAGTTCTTGGGGCGAGACCGTGCCCCGGCAGAAGAGCTCGACGTAGGCCTCGGTGCCGAGCCCGTCGACGGCCGGGTCGACCTGGACGGTGAAGCCCTTGATGACCCCGTCGGCCACGAGGCGGTCGACGCGACGCTTCACGGCCGAGGCGCTCAGGCCGACCGAGGCGCCGATGTCGCCGTACCCGGCACGGGCGTTCTGGCGCAGGAGGTCGATGATGCCGTAGTCGAGGTTGTCCACATGAGGACGATACGCCAGAAAACTGCACGAAAGCTCAGAAATACGCAAGAAAAGTGCGTCGGAGCCCGGCACCGTGCGCGCCGGCGATGTGACACTGATCCGGTGAGCCTGACGATCGAACCCACCGACCTGCCCGACGCGACCGCCCGACGGGACGCCGCCCGCGTGGCGAGCCACCGAACGGTCTTGATGTGCCGACCCGAGCACTTCACCGTCAGCTACAAGATCAACCCGTGGATGGACCCCGCCAAGCCTACCGACACGGCGACGGCCCTGGCGCAGTGGCAGACGCTCTACGACACCTACGTCGGACTGGGCTTCGACGTCGAGCTCATCGAACCCGAACCGGGCCTGCCCGACATGGTCTACTCGGCCAACGGCGGCTTCGTGCTCGACGGCATCGCCTACGGGGCACGCTTCACCTTCCCCGAGCGTCAGGCCGAGGGCCCCGCCTACATGCGGTGGTTCGCGTCGGCCGGGTTCGAGGTGGCCGAGCCCGCCGAGACCAACGAGGGCGAGGGGGACTTCCTGCTCGTCGGCGACGTGATCCTCGCCGGCACCGGGTTCCGCAGCGACTCCAGCTCGCACGACGAGATCGGCCGCGTCTACGGTCGCGAGGTCGTCAGCCTCACCCTCGTGAACCCGAGCTTCTACCACCTCGACACCGCCATCGCCGTGCTCGACCCCGAGCCCGTCGACGGTCGACACACCATCGCCTACCTCGAGAGCGCCTTCGACGACGCCTCGCTCGCGATCCTGCGCACGCGGTTCCCCGACGCCATCCTGGTCAGCGAGGAGGACGCCGCCATCCTGGGCCTCAACTCGTACTCGGACGGCCTCAACGTCGTGATCGCCGCCCGCGCGAAGGGCTTCGAGCGCCAGTTGCGCGAGCGCGGCTACAACCCGATCGGCGTCGACCTCTCCGAGCTGCTGCTCGGCGGCGGTGGCGTCAAGTGCTGCACGCTCGAGCTGCGGCGCTGACGACCGGCTGAGCGACCCGGCCGGGCCGGGCGACCAGGCCGGGCGACCGGCTGAGCGACCCGGCCGGGCAGGGCGACCGGGTCGGACGACCGGGTCGGCCCCCGGCGTCGCCGCGCCGCGCTCGGCAGGACGTCAGGCCGACGGGCGGACGAACAGGTAGACGACGCTGCGCCCCGTGCGGTGCTCCTGCCGGATCTCGTAGCCCTGGTCGCGGAGCTGCCGCAGGTCGGCCTCGCTGAGCACGTCGACCGACAGGCGCGCGATCCACAGCCGGTCCACCGACGACAGGCGGTCGGCGAGTTCGGCCGCGTCGTCCTCGTCGTCGAGGCGCAGGGTGACGTCCGAGTACGACCCCGAGGGCAGCCCCGAGCGGACGAAGGCGACGTCGTCGAGGTCCGCGAACCGGCCGGGGTAGGCGTAGACCGCCTGGCGGGGTCGGGTCGAGACCGTGCCGCTCGCGTCCAGCAGGAACGCGTCACCCGGCCGGGCCTGGCTCTCGATGTAGCTCGACAGCTGTGACAGGTCGCTGCCCCCGCCCTTGCCGGTCGGCAGGCGCTGCAGCACGTACGTCGGCGCGGAGGCCACGACCAGCAGGGCGACGAGGGCGATGCTAATCCACCGGCGGCGGAACCCCGTGACGGCGACGGCCAGCAGCAGGCACATGCCCGGTGCCGAGAACGTCACGAGCCGCGAGGTGAACACGGGCGAGAGGGCCAGCCCCAGGGCGAGCAGCACGCCGGTGGGCAGGGCCACCCAGAGCGCGCCGAGCAGGACGACGCTGCCGGGCGTCCGCGACCGGTCGCGCAGTCGCGTCCCGAGCAGGATCAGCAGCACCCCCGAGAGCACGGCGAACGCGAGCCCCGTGACGAACCAGGGTTCGACGAGCACCGTGAACCACGTGATGTCGGCCCCGGTCGACGGGTCCGCCACCCCGAGGAGGCGCGAGCGCTCGGCGAGGACCGTCCCGATGACCGGGGCGGTCGCGAACAACGCGGCCCCGGTCGAGACCGACCAGCCGAGGAGGCGGTGGCGGGCTCCGCGACGCCGGCGCTGTGCCGGCGCCAGCAGCAGGAACACCCCGTGGACGGCGATGATCAGGCCGAGCGGCACGAAGGTGGCGATCGACCCGGCGAGGACGGCGCCGTAGCCGATCCACCAGCGTCGTCTGTGGCGTCGCGACGCGACGAGCAGCAGGACGGTCACCCAGACGGCCAGCGCGGCCGAGAGGGCGTAGGGCCTGGCCTCGGCGGCCTCGAGCGTGAAGCGTGGCAGCACCGCGAAGACCGCCGCGGCGATCAGGGCCGTGCGACGGGTCGTCAGCATCCGCGTCAGGACGAGCACCCCGGCCGCGCCGGCCCCGGCGAAGACGGCCGAGGGCAACCTCGTGACCAGCTCGGCCTCGCCGAAGGCACCCACCCAGAAGTGCATGAACAGGTAGTAGACGGTGTGGACGGCGTCGCGCTGGTCGACGAAGGCCAACAGCTGACCGAGGGGGAGCCGGGCGACCTGGAGCGTCGTCGCCTCGTCGCTCCAGTACGAGGGCACCCAGCTGGCCGCCGCGCCGAGCAGCAGCGCGGCCAGGCCGGCCACGAGCGGGTCGAGCCAGCGGCTGCGCGGAGGGACGACCGCCGGGTCGTGACCGATGCTCACGCGACCGCCCCGCGGTGGACCAGGACGGCTGCCCCGCCGGACGAGCCGAGCCCGCCGGACGAGCCGAGCCCGTTGAACGAGCCGAGCCCGTTAAACGAGTCAGGCCCCGCCTGAGCGGGGCCTTCTGTGGCTGGACACGGCATCGATCCGTGGACCTTTCGATTTTCAGTCGAACGCTCTACCAACTGAGCTACCCAGCCGTGAGGGCTTAGCCCCCAGGCGATGAACTCGCCTTGGCGACCCTGACCGGACTTGAACCGGCGACCTCCGCCGTGACAGGGCGGCGCGCTAACCAACTGCGCTACAGGGCCAAACTTGTTGCTGTGAGACAGCGTACTCGATGTTCTCTTGTGGTTGGTGCAGGTGGTGCTGGTGACACGGTGCTCGGAGCTGGTGACCCCAACGGGATTCGAACCCGTGCTGCCGCCGTGAAAGGGCGGTGTCCTAGGCCACTAAACGATGGGGCCGTGTCCGAGGACGTCATAGCAACCGATCACAGAGCATACGGATGATCGGGGCCAAAAGCAAAACGGGGCGACACCGGGTCGGTGACCGCGCCTCCTCGTCCCCCGTTCTGGTGACACGACTCGCCCGCCACTCCGTGGCGATTGCCCGGCGACGGTCTGCCCGGCGACTAGTTTCAAGCTGTTCTCGAGAGTTCGGGCCCACCCTCCGGGTCGGCCCGCCCGTGCACGCCGACCCACCGGTGCTGTACGGGACCGCCCGCCCGGGTTAGCGTGTGACCACACGGCGACCCCGGCTCGACGGACTCGACGCCGTCACGACGAATCGGACCCATTCGATGACCACCACCCGCCGACCCGGCCGAGTCCGCCTGGCGAGCCTCACGTCGGGCCCGCTCGCGCCGTCCTCGCGACTGGCCCGGGTGGTCGTCTCGATCGCCGCCGCGTCGCTGCTGCTCACCGCCGGAGTCGTCGGACTGCCCGCGTCGTCGGCCGTCGCCGCGAGCTACCCGTCGTGGGAGGACGTCCAGAAGGCCCGGGGCGACGAGGCCGCGAAGCAGGCCGAGATCACCAACCTCGAGGGCATCCTCACGCAGATGCAGTCCGACCTCGACGCCAAGAACGCCGAGGCCGAGAAGCGCGGTGACGAGCTGCAGAAGGCCCAGTCCGCGTACGACGACGCCCAGTACAAGACCGCACAGCTGCAGTCGCAGGCCGACGCCGCCGACACGGTGGCCGCCGCCAGCGAGGAGCGTGCCGGCCAGCTGGCCGCCCAGCTCGGTCGTTCGGGCGGCACGAACGGCGTCAGCGGCAGCCTGATCGCCGACCCGGGCGAGGCGGGGCAGCTGCTCTACAAGCTCGGCGCGATGAGCAAGCTCACCGAGCAGGCCGACGGCATCTACGCCCAGGCCACCCAGGACCGCAACACGGCGCAGGGCCTGTCGGACCAGGCGGCCGTGGCCGAGGCGGCCCTCGCCGTGCTCGCCGACGAGGCCCAGCAGGCCCTGGCCGACGCCAACGACGCCGCCCAGGCCGCGAGCGACGCCCTCGCCGCGCAGCAGGAGAACCAGGCGCGGCTGCAGGCCCAGCTCGAGACCCTCAAGACGAACGTCGACCACACCGAGGCCGAGTACCAGAAGGGCGTCGAGGAGTCGCGCGCGGCCGCCGCGGCCGCCGCGGCGGCGACCAACGGCACGGCCCTCGGCGTCGTCTCGCCCCAGGGCTGGACGCGCCCCGCCGGCGGCAACATCTCGAGCGGCTTCGGCATGCGCGTCAACCCCGTGACGCACGCCTACATCCTGCACGCCGGCACCGACCTCGCCGCGGGCTGCAACACCCCCATCTACGCGGCCACCGCAGGCGTGGTGACCTACGCCGGCTGGTACGGCGGCTACGGCAACTTCGTGCTGATCGACCACGGCAACGGCATCACCACCGGGTACGGCCACCAGCCGAACGGCGGCATCATGGTGAGCGTCGGCCAGGCCGTCGGCACCGGTCAGCAGATCGGCCACGTCGGGTCGACCGGCAACTCGACCGGCTGCCACCTGCACTTCGAGACCCGCGTCGGCGGCGTCGCGCAGAACCCGCAGCCGTTCATGGCCGACCGGGGCATCAAGCTCTAGTCACGACGCCCGGGCCGCGACGCCCGGGCCGCGACGCCGGACCCGGCCGCCCGAGCCCGGTCGCCCGCACGACGAAGGGCCCGACACCACGTGGTGTCGGGCCCTTCGCGGCGCGGGTGCGAGGGTCAGTGCCCCTCGTCGGCGAGCTTCTTGACGCCCGCCTCGACGATGGCCTCGGCCTCGGCGGCGTCGCCCCAGCCCTCGGTCTTGACCCACTTGCCGGGTTCGAGGTCCTTGTAGTGCTCGAAGAAGTGCTCGATCTCCTTGCGGAGGTGCTCGGGCACGTCGGTGACGTCCTGGATGTGCTCCCAGCGCGGGTCCTTGGCGGGGACGGCGATGACCTTGGCGTCGCTGCCGCCGTCGTCGGTCATGTTGAAGACGCCGACCGGGCGCACCTTGACGCCCACGCCCGGGAACAGCGGGTGGTCGAGCAGCACGAGCACGTCGACGGGGTCGCCGTCGAGGCCCAGCGTGTTCTCGAAGAAGCCGTAGTCGGTCGGGTAGACGAACCCGGTGAACAGGACGCGGTCGAGGTAGACGCGACCGGTCTCGTGGTCGACCTCGTACTTGTTGCGGCTGCCTTTGGGGATCTCGATCACGGCGTCGTACGCGGCCATGGGTGTGCTCCTTGCGATGCGTCGTTGGGGGTCCGACCCGACGGGTCGGCGGTGTCGCTAACGTTACAAGATGCCCGACAGACCCCGCCTGACCCCCGCGACGGCCGACGTCCGACGTGCCACGCGCGCCTCCTTGTCCGGTCACGACGAGGGCGATCTCGTGCTCGTGGCGCTCAGCGGCGGCCCGGACTCGCTGGCGCTGGCGGCGGGCGTCGCGTTCGAGGCGCCCCGCGCCGGGCTCCGCGCCGGGGCGGTGGTCGTCGACCACGACCTGCAGGGCGACTCGCGCACGGTCGCGGCCCGTGCGGCAGAGCAGGCCCGGGGCCTCGGGCTCGACCCCGTCGTCGTCGTGCGGGTGTCGGTCGGCACCGAGGGCGGCCCCGAGGCCGCCGCCCGCACGGCCCGGTACGCCGCCCTGGCCTCGACCGCCGCCGAGCACGGCGCCCGCACCGTGCTGCTCGGCCACACCCGTGACGACCAGGCCGAGACGGTGCTGCTCGGCCTCACCCGCGGCAGCGGCGCGACGAGCCTGAGCGGCATGGAGGCGCGCTCGGGCCTCTACGCCCGCCCCCTGCTGGCCGTCGGTCGCTCGACCACGGCGGCGGCGTGCTCCGACGCCGGGCTCGAGGCCTGGCTCGATCCGCACAACGACGACCCGACCTTCACCCGGGTGCGGCTGCGGCGGACCGTCCTGCCGATGCTCGAGCGCGAGCTCGGGCCGGGCATCACCGAGGCGCTCGCCCGGACGGCCGACGCGCTCCGTGAGGACTCCGCGGCCCTCGACCACTTCGCCGACGAACTGGCCGAAGAGCTGGCCGACCACGCCGAGGCCGGCATCTCGCTCGACGTCCGGGGGCTCGCCGCGAACCCGGCGGCCCTCCGCCAGCGGCTCATCCGGCTCGCGGTGCAGGGCGAGTTCGGCGTCTCGCTCTCGCGGGCCCAGACCCTCGAGGTCGCCCGGCTCGTCACCGACTGGCACGGCCAGGGGGCCGTGTCGCTGCCGGGCATTACAGTTGTACGCACCGGAGGCGCGCTGCACTTCTCGGCGACCGGCGCCTCCTGAGATCCCCCTCGGCACCCCACGACACCAGGAGCACGACACCACCATGGAACTCAGCGACATCGAGGCCGACCTGACCAGCGTGCTCTACACCGAAGAGCAGATCCACGCCAAGATCGCCGAGGTCGCGCGGCAGGTCGAGGCCGACTACGCGGGTCGCGAGCCGCTGCTGGTGGGCGTGCTCAAGGGGGCCGTCATGGTCATGGCCGACTTCTCGCGCGAGCTCAAGCTGGCGGCGTCCATGGACTGGATGGCCGTCTCGTCGTACGGCTCGGGCACCAAGTCGTCGGGCGTCGTGCGCATCCTCAAAGACCTCGACAGCGACCTGCACGGCCGCGACGTCATCATCGTCGAGGACATCATCGACTCGGGCCTGACCCTGTCGTGGCTGCTCGAGAACCTGCAGAAGCGCGGCGCGGCCTCGGTCGAGATCTTCGCGCTCTTCCGCAAGCCGGCCGCCGCCAAGGTCGCCGTCGACGTCCGGTACGTCGGCTTCGAGATCCCCAACGACTTCGTCATCGGCTACGGCCTCGACTACGACGAGAAGTACCGCAACCTGCGCGGCGTCGGGGTGCTCGCGCCCCACGTCTACAGCTAGCGGGCGACCCCCTGCGGGGCGGATCAAGCCCTCGGCGAACACCCATCCGGTGCATAGCAGCTCCGATGTACCCTTTTGCTCACGTTCTTCCTGCAGAAAGGTGTCGGGCGTCGCCCGTACTGACATGGACTTCAAGAAACTCTTCCGCGGTCCGATCATCTACATCGTGATCGCGGTCATCGGCATCGGCATCGGGTGGAGCCTGATCAGCGGTGCCGGCACGACCCAGATCTCGACCCAGAAGGGCCTCGAGGCGATCCAGGGCGACCAGGTCAAGTCGGCGACGATCTTCAGCAACGAGCAGCGCGTCGACCTCGTCCTGAAGGACGGAGACAAGGCCGAGCAGTTCTACTACGCGACGCCGCGTGGCTCCGAGGTCGTCGACGCGATCAACGACGCGAACCTCGAGAACTTCGACGACACCGTCACGCAGACCAGCTGGTTCATGTCGCTGCTCGGCATCCTGCTGCCCTTCCTGATCATTGGCGTCATCTTCTGGTTCTTGCTCTCGTCCATGCAGGGCGGCGGCAGCAAGGTCATGCAGTTCGGCAAGTCGAAGGCCAAGCTCGCGTCGAAGGAGACGCCGCAGGTCATGTTCACCGACGTCGCGGGCGCCGACGAGGCCATCGAAGAGCTCGAAGAGATCAAGGAGTTCTTGAAGGAGCCCGCCAAGTTCCAGGCCGTCGGGGCCCGCATCCCCAAGGGCGTGCTGCTCTACGGCCCTCCCGGCACCGGCAAGACCCTGCTCGCCCGCGCCGTCGCCGGCGAGGCCGGGGTGCCCTTCTTCTCGATCTCGGGGTCGGACTTCGTCGAGATGTTCGTCGGCGTCGGCGCCAGCCGCGTCCGTGACCTGTTCGAGCAGGCCAAGCAGAACAGCCCGGCCATCATCTTCGTCGACGAGATCGACGCCGTCGGCCGCCACCGCGGTGCCGGCATCGGCGGCGGCAACGACGAGCGCGAGCAGACCCTCAACCAGTTGCTGGTCGAGATGGACGGCTTCGACGTCAAGACCAACGTCATCCTGATCGCGGCGACCAACCGCCCCGACGTGCTCGACCCGGCGTTGCTGCGTCCCGGACGCTTCGACCGTCAGATCGGCGTCGATGCCCCCGGCCTCGACGGCCGCAAGCAGATCCTCGAGGTGCACGGCAAGGGCAAGCCCCTCGCCGCCTCGGTGAACCTCGAGGTGCTGGCCCGCAAGACGCCCGGGTTCACCGGCGCCGACCTGGCCAACGTCCTCAACGAGGCCGCCCTGCTGACCGCCCGGTCGAACGCCCAGCTCATCGACAACCGCGCCCTCGACGAGGCGGTCGACCGCGTCATGGCCGGCCCCCAGCGCCGCAGCCGCATCATGAACGACCACGAGAAGCTCATCACGGCGTACCACGAGGGCGGCCACGCCCTGGCGGCGGCGGCGATGCGCCACACCGACCCGGTGACCAAGATCACGATCCTGCCCCGCGGCCGTGCCCTCGGCTACACGATGGTGCTGCCCCTCGAGGACAAGTACTCGGTCACCCGCAACGAGCTGCTCGACCAGCTGACCTACGCCATGGGCGGCCGGGTCGCCGAAGAGCTCGTCTTCCACGACCCGACCACGGGTGCCTCGAACGACATCGAGAAGGCCACGGCGACGGCCCGCAAGATGGTCACCGAGTACGGCATGAGCAACAAGGTCGGTTCGGTCAAGCTCGGGCAGGCCTCGGGCGAGATGATGATGGGCCGCGACGGCAGCTCGCGCGACTACTCCGAGAACATCGCCGAGACCGTCGACGCCGAGGTGCGCGTGCTGCTCGAGCAGGCGCACGACGAGGCGTGGGAGGTCATCAACGACAACCGCGACGTGCTCGACTTCCTCGCCCGTGAGCTGCTCGAGAAAGAGACGCTCGACCACGACGAACTGGCCGAGATCTTCAAGGACGTCAAGAAGCTGCCCGAACGCCCGCAGTGGCTGTCGAGCGACAAGCGTCCCGTGTCGGACCGCCCGGCGATCCCCATGCCGACGAAGTCGCCCGTCGACGCCGAGGCCGTCGACGGGGGCGTCGACTCCGAGCCGACCACCAAGCCGGCCCGCACGCGTCCGCCCCGCACGACGCCCGGCATCGCCACGGCCTGACGCACGATCGGCCCGACCGGCTGCGCCACGGCGCAGCCGGTCGCTAGCCTGGGGGCTCGTCCCGAGCACCGAACGGAGGTACCGCACGTGACCGACCAGTCCGGCGGCACCCCCGCCGCACCGCCCGACGCACCGCTGAGGCGGCCCCGGGGTCGCGAGCGCTACCCCGCCGACGTGGTGGTCGACGCACCGCCCTCGTCGACTCGTGCCGCCGCCGACGAGACGGCCGAGGGTCTCGTCACCCAGGGGCGACTCGTCCTCGCCCTGGGCGAGACCGCGGCCGTCCGCCCGCCGGCCCAGTTGCCGCCCGTGACTCACACGCCCGCGACGACGCCCGCATCCGGTCAGCCGGCCGGGACGCCCGGGGCGGGCTCGTCACGTCCGGCCGCGGCCGACCCGACCCCGCCCGTGACCGACCCGCCCGTGGCGGCCGACCCGCCCGTGGCGGCCGACCCGCCCGTGGCGACGGACCCGCCCGCCGCGGCCGCTCCCGGGCCCGAGGCCCGATCGGGTCGTCGACTGGTGGCCGGCGGCCGGTTCGAGGGGCCGCTGCTCGAGCGGTCGTTCGACGAGGTCGTCCCCGCGGTCGAGGCCCGGGTGCGACCCGATCGGCAGCGCGAAGCCTCGCACGCGGCACCGGTGGTGCGCGACCGGGACGCGAGCGGCCCCGGGTCGCACGCCGCGCCTCCTGCGTCCGTGCTCCGGCGCCCGCGCGACCGCGTGGTCCGACGCCGGCCGGGCCCCCTCGTCCTGGGCGTGCTCAACGTGACGCCCGACTCGTTCAGCGACGGCGGCCGTCACCTCGACGTCGACGCCGCCCTGACCCACGCGCGGACGCTCCTCGCCCAGGGCGCCGACGTCGTCGACGTCGGCGGCGAGTCGACCCGCCCCGGTGCCGCCCGCGTCGAGCCGGCGGACGAGTTGCGACGGGTGCTGCCGGTCGTCCGCCAGCTCGCGTCCGAGGGCGTGCGCGTCAGCATCGACACGATGAACGCGTCGACCGCGGTCGCCGCGATCGAGGCCGGTGCCGAGATCGTCAACGACGTGTCGGGCGGACTCGCCGACGTCGACATGGCACGGGTGGTCGCCGCGAGCGGTCGCACCTTCGTGGCCATGCACTGGCGTGGGCGCCTCGACGACTCGGGTCACGGGTCCGCCGCCGCGTCGCGCGACTACGACGGCGACGTCGTCGGCACCGTCGTCGACGAACTCGCCGCCCGCGTGGACGACCTCGTCGCCCAGGGCGTCGACCCCACGTCGATCGTGCTCGACCCGGGCCTCGGGTTCTCGAAGGTCGGCGCGCAGAACTGGCAGCTCCTCGCGCACCTCGACGTGCTCGGTCGGCTCGGGCTGCCCGTGCTGGTGGCCGCGTCGCGCAAGCGCTTCCTGGCCGACCTCGTCCCCGAGGGGGCGCCGGCGACCGACCGAGACCCCGCGACCGCCGTCGTCAGCGTGCTCGCCGCCCAGGCCGACGTCTGGGGCGTGCGCGTCCACGACGTCGCCGGCACCCGGGCCGCCCTCGACGTGCTGCAGGCCTGGACCGAGGGTGCCGCCGCACCCCGCCGACCGGCGAGGCACGCGTGACCGGCATCGCGACCGGCCCGGACGGCCTGCCCGACGCCTCGGCCGAGCGCGACGGCGGCCCCGGTGCGACGGGGGGCCCCATGGCCCTCCGCGCCCGCGGCCTCGACGTCCTGCGCCTCGAGGGCGTGCGGGCCACGGGGCACCACGGCGTCTTCGACCACGAGCGCCGCGACGGGCAGGAGTTCGTCGTCGACGTCGTCGTGCACCTCGACACGACCTCCGCGGCCTCCGGCGACGACCTCGGCGAGACCGTCCACTACGGGGTCTTGGCCGAAGAACTCGTCGCCGCCGTCGAGCGCGACCCCGTCGACCTGATCGAGACCCTCGCCGAGCGGCTCGCCGCCGTCGTGCTGGCCCACCGGGCGGCCGTCGCGGCCGAGGTCACCGTGCACAAGCCGGGTGCCCCGATCACCGTGCCGTTCGGCGACGTGTCGATCACGATCAGCCGGGAGCGCGCGTGACCGGCCCGCGCCCGTCCGGTCGAGGCGTGCCCGAGCAGGTCGGCACCGACCAGGTCCAGATCGGGCAGGAGTCGACCGCGCCGCGCGTCCGGCGGGCGGTCATCGCCCTCGGCTCGAACCTCGGCGACCGCGACACCCTGCTGCGGCAGGCCGTGCGGGCCGTCGACGCGACCCCGGGCGTGACGGTCGTCGCGGCCTCGGCCCCGGTGTCGTCGACGGCCGTCACGCTCGACGGCCGGGACCCGACCAAGCCCACCTACCTCAACGCCGTGCTGCTGGCCGACGTCACGCTCGGCGACGACGCCCTGCTCGACGCCCTGCAGGCGATCGAGGCGGCGCACGGTCGCACCCGCGACGTGCGCTGGGGCGACCGGACGCTCGACCTCGACGTCGTGGCCCTCGACGACGCGACCGTCGCGACCGAGCGCCTCACGGTGCCGCACCCCCGCGCCGCCGAGCGCGCGTTCGTGCTCGAGCCCTGGTTGCAGCTGGACCCGGAGGCGCGGCTCGCCGGCGCAGGACGCGTCGCCGACCTCGCGACCCGCCTCACCGAGCACAGCCGTCCCGTGCCGGGGGCGACCTCCCTGCTCGACCCCGACCCCGCCGACCCCGCCGACCCCGCCGACCCCGACGCCAGCCTCGGCCCGACACCCGCCACCAGCCCAGGAGCCCCGTGAAGCACACCCGCCCCTCGACCCTGGTCGGCCTGGTCATCGTGGCCGTGGCGGCCGGGTTCGTCCTCGACTCGGTGCTCGTGGCCATGCGGCAGCCGTCGATCGTCCTGCCCGCGGCCACCGGCCTCGTGCTGCTCGGCATCGGCGCGGTGGTGGTCTCGATGGCCGTCCCGGTGCGCCGGGTCGCCCAGGGCTCGAGCAAGGAGCGCGTCGACCCCTACTACGCCACGCGCGTGCTGCTGCTGGCCAAGGCGAGCAGCCTGGCCGGCGCGCTGTTCGGCGGCTTCGCCGGGGGAGTGCTGCTGTTCGTCCTGTCGCGGGGCGTGGGGCTCGCTGTAGGCTCCCTGGTGCCTACGATCGTGGCCGTCGTCGGCGGCGCGGGGCTGCTCGCGGCCGGCATCGTCGCCGAGCGCATGTGCACCGTCCCGCCCGCCGACGACGAGCGCGGCTCGGGCTCGGGCACCCAGGCGGTCTGATCGGGCGCGGCTCCACCCGCACGACGGCCACCCGCACGACAGAGCAGCCGAACGACAGGGCCGCCGAACGACAGGGCCGCCGAACGACAGGGCCGCCGAACGACAGGGCCGCCGAACGACACAGCCGCCGCACCACCGCGACGCCGACCGGAAGAGACGCCGACATGGACCGACTCGACATCCCCGACGCCCAGTGGACCCGCGTCTCGCCGAAGTACGTCTGGCCCGAGCTGATCGGCTACCTCGTCACCGGTCTGATCGTGGCCGCCGCGACGGCCCCGCTGTGGTTGCTCGGCCAGTGGTGGACCTACGCGATCACCGCGGTCGTCGTGGTGGTCACGATCGTCGTCGCCGCCCTCACGCCCCGCCGCGTGCGGGCGATCGGCTACCAGCTGCGCGAGGACGACCTGCTGCTGCGCAAGGGCATCCTCTTCCTGCGGGTCGTGGCCGTGCCCTACGGCCGCATGCAACTGATCGACATCAACCGCGGGCCCGTCGTCCGGGCGCTCGGCCTCAGCGACCTGAAGTTCGTCACCGCGGCCGCGGCGTCGGCCGTGACCATCCCCGGCGTGCCCGCCGACGACGCCGAGCGGCTGCGCGACCGCCTCGTCGAGCTGGCCGAGTCGCGTCGGGCCGGCCTGTGAGCGACTCCCGCACCGAGGCGGACGGGGGCGGGGCCCGACCCGCGCCTCCCGAGGTCGCCGCCCTGACCGACGGCGAGTGGCACCGCCTGCACCCGGCGACCCCGCTGCTCAAGGGCGGCATCGCGCTGGTCGCCGTGCTGGTGATCCTGTTCAACAACGCGCGCGAGTACGTCGTCGAGCTGTTCGTGCCGGGCGGCCGGCGCGGCGACGAGGGCGACCCGTTCGGCTACGTCGTCGAGCAGGGCTGGCTGGGCTGGCTGCTGCTCGCCGCGTTCGCCGTGATCGCCGTCTTCGTCGGCGGGGCCTGGCTGTCGTGGACCATGAACACCTTCCGGGTCGGCGACGACGTCGTCGAGGTGCGCAGCGGCATCGTGTTCCGCACGAACCGCCGGGCGCGGCTCGACCGCATCCAGGGCATCAACATCCAGCGCCCGCTGCTCGCCCGGGTCTTCGGCGCCGCCAAGCTCGAGGTGAACCAGGCCGGGCAGGACGCCAACGTGAACCTCGCCTACCTCCGTTCGGCCTCGGCCGACGACCTGCGCCGCGAGATCCTGCGGAGGGCGGGAGGCGCGCAGCAGCAGCACGCGCCGGTCGCGGCTGAGGGCGCCACCGCGGACGGCACGGCCGGCACGACGGCCGCGTCCGCCCTCGACGGCCCCCCGACCCCGGGCCGACCCGACGCGCGGGCCCCGCACCGCCCGGGCTTCGGCGGTCTCGTCGAGCAGCGCGCGAACGAGTTCCTCGCGCCCGAGCTCGACCCCGACGAGGCGCCGCCGCAGTCGGTCGTCGAGCTGTCCCCGGGGCGCCTGATCGGCTCGACCGTCCTGAGCGGCTACACGCTGTTCCTCGTGGCCGTCGTGGTCGCGATCGCCATCAGCGTCATCACGACGGGCGAGTGGTTCCTGCTCTTCGTGCTGCTGCCGGCGGTGCTCGGCTCGGGCGGGTTCTACGTCAACCGCATCACGAAGTCGCTGCGGTACACGATCGCGGGCACGCGCGACGGCGTCCGCATCGGCTACGGGCTGTTCTCGACCTCCAACGAGACGCTGCCGCCCGGACGCATCCACTCGGTCAAGGTCAGCCAGCCGCTGCTCTGGCGCCCGTTCGGCTGGTGGGACGTCAAGATCAACCGGGCCTCGCGCTCGAGCACCAAGGGCGCCGCCGGGCAGGAGAACACGACGATCCTGCCGGTCGGCGACGAAGAGGACGTCCGCCGCGTCCTCGAGCTCGTCCTGCCCGAGCTGGTCGGCGTGGCCGCCGTGGGCGTCGCCGCCGAGGAGGCGCGGGCCGGCTCGACCGCGCCGGCGGTCGCCCCCGAGACGGTCGCCTCCGAGACGGCCCCGACCCCGGTGCCGGACGCAGCCGCGCACGCCCCGGTGCCGGGCGCCGCCGTGCACGCCTCGACGCCGCACGACTCCGCGACGGACGCGGCCGCGCCTCCTGCCGTCCGCGACGCCGTCGAGGCGACGACGGAGCACACCCTCTCGCTGGTCGAGGGGGGCCTCCGCTCGAGCGGCACCGACGGCGGCTTCACGGTCTCGCCGCGACGGGCCGCCGTGCTGCGCTGGTTCTCGTGGCGTCGCAACGGGTTCCGGTCGGCACCGGGCGCCCTGCTGCTGCGCAAGGGCGCGATCTGGCGGCAGCTCGTCATCGTGCCGCTGCCGCGCGTGCAGAGCGTCGGGCTCGTGCAGGGCCCGCTGCGTCGTCGGCTGCGGCTGGCGACCGTGCACCTGCACACCGTCCAGGGGCCGATCGTGGCCGAGATCGGCGCGCTCGACCAGGACGACGCCCTCGGCTTCTTCACCACCGCCAGCCGCGAGGCGGTCGTCGCCGCCCGCGCCGACCGCACCCACCGCTGGAGCGAGGAGACCCCGTGACCGACCCCCGGCGCGACGACCCCCGGCGCGACGACCTGCGCGACAGCGACCCCCGCTCGGCCCCGCGGGGCGACCGACGCAGCGGCCGCCTGGGCGTCGGCATCGTCGGAGCCGGTCGGGTCGGCCCGGTGCTCGGTGCCGCGCTCGCCGCCGCCGGGCACGCGATCGTCGGCATCTCGGCCGTGTCCGAGCGCAGCCGCGACCGGGCCGAGGCGATCCTGCCGGGCGTGCCCGTGCTGACCGTCCCCGAGATCGTCGAGCGGTCCGAGCTCGTGCTGCTCGCGGTGCCCGACGACCAGCTCGCCGACCTCGTGCAGGGCCTGGCCGCGACGGGCACCTGGCAGCCGGGCCAGCTCGTCGTGCACACCTCGCCCCGTCACGGGCTCGAGGTGCTGCGGCCCGCGCTCGCCGCGGGGGCGATCCCGCTCGCGATCCACCCGGCCCTCGCCTTCACCGGCACGACCATCGACCTCGTGCGGTTGCGCGACGCCTGGTGCGCCGTCACCGCCCCGACCCCCGTGCAGCCGATCGGGCAGGCGCTCGTCGTCGAGATGGGCGCCGAGCCCGTCGTCGTCGCCGAGGCCGACCGGGAGCGCTACGCCGAGGCGATCGCGACCGCCACCGAGTTCTCGGCCGCGATCGTCCAGCAGTCGGTCGGACTGCTGACCGAGCTGGGACTGCCCGAGCCCGGTCGCCTGCTCGCCCCGCTGATGCGATCGGCCATGGACGCCGCCCTCGGCCAGGCCGGTGGCTCGGCCGGTCCCGGTACCATCGACATGGCCTCGTTCGACGACGGCCCCACCGCGTTCGGTGACCCGCGCGCCTGACCCGGCCCGCGCCTCCCGCCCCCTCCACCACCCCAGGAGCACCTGACACATGACCGCCGCGCCCGATCCGACCACCACCCCCGACGACGAGGCCGCCGCCGCCGCCCGCGAGGCGTCGGAGCAGAAGCAGGTGCGGCTCGACAAGCGCGCCCGCCTGCTCGAGTCCGGTGTCGAGGCGTACCCGGTCGGCGTGCCGATCACCGACACCATCGGCGCCGTGCGGGCCCGGCACGCCGAGCTCGAGACCGACAGCCGGTCGGGCGACGTCGTCGGACTGGCCGGCCGCGTCGTGCACGCCCGCAACACGGGCAAGCTCTGCTTCGCCGCGCTCCAGGCGGGCGACGGCAGCCGCATCCAGGCCATGGTCTCGCTCGCCGAGGTGGGCGAGCAGCGCCTCGCCGACTGGAAGGAGCTGGTCGACCTGGGCGACCACGTCTTCGTGAAGGGCGAGGTCGTCTCGTCGCGTCGCGGCGAGCTGTCGATCATGGTGTCGGAGTGGTCGATCGCGGCCAAGGCCATCCTGCCGTTGCCGAACCTGCACTCCGAGCTGAGCGAAGAGACGCGCGTGCGCCAGCGCTACCTCGACCTCATCGTGCGCGACCAGGCCCGCGCCACCGTGCGCGCCCGGGCGGCGGCGGTCTCGTCGCTGCGGCGCACCTTCGACTCGTACGAGTACCTCGAGGTCGAGACGCCCATGCTCCAGACGATGCACGGCGGTGCCGCGGCGAGGCCGTTCCAGACGCACAGCAACGCCTTCGACACCGAGCTGTACCTGCGCATCGCGCCCGAGCTGTTCCTCAAGCGTGCCGTCGTGGGCGGCATCGACCGCGTCTTCGAGATCAACCGCAACTTCCGCAACGAGGGCGCCGACTCGACGCACTCGCCCGAGTTCGCGATGGTCGAGGCGTACCAGGCGTACGGCGACTACGACCAGATGGCCCGCCTGACGCAAGAGCTCGTGCAGAACGCCGCGACGGCGGTCGCCGGGTCGCACCTCGTCACCCTGGCCGACGGCACCGAGTACGACCTCGGCGGCGAGTGGGCGCGCGTGCCGATGTACGAGTCGCTCAGCGAGGCCGCGGGCGTCGAGGTCACGCCGTCGAGCACCGTGGCCGACCTGCAGGCGCTGGCCGCCACGGTCGACCTCGTCGTGCCGCACGAGACCCACGGCAAGCTCGTCGAAGAGCTCTGGGAGCACTTCGTCAAGCCGTCGCTGGACCGCCCGACCTTCGTCGTGGACTTCCCCGTCGACACGAGCCCGCTCGTCCGCCAGCACCGGTCGAAGCCCGGCGTCGTCGAGAAGTGGGACCTCTACGTCCGCGGCTTCGAGCTCGCCACGGCGTACTCCGAGCTGGTCGACCCGGTCATCCAGCGCGAGCGCTTCGTCGAGCAGGCCGCCCTGTCGGCCCGCGGCGACGCCGAGGCCATGCGCCTCGACGACGACTTCCTCACCGCCCTCGAGCACGGCATGCCGCCGAGCGGTGGCATGGGCATGGGCATCGACCGCCTGCTGATGGCGATCACCGGCCTCGGCATCCGCGAGACGATCCTCTTCCCGCTCGTCAAGTAGTCCTTCGCGGTCGTCCCTCACGGGCGACCGCCTCGAGGGCAGGAGGCGCGGTGCCGGTCGGGCACCGCGCCTCCGTCGTCGGGGCGCCTCCGTGGTCTCGGCCTGGCCGTCGCCGTCGTCGGGCGCTTCCGTCGTCTCGGCGTCGAGAGGTGCCCGTGGTGTTCCCCAGCCGGGCGACGTACCCTGGTCGGGTGCCTGAGTCCCTCGCCGGAGCCATCGTCTTCTCCGTGACGCCCACCATCGTCGTGGGCCTCATCTTCTGGTTCATCGTCCGGGCACTGCTGCGCTCCGACCGCACCGAGCGTGCCGTCTACGCCAAGGTCGAGGCCGAAGAGCGCGCCAAGGCCGAGGCCGACGAGCGCGACGAGTCGCGTCGCGCCGCCGACCGCAGCGCGGTCTAGCCCCCGACTCCTCGCCGGGGCGCGTCGCTGACGCGAACTCCGTCGCGTGACGGCACCGCGCCTCCCGGGCTCGCGGTGCCGTCGTGCGGACCCCGGCAGATCTGGCGCCGAGTTTCCGGTGAGCAACCTGAGAATGTGTACCCCCGGCGTGATAGCGGCCACCTACACCCGAATCGAGCTGCTGTCAAAGGACCTTCGCACCCGTACCCCGTTGCTGTCGAAACCCTGGACGTGCGCTCCGAGATGCATCGCGAGAGGCTGTCCCGGCTTCTGGCGGGACGGTGCCACCCGCCAGACTTTGAGTACGCCGAAGAGCTTCACGAACTAATCGACGCGACATCAGGTCAGTACTTCGAGCAGGGAGAGAACGATGACGACCACTTCCGTCACCACGCGCAACACCACCACGGCCACCGACGACACCGAGGTCGAGGTCCTGTCACAGGTCCGCGGGGCCTCCACCGACCAGGTAGGCGACTACCTCCGCCACATCGGTCGCATGCCGCTGCTCGACGCAGCGGAAGAGACCGAGATCGCCCGCCGCATCGAGGTCGGCCTCTTCGCCGGCGAGAAGCTCAAAGAGCTGCAGGCGGCCGACGCGGTCAAGAAGAACCGCACCAAGGCCCACGCCGAGACGATGCGCGACCTGCGCTGGCTGCAGCACGACGGCGAGCGTGCGAAGGACCGCATGATCACCGCGAACCTCCGCCTCGTCGTCAGCATCGCCAAGCGCTACACGCAGCGCGGCCTGCCCTTCATGGACGTCATCCAAGAGGGCAACCTCGGCCTCGTCCGCGCCGTCGAGAAGTTCGACTACACGCAGGGCTACAAGTTCTCGACCTACGCCACCTGGTGGATCCGCCAGGCGATCGCCCGCGGCCTGGCCGACAAGGCCCGTGCCATCCGCATCCCGGTGCACACGGTCGAGCGCATCAACCGCATCTCGCGGGCCGAGCGCGACCTCACCGTCGACCTGGGCCGTGCGCCCACGGTCGAGGAGGTCGCCGAAGAGGTCGCCATGGAGGTCGCCGACCTCGTCGAGCTCAAGTCGCGCTCGCACGAGCCGGTGTCGATCCACACCGTCGTCGGCGACGCGGAGGACAGCGAGCTGGGCGACTTCATCGAGGACGAGGAGACCCCCTCGCCCACGCAGGCCACCGAGAGCTCGCTGCTCAACCGCGACATGCACGCCCTCGTGGCGACGCTGCCCGAGGACGAGGCCCGCGTGATCCGCATGCGCTTCGGCCTCGACGACGACCAGCCGATGACCCTCGACGAGATCTCGAAGCGCGTCCACTCGTCGCGCCAGGCCGTCTCGCGCGTCGAGAGCCGCGCGCGCCTCCGCATGTTCGCGAAGGCCGTCAGCCAGGACCTCCAGCTCTACCTGCAGTAGGCCTCGGTCGGCGTCCGTCGCCGAAGCAGCACCACGTCAGGGCCGCCGCCCGGGATCACCCGGGTGGCGGCCCGTCGTCGTGCCCGGGCTCGTCTCGTCCTGGTCCGTCGAGTGGTGGGGGGGCGGGCCGGCCCCCCCCCCCCCCCCCCCCCCCCCCCCCCCCCCCCCCCCCGCGCGGGGGGGGCCCCCCCGGCCCCCGCCCCCCCGGCGCGGGCGGCGGGGGCAGGGGCCCGGCCGGCGGGGGGGGGGGCCGGGGGGGGGGGCGGGGGCGGGGCGGGGGGGGGGCGGCGGGGGGCCCCCCCCCCCCGCGGCCCCCCCCCCCCCCGCCCCCCCCCCCACCACTCGACCTCGCGGTCGCAGGCTGGACGACTCGTCCACATCGCGCGAGGCGGTGCGGTCGTGCAAAGGCGACGTCGAGAGAGGAGGCGCGGGCCGGTTGCCGCCGCCAAGGTCGGGTCATGCCCCGGATCGCCGTCCCCCGCCACCTCGAGCAACCCTTCTCCGTCGCGCCGGGCAGGGCCGCGGGTCTCGGGCCCGAGAGGATGCGGGGGCCGGACCTCGTGCGACCCCACCACGGGGTGAGGGCCGCCGCGGACGGGGACCGGGTCGGCACCGTCCGTGACAGGGCCCGGCGCCTCATGCCGGTCATGGTCGACGGGTGGTACTTCTCCCACGTCACGGCCCTGGCGCTCTGGGGGCTGCCCGTCCCAGGCCGGGTGGACCGGGGTCGCGAACCGCTGCACGTCAGCAGCGCGACGGGTCGCAGTGTTCGTCGCCCCGCCGTCGTCGGCCATCGTGCTGCTCCGGTGCCGCTGCGTCTCGTCGACGGGCTCCCGGTCGCCGAGCCGATCTCGGCTTGGGTGCGTTCGGGCCAGCTCATGGGCCTCGACGACCTCGTCAGGACCGGTGATGCCCTGGCGGGGTCGTGGCCACCCCTGCCCGAGGCGCGACGCCGACGACTCGGCGACCTCGACCGAGCGATCCTCGAGGTCGGACGAGCTCGGGGCATCACGAGCGTGCGAGAAGCTCGAGCGCTGATCCGACCCGGGGTCGAGTCGCCGAAGGAGACCGAGCTCCGCCTCCTCTTGATCCGTGCGGGGCTTCCGGAACCCGAGATCAACACCCGGACGCACGACGTCCGCGGACGCTACCTCGGCAAGCCCGACCTCCGGTACGCCTGGTGCAAGCTCGCCATCGAGTACGAGGGCGACGAACACCGGCGTGACCCCTGGCGGTTCCGGCAGGACATCCTGCGCCGTGAGAGGTTCGCCGATGCCGGTTGGCGCACGGTCCGATGCACGGACGACGACCTGCGCGGGCGTCGGGCCGACGAACGCGTCGACCGTGTCCGTCGCCTGCTGTCATGACACGCGTCACGAGCCGCACGTCTCGCTCTGCGGCGGTCGAGTGGTCCCGAATCGTCCTTCGGAGCCGCCCGAACGACGATTCGGGACCACTCGAGCGACATCGACGAGCGACATCGACGAGCGACTACTGGCCGTCGACAGGGGAGGCGCGGGGCGGTACCGTGGGCGGAGCCAGGCACCCGGTGGCCCGGCCACGAGACACAGGTCACGAGAGACGGGCCGCGAGCGACACGTCGCGCGAGCCGCACGAGAGGGGTGATGAGCATGACTGCCGTCGACGCACGCCACGCGTACCCCACTCACCCCGAGACCCTCCGCCCGTAGTCGGCACCGCCTCGTCGCGGCCCCGTCACCGGAAGGCGACGGCGCGCGCACCCGCGTGCCCCGGCCGGGCAGGTCTCACGCTTCCCCTGGAGCACAGCTTGACCTTCTCCGACGACTTCGTCGTACCCACCTTCTCCACCGTCGACCCCGACGTCGACGCCGACCAGCGCTGGTCCACCTGGCCGGCCGCCACCCCCACCGAGCGAGGGCCCCGACCCTGGCCCGCGTGGGTCGTCACCTCCGCCGCCGCGATCGACACCGAGCTCGGCGTCGTCAAGACCGGCAAGGAGGCCGACGTCCACCTGATCGACCGAGCCGTGCCGGCCGACGTCGTGCTGGGCCCCGGGGACGGTGCCCGCGCCTCCTCGCTCGCCGCGAAGCGGTACCGGGGCGCCGAGCAGAGCGACTTCCACCGCTCGTCCGAGTACCGCGAGGGCCGACGCGTCCGCAACACCCGCGACGGTCGGGCGATGGCCCGCGGCTCACGGCACGGCCGACGCGTACAGGCCGGGCTCTGGGCCGCGGCCGAGTTCGACGCGCTGAGCCGCCTGCACTCCCTCGGCGTCGCGGTGCCGTACCCGGTGCAGATCAGCGGCACCGAGATCCTCATGGAGTTCGTCGGCCACGGCGCCGAGGCCGCCCCGCGGCTCGCGCAGGTCGGGGCGGACGGGGCCGAGCTGTGGCCGCTGTTCGAGCAGGTGCACGAGATCGTGCTCGGGTTCGCCCGGGCCGGCTTCGCGCACGGCGACCTCTCGCCGTACAACCTGCTCGTCCACGACGGCCGGGTCGTCGCCATCGACGTGCCCCAGCTCGTCGACGTCGCCAGCAACCCCAACGGAGTCGACCTGCTCGAGCGCGACTGCCGGAACGTCTGCGCCTGGTTCGCCCGACGCGGGTTCGTCCGCGACCCCGAGCAGGTGTTCGCCGAGGCACTGGGCGAGGTGTTCTAGCCGCGGACCGCAGGGGCTGCCGGGGCCGCCGGGGCCGCCGGGGCCGCCGGGGCCGGCAGGCCCGGCGGGGCTCGCACGACGGCGGCAGACCCTGGGAGGCGCGGTGCGCGAGCGTCGCGCACCGCGCCTCCTACGGGCCGGCGGGCGGCGGGGGGCCGGGCCGGGCCGGGGTCTGCGTGCGGGCGCGTCAGCGCAGGGGACTGATGCCGGTGACGGAGGTGTCGTCGTCGTGCACGACCCCGGCGATGCCGCCCGCGCGTTCGGCGCGCTCGCGGAAGCGGGCCCGGACGTCGGTCGGCACGAGCTCGAGGAGTTGGTCCTCGCGCAGCGGCAGGTCGAGCAGGCTGAGCTTGAGGCGGCCCTTGCGGCCGTGCCGGTCGGCGTCGAGGCGGATGACCTGGCCCGCGTCGCGCCGCAGCACGAGCGTGATCAGGCAGCCCTCGCTGACGTCGGCGACGACGCGGCCGTCGACCTCGAGGGCCGCCGAGTGCGTGCCCCCGCCGATCTCGAAGCGCAGCCGCTCGCGCGGGCCGAGCACCACCGAGCGGTCGATGCCGGACATCGGCGCCACCGGCGTGACGACGACGGCCGCGATGGCGGGCGACAGGATGGGCCCGCCCGCGGCGTAGTTGTAGGCCGTCGACCCGGCGGGCGTCGCCGCGACGATCGCGTCGGCCTTGTAGTAGCCGTAGGGCGTCTCGTCGAACACCAGGTCGGCCGTGACGACGCCCTCGCCCGGGCGACGGGCGACCGAGGCGTCGTTGAAGGCGAGGTAGGTGTTCTCGAAGCCGGTCGCGGTGTGCGTGACCTCGAGGGCGTGGTGCGGTTCGAGCGAGAACTGCTTGTCGCCGATGCGGTCGAGGGCCTCGGGCAGGTCGCGCGGCTCGACCTCGACCAGGAAGCCCACGTTGCCGTAGTTGACGCCGAGCACGGGCACGGGGCGCTCGGCCACGAGGCGCATGGCCCCGAGCATCGTGCCGTCGCCGCCCAACGCGACGACGACCGAGACGCGGTCCCGGAACGCCTGCTCGTCGACCAGCTCGACGCCCTCGCCCACGCGCGCGGCGTCCGGGGTCATCGCGAGCAGGTGCGCCTGCGACCGGGTCGTCCAGTCGCGGATGATGGCGACGCTGTCGAGCACCGACTTGGTGGGGTGCGGAACGAGACCGACCGTGAACTTGCCCATGTGCGCGAGGCTAGCCGCCGCCCCTGTCAGCGTGCCCCGTCAGCCCGCCTGCGCACTGCTCTATGCCCCCAGCGAACAGGGGCAGATTAAGCCGCGGGCCCTGGTTACTCTCTCTGTAAACCGGTGCCGTACCCTGCGGGCGCCAGATGCACATTCGGTGGCGACAACCACCCCGCCACCTAGGGAGCAAAGAAGATGTTCGAGAGATTCACCGACCGTGCCCGTCGCGTCGTCGTCCTCGCCCAAGAAGAGGCGAAGATGCTCAACCACAACTACATCGGCACCGAGCACATCCTGCTCGGCCTCATCCACGAGGGCGAAGGCGTCGCCGCCAAGGCCCTCGAGTCGCTGGGCATCTCGCTCGACGCGGTGCGCGAGCAGGTGCAAGACATCATCGGCCAGGGCCAGCAGCAGCCGACCGGCCACATCCCCTTCACGCCCCGGGCGAAGAAGGTCCTCGAGCTGAGCCTCCGCGAGGCGCTGCAGCTCGGCCACAACTACATCGGCACCGAGCACATCCTGCTCGGCCTCATCCGCGAGGGTGAGGGTGTCGCCGCCCAGGTGCTCGTGAAGCTCGGCGCAGACCTCAACCGGGTCCGCCAGCAGGTCATCCAGCTCCTCTCCGGCTACCAGGGGAAAGAGGCGGTGGCCGTGGGCGGCGAACAGACCCAGGGCGCGCAGGGCGGCAGCCAGGTGCTCGACCAGTTCGGTCGCAACCTGACGCAGGCCGCGCGCGACAACAAGCTCGACCCGGTCATCGGGCGCGAGAAAGAGATGGAGCGGGTCATGCAGATCCTCTCCCGTCGCTCGAAGAACAACCCCGTGCTGATCGGCGAGCCCGGCGTCGGCAAGACCGCCGTCGTCGAGGGCCTGGCGCAGGCGATCGTCAAGGGCGAGGTGCCCGAGACGCTGAAGGACAAGCAGCTCTACTCGCTCGACCTCGGTTCGCTCATCGCCGGCAGCCGCTACCGCGGTGACTTCGAGGAGCGCCTGAAGAAGGTCACCAAAGAGATCCGCACGCGCGGCGACATCATCGTCTTCATCGACGAGATCCACACCCTCGTGGGTGCGGGTGCCGCCGAGGGCGCGATCGACGCCGCGTCGATCCTCAAGCCGCTGCTCGCCCGTGGTGAGCTGCAGACGATCGGTGCGACCACGCTCGACGAGTACCGCAAGCACTTCGAGAAGGACGCCGCCCTCGAGCGTCGCTTCCAGTCCGTCCAGGTCAACGAGCCCTCGCTGCCGCACGCGATCAACATCCTCAAGGGGCTGCGCGACAAGTACGAGGCGTTCCACAAGGTGTCCATCACCGACGGCGCCATCGTCGCGGCGGCGAACCTCGCCGACCGCTACGTCAGCGACCGCTTCCTGCCCGACAAGGCCATCGACCTGATCGACGAGGCCGGCGCCCGCCTGCGCCTGTCGATCCTGTCCGCGCCGCCCGAGCTGCGCGAGTTCGACGAGCGCATCGCCGGCGTCCGCGGTCAGAAAGAGGGCGCGATCGAAGACCAGGACTTCGAGAAGGCCGCTTCGCTCCGCGACGAGGAGAAGAAGCTGCTCGGTGAGCGCCTCCGTCTCGAGAAGCAGTGGCGTTCGGGCGAGGCCGGTGCCGGTGGCACGGTCGACGAGGGCATCATCGCCGAGGTGCTGGCTCAGGCCACGGGCATCCCGGTCTTCAAGCTCACCGAAGAAGAGACCTCGCGCCTCGTCTTCATGGAGAAGGCCCTGCACCAGCGCGTCATCGGTCAGGAGCAGGCCATCGCGGCCCTCTCGAAGACCATCCGTCGCACGCGTGCCGGCCTGAAGGACCCCAAGCGTCCCTCCGGTTCGTTCATCTTCGCCGGGCCCACGGGCGTCGGCAAGACCGAGCTGGCCAAGGCGCTCGCCGAGTTCCTGTTCGACGACGAGGGCGCGCTGATCTCGCTCGACATGTCCGAGTACGGCGAGAAGCACACCGTCTCGCGGCTGTTCGGTGCCCCTCCCGGGTTCGTCGGCTTCGAAGAGGGCGGCCAGCTGACCGAGAAGGTCCGCCGCAAGCCGTTCTCGGTGGTGCTGTTCGACGAGATCGAGAAGGCCCACCCCGACATCTTCAACTCGCTGTTGCAGGTGCTCGAAGAAGGTCGTCTCACCGACGGTCAGGGTCGCGTCGTCGACTTCAAGAACACGGTCATCATCATGACGACCAACCTCGGCACGAAAGACATCACGGGTGGTCCCGTGGGCTTCCAGATCGAGGGCGACACGGCCACCTCGTACGACCGCATGCGTTCGAAGGTCACCGAAGAGCTCAAGAAGCACTTCAAGCCCGAGTTCTTGAACCGCGTCGACGAGACGATCGTGTTCCCGCAGCTCAACCAAGAAGAGCTGCTGCAGATCGTCGACCTGTTCATCAAGCGCCTGTCCGACCGTCTGCTCGACCGCGACATGACGGCCGTGCTCTCGCAGTCCGCGAAGGAGCGCCTCATCGAGATCGGGTTCGACCCGTCGCTCGGTGCCCGCCCGCTGCGTCGTGCGATCCAGCAGCAGGTCGAGGACCGCCTGTCCGAGCGCATCCTGCAGGGTGAGCTCAACGCGGGCGACCACGTCCAGGTCGACTTCGTCGACGGTGAGTTCACCTTCGCCACCTCGCGTCAGCCGGGTCGCGAAGAAGTCCTCGTGGGCGACGCTCCCGAGCTCGAGAGCTGAGGCACCAGCACCACAGCGACACCGAACGACAGCAACACCGAAGGAGGCGCGGGTCGCCTTCGACGCCCGGGGCGGTCCCTCAGCAGAGGGGCCGCCCTTCGGCGTACCCGGGGCCGGGTCGCCACCGCGTCGCTAGGCTGGGCGGCGACCCGCGCCTCCTCGGGTCGTGTGCTTGAGGGAGCCTGATGTCTGACGCCGCCGACGCGACGACCGGTGCCGATGCGACGGGCGGTCTCGGCCGACCGGGCCGCGTCGACCCGCAGGGCGCCGCCGACCGGCACGGCGCCGCCGACCGGCACGGCATCACGGTGCGTGACGCCGTCGTGAGCGACGTGCCGCACATCCAGCGGCTGTGCGAGCCGTTCGTGCAGAAGCGCATCCTGCTGGGCAAGGACCTCGTGACGCTGTACGGCGACGTGCAGGAGTTCCAGATCGCGGTCGGGCCCGACGGGGTGCCGATCGGCTGCGGCGCGCTGCACGTCATGTGGGACGACCTCGCCGAGGTGCGCACGCTCGCCCTAGACCCGGCGTGGATCCGCAAGGGGGTCGGGCACCGCCTGCTCGAGTCGCTCGAGGGGGCGGCTCGCCGGCTCGAGATCGGCCGGCTGTTCTGCCTGACCTTCGAGGTCGACTTCTTCGAGAAGCACGGGTACCTCAACGTCGGCGACGAGGGGCTCGTGCCCCCGGACGTCTACGGCGAGCTGGTCCGCTCGACCGACGAGGGCGTCGCGGAGTTCCTCGACCTGGCACGCGTCAAGCCGAACACGCTCGGCAACTCGCGCATGCTCAAGGCGCTGCCCGCCCTGTAGTCGTTCCGGCTGGGCTCGGGCCTGACCACGGGCTCACTCACGTCCACCGTGGCCGGTCGAGTGGTCCCGGATCGTTCTTCGCCCGGCTGGGAGGGACGATTCGGGACCACTGGACCCGCGCCTCCTGGGCTCTGGGCCAGGAAGCGGCGCTAGCCGAGGGCCTTGAGGAGGTCGTCGGGGTTGGCGGCCATGGTGTGCGGGCCGGCGATGTCGAAGAAGACCTGCTCGATGACGTCGAGGTGGGCCTCGAGGAACGCCCGGAGCGACAGGGCGTCGTAGAGCATGACCTGGCGGTTCGGGTCGTCGGGCACCATCGCGGCGTAGGTCTCGTCGGACGAGAAGAGCAGCAGGATGCGCTTGTCGGTGTTCTCGCGGCCGAAGACGCGCACCTGGTCGCCTTCGTCGGGCAGGGCGCCGTCGTCGGGGCCGCCGGTCGAGGGGGCGTCGGTCGGGTCGATCGGCAGCACGAGCTTCGGCACCACGACGACGTCGTGACGGAGGGCGAAGGCGACGGCGGCGGCGTCCTGGGCGGCGAGGGCGTGCTCGAGGGACTCGGAGCGGAAGGTGCCGTTGCGGTCGGCCGGATCGACGGGGTCGGAGGAGGGGGTGGCTGCGTTCACGTGGTGGGTCACTGTCAGTTCAGGATCATCTGGGCGGTGTCGGCGGACGTGATGTCGCCGACCGAGACGGAGAGCCGGTAGGTGGCGCCGCCCGCGGTGACGGGGGTGCGCGAGGTCGACTCGCAGGTCTCGGCGGACGAGCGGGTTCGGTCCCAGGCGATGGCGGGGGTGCTGAGGGTCTGGCCGGCGGTGAGCGTGACGACCTGGTTGGTGCCGTTGACCTGGCAGTCCTTCGACGACCAGTACTGCTCTTCGCCGCTCGAGACGACGAGCGTCTGCTGCGCCGAGCCCAGGTCGATCGAGCAGTCGGAGCGGCCCGAGTTGGTGATCGTCATCGAGATCTGCGGCAGCTCGGTGGCGGCGTAGGTCGTCTTGTCGGTGACCGGCTTGAGGTCGATGTCGCGGGTCGAGCAGGTCGGGGCGTCGGAGGCGCCGGCCGCGGCATCGTCGGTCGCGTCGTCGGACGGGTCGGTGGTGGCGTCGGCCGCGGGGGCGGTCTCGCTGGGCGCGGGCGAGGGGGTGGCCGCGTCGCCTGCGGGTGCGGAGGTCGTCGCGGCGGCACCGGGTTCTGCCGAGCCCGATCCGGGGCGGACGACGATCAACACGATGATGACCACGACCGCGATCAGACCGAGCGCGAGCACCGCGCGACGACGCCAGTAGACCGAGGGCGGTTGCGGCCCGACCGGGTTCTTGAACGTCGACATGGGCACAGGTTAAGGGCCGGTCAGGGGGTTGGCCGGGACCACCGCGGCGTGTGGGCTGAGAATCCGCGTGGAGCGGGGTGCACTCGTCCACGGGGTCGCCGACCCGGGCGTACCCCGGTGGGTGGGGACGGGTGGGGCCGGCGGTGCGGGGTCGGCCCGGTGGTGCGGGGTCGGCCTGGCGCTGCAGGGTCGGCCGACGGCGCGGTGCGGGGCGCGGTGGCCGAGTGGGCAGGAGGTGCGCTTCACGTCCGCGGGAGGAGCATCTCCCGCCCCCTCGCGCCCGGGACTCGTGCCGGGGCGCGACCAGACTCTTGGAGGCGCGGGTCGAGTGGTCCCGAATCGTCGTTCGGGTGCGCCGGAAGGACGCTCAGGGACCACTCGACAGGCTGGTGCTCGTGGACGCGGGGTGCAGGCGTCGAGCGGGAAGAAGGTGCTCGTCGGGTACGAGGGAGGAGCATCCTCTGCCCACTCGCGCCCGGTGTCGTCCGTGCCGGACCGTGCGACCGGCCCCGGCCCCGACCTCAGTCCCGGGTCAGGAGGCGCGGGTCGCCTCGGCCTAGAAGGCCCGGTCGAGCTCGCGGTCGCGTTCGGACCCCGCGGCGCTGAACGCCCGGCGGAGCGCTTCGCGCAGGTTGCCCGCCTCGGCGTCGACGAGCTGGGTGAAGCCGAGGCGTCGGGCTTCGGAGGCGCGTTGCTTGGGGGAGGAGACGGGTCGGATCTCGCCGGCGAGGCTGATCTCGCCGACGGCGGCCATCGTCTGGGGGAAGGGCTTCTCGCGGCTGGCGCTCGCGAGGGCGAGCGCGATGGCGAGGTCGGCGCCGGGTTCTGTGATCTTGATGCCTCCGACGGTGCTGACGTAGACGTCGGCGTCGCCGAGGCGGATGCCGGCGCGGCGTTCGAGCACGGCGAGCAGCATGGCGACGCGCGAGGAGTCGACGCCGTTGACGACGCGGCGGGGTTGGGGTGTCGAGCTGGCGACGATGAGCGCCTGGACCTCGACGGGCAGGGCGCGGCGGCCTTCCATCGCGACGGTGATGCAGGTGCCACTGACGGGGGTGCCGTTGCGTGACATGAAGAGGCCGCTGGGGTCGGCGACCTCGGCGATGCCGTCGCCGGTCATCTCGAAGCAGCCGACCTCGTCGGTGGGGCCGAAGCGGTTCTTGTGGGCGCGGATGAAGCGGAGAGCGGTCTGGCGGTCGCCCTCGAACTGGCAGACGACGTCGACGAGGTGTTCGAGTAGGCGGGGCCCGGCGATGGTGCCGTCTTTGGTGACGTGGCCGACGAGCAGCACGGGCAGGTTGCGGTCCTTGCTGACGCGGATGAGGGTCGAGGCGACCTCGCGCACCTGGGAGGTGCCGCCGGCGATGCCGTCGATGGTCGAGGACGAGACGGTCTGCACCGAGTCGACGATGACGAGTTGGGGGTCGACCTGGTCGATCTGGCCGAGGATGACCGAGAGGTCGACCTCGGCGGCGAGGAAGAGGTTGTCGTGCATGGCTCCGGTGCGTTGGGCGCGAAGGCGGACCTGCGAGGCGCTCTCTTCGGCGGTGACGTAGAGGACGCGGGCGCCGGTGGCCGCGGCGCGTGAGGCGACCTCGAGCAGCAGGGTGGACTTGCCGACGCCGGGTTCGCCGCTGAGCAGGATGGCCGCGCCGGGGACGATGCCGCCGCCGAGCACGCGGTCGAACTCGGCGATGCCGCTCGGCCAGTAGGCGACGCTGTTGGCCTCGACCTGGGTGATGGGTCGGGCGACGCGGTCGCCCTCCACGCGAACCGATGCTGTGCCCCGGGCGCTGACGAGGGCCGAGGTGACGTCGACCACGGTGCCCCACTGCTGGCACTCGCCGCAGCGGCCGGCCCACTTGAGCGATGTCCACCCGCACTCGGTGCAGCGGAACGGGGGAGTGGTGGGGCGGGCCATGTGGTCAGCCTAGGAGGCGCCTCCGACATCCGAGGAGGCGTTCGTCGGGGACGTGGCCGCGCCTCCTGTGGCGCCCGTCGCGGACGCGGCGGCCGTGTGCGCGGCGACGGCTTCGGCCTCACGTGCTTCGTGGGCTGAGGCGGCGTCGTCGGCTGCGATGCGGGCGAGGCGGGCGGCGACGGCGGGTTCGAAGGCGGAGGCCCAGACGCGGTAGCCGCGGTCGTTGGGGTGGAAGAGGTCGCCGGCCGAGTTGCGGTAGGTGCGGAAGAAGCCCTGCTTGCGGGTGGTCTCGTAGAGCGGGGCGACGGTGAGGCCGAACTCGCCGGCGACGCGGCGGACGATGGCGTTGGCCTCGACGAGCTTCTTCTCACGGTCGGGAATCCACATGGCGGGCAGGTCGCCGACGATGGCGTGCGAGGGCAGGGCGCCGTAGATGACGCGGAGGTTCTTCTCGAACGACTCGGGGTTGAACTGGATGATGTCGTTCGCGCCGATGGCGACGGTGACGACGTCGGGTTCGTACTTCTCGAACTTCGGCAGTTGGTCTTTGCGGCAGAGCCAGGTGGTCGAGCCGCTGACGCTGAGGTTGACGACGCGGAGCGACGTGTGGCTCTGGCGGCGCATGAAGGCGGAGAGCCGGCCGACGTAGCTGCGGGCCGGGCTCGAGGCGCCGATGCCCTGCGCCGCGGAGTCGCCCATCGCGACGTAGAGCAGCTTGCCCTTGCGGTCGAAGCGGTCGCGCCACCAGGCGGAGTGGACGGGCAGCAGGGCGTTCAGGTCGGCGGCGGCCGCGTTGCGGCGCTGCATGAAGCGGGTGACGCCGGCGCCGGCGGCGGCCGTGGTGGCGAGGGTGACGCCGACGCCCGAGACGAAGGCGAGGACGGTGTGGCGTGGGGGCATGGGCCGAGGTTACGCCGGGCTCCGATGCCCGTTCCGGGCGTGCGTGCACCCTGTGCACAACCCCGAGGAGGCGCGCGCCTGTGGGCGACGCATCCCCCGGTTTCGTCCCTGCCGCCGGATGTACTAAACTCATCCTCGGTACCGTGTCCGAGCGGCCGAAGGATCATGTCTCGAAAACATGTGTGGGGGTTAACTCCACCGTGGGTTCAAATCCCACCGGTACCGCCATAGAAAACCCCTGGTCATCCAGGGGTTTTCTCTTTCCTTGAGGAAGATGTGGCGCACGCGTCGTGCGAAAAAGCCATAAGGCACTCACCTCTTGGAGGGGAATGAGGCGTGTTCCATGCGGCTGACGACCACAGCCGTTGCTCCGAAAGCAGCCGCCCTAGGTGCCACTTGCATTTTTTAGGCCCGCTTCAACTTCCATCTCGTCTGAGATGAACAAGCACCCGGACCCCAGGTCTTAGCTGTGCAGATTAATCGCCGCATTGGCGAGGTGAGCGTTGTTTTAGTGACGTTGGAATTGAGGGTTTGCGCGCCATCTGAATAACGCCTACTTGGAGAAGCCAAGCACCCGGCAGGTCACCGCGATCGGGATTCGATCGGCGGCAAGATCAAAGACCATCGGGAACATTGTGTGGGGAGTGGCACCTGCGACAGATACGCCGCCGCTATCCCCAATGTCTGATTTCTGAATCGAGCAGCCGGATGCGTTTCTTAGCCTTGTGAAGCTCCGCAGCGTCGGCCTGAGTCACGCCGGGTTTGACAGCGTCCTCGACGTCGGCGACTTTCAGCTAGCACTGCAGGTACGACTCCGAGATGCTGAATGATTTCGCGATTCGATTCATCGGGGCTTCGGCCAGGCGAGCGACCGCGACGACGTCTTGACGGCACTCCATCGGGAACGCTTTGGGCGCGCTAAGCATCTTCCCGGGAGAACCAAAATCCTCACAGCTCCTGAGTCAACCGAACCGATAGCAGTCATGGAAGGCCGCGAAGGGTCTTCCGCCCCACGGTCGCTTGTTGGCGCAGAATCACCCCCTCGGGCGAGGGACAAATACTGAGCGAGTGTTACTTTTCTGCGATGGGGAATACGCAGCGTCGCGCGGTAATCATCGGAATCAATGAATACGAGAATGCAAACCGGCTCGCCGGCTGCGTTAGAGATGCGAGGGAGCTGGCGGAAGTGCTGAGCCTGGAGGAGTACGGCTACGAATCAGCGCTCTTGGTCGACGAGGGCGCGACGCGTCGGGATTGCCTTGTAGAGCTTTGGGACGCAGCCGAGACGGATGGCGCTTCGCTCATCATCTATTTCGCCGGACACGGGGGGCTTCACGGGAAATCGGGCTACCTGCACACGTATGACGGTGTGGCTCGCGACCCTGGCATCGATCTGCAAACCATAGCCGAAATATCAGCAGTCGCCTCAGGGCACTATGACCATGTTCTGACGATCCTTGACGCCTGCCATTCGGGTGCGGGGGATACCTGGTCTGGACATTCCCCATTGACTGCGTCCGCCGTGAGCGCGGCCATTCAATCGGTGAATTCGAGCCGGTTGCTGCTTGCAGCCTGCCGACCGGAGCAGGTTGCTTTCGAAACCTCTGGGCCTGACGTCCACGGCGAATTCACGAGGGTGCTTTTGGACGCCTTGATGGGTGATGCTGTTGATTTCGACGGAAACGTCACTGCCCACACGCTCTTCGACGTGGTCACGGGACGCATGGACACTCAGCGTCAAACGCCCGTGTTTAAGGGGGATTCCGCCGGTTCTGTTGTATTAGGCCGAGGTTTTGAGCCGCGAATTGGTGAGCCCCTCAGGCCGCAGGCGACAGCGGCTCTTCTCGCAAAAGGCGAGCAATTCCTCGATGAGTATCAACTGTTGCAGTCTGAGGAGCTCTCCAGATTGGACAGGCGTCGGAACGGCGGCCTTGACGCTTGTGCTCGCTCCTTGGCGCAAATCATCCACTGGTTTGACGACGTCGAGATCAGTCAACCCGATGTAAAGCGGGAGTCCGAGTGGAAGGGATTTCGGCGGTCGCTCACTAATCATCAGGCAGCCTTATCGGCCATAGATGTGGGCGACACTCTCCCACTCGGGCGCGTGGCAAGCAAGGTTGGCGCCGGCGGCTTCGGGCAGGTCTGGGAACTCGAGTCGCAGGGCGCGACCCGCTTAGCGTTCAAGGCATTTCACGGGTCAGAATTGACAGACGGGGAAAAGCCACAGCGGTTCCGGAATGGATACCGTTCCATGAAAAAGCTTGACCATCCTCGTATCGTCAGCGTGCACGAGTTGATCGAAGCCCCGCTCGGCTTCTCAATGGATTACATCAATGGTGCCGACCTCAGTAATGCGTTCGTGGATCGCACCGACGGCGGAAGGGTTCTCAGTCTTTGCTTTGAGATCGCGGACACGGTGCGCTTTGCTCACGACGCCGGAATTATCCACCGCGACATCAAGCCGGAGAACGTCATTCTTGCTTGGGACGACGAGACGCAGGACACCGTCCCGCACCTGACAGACTTCGACCTCGCTTACATTCAGACCAACAGGACAGTTACTAAGGCCGCAGTCGGTGGCGTCGTCCACTACGCCGCTCCTGAACAGTTCTACTCAAGCGGGCCCTCGTCTCGCGCACACACCGTAGACGTCTATGGGCTCGGGCAACTGATCTTTTTCCTTTATGTAGCTTCCGATCCCTCCGCAGACAGGCCCGAGCAGAATATGGAACGCTTTGCCCGAGCGGTCGCCTCCCTGCATACGCAGACATCGGCGGCGCTAATCATTGAGCTGTACAGAAGCTGTAGCCAGTACAAGCCGGAGGATCGTCCACAAAGTCTTGAGGAGGTCTGCACCGTCCTCACGAGTGCACGGGTCGCACACAATGCCTCTTCGTCCGTCGCAGAGCTCTCGGAATCAGACGTTTGTCGCGAGGTTGCTTTTGTCTACGCCGGGCACGGCGCGTTCTCCGAAGACGGTGAGAATGGAATCTTTATGACCAGTCGCGCAGGAACGCTGACCGTGCAGCTGCGGGCCAGAGGGGTTCCTGCTCAGGGGCGGGTTGACTTTTCCATGACTCTCGACGCGACGCAGTCTCTGGGCGTAAGTGGCACATCGAGTGGCGCGCAGGGGCGGCTGGTGGTCAACCAGCGCTTAGACAGGCGTCTACAAAAGTTCGAGAAGGTCACTCGAACCCCAGGGACTTCCGGCTACTTCCAGACGCATCTGCACATCATGGATAGGCCACTGAATTCTGCTGGGGTGGCGGAGCTTGTTGAAGTGCTGTCCGCTGCAATAGGGGCGATTGAGCAGGTGGATTAGATTGGCGATAGGGCCTCCCTTTGCTAATGCGCCGTGTCCGGCCCGAGTTCTTCGCCATCTTGCAACCTCGTGCCCTCATGCTCATTTGGTGCAATTTGTGCAGGAGTGTCTATAAGCACAAGGGAGCATGCGCGTCTAAGCGCCGTCTTTCTCCTCTAGGAGTATGGGCTGGAAGCAGCGGCCTCTCGCCTGTCGGTTGTCGCAGATGGCTACAAATTCCACCCGTTCCGCCAGAGCGAAAGCCCTGAGAACCCCGTCTTGACAGGGGGCTCGGGGCTTTTGTCCTGTCGAGTAGATCGCGCCGTCACGCCGCTTCGCGGGGTTTCAATGAGTCGCCTCCCGATCTCAGAGGACGGCGTAGGCGATGGTGGCGGCCGCGACGACGCCGGCCATGCAGAACGTCACGAGCGTACGACGAGACAGGGAGCGCTCCGCGCGGATGTCCCTCACCGCGAGCACGATGGCCACGACGGCGATGACGACCATCACGCCGACTCCGAGGAGGATCACGACTCTCATCATCACTCGTCGACCGTAGCGGAGGGCCCGAGGCGTCGCTCGGACACGTCCCGTCCTCGCGGGTATCAGGCGGCTCGGTCGCTGCGCTCTTGGCCGCAAAACGTGGGGCCGCGACCCCCTCCACCCCGGCGGGGCCATCATGGGCGGCGAACCACCGCCCCCACCCGACACCCCGCAGGAGGACCGCCATGACCACCACGACCGCCATGCTCGACAGCAACCCCAAGGAGTTCGGCGCCCTCGACCGCGGCGCCCTCGCCACCGCCATCGACGCCGCCTCTGAGTGTGCTCGTACCTGCGCGGCCTGCGCCGACGCCTGCCTCTCCGAGGACATGCTCGCCGAGCTGACCGACTGCATCCGCACCGACCTGAACTGCTCCGACGTGTGCGCGACCACCGCCTCCGTCCTCGCGCGCGCCACCCCGGCGACCGCGGACGTCACCCGCGCCGTCGTCGAGGCCTGCCTCGTCGCGTGCCGTGCGTGCGCCGACGAGTGCGCCCAGCACGCCGACATGCACGACCACTGCCGAATCTGCGCCGACGCCTGCCGCCGCTGCATCGACGCCTGCACCGCCCTGCTCGAGACCCTCTGACGCGAGGAAGGGCGCCTGGATCGTCGGCGAGGCGCTGGCGGTCAGTCCTCGGGGTGCAGGCTCGCGTCCGCCTCGGTCGAGCGCCACGAGGTGAAGTGGACGGTGAGGTCGGCGCGCGAGGGGGCGCAGCAGAACGGGCCGGCGCTGACATCGGCGTCCGGGGCGAGCGGGGCGACCCGGACGAGACGCCAGGGCTCGTCGTCGACCCGCGCCCGGACGGTGAGCGCGTCGCCCGAGCGGCTGGCGCGGATCGTCACGGTGCGGCCCGCCCAGTCCACGGGGGAGAGCGACCAGTCCGACTGGCCCCGCGTCACCACGGCCCCGAGGCTCTGCTCACCGTCGCTCAGCTCGACTCCGGCCTTGACCCAGGTCTCGGGGTCGACCGAGACGAAGATGCCGGCCTGGTCGAACTGCGCCGAGAAGTCGAGCACGAACGAGACCTCCATCGCGGTGCCCTGTTCGAAGGGCGCCACCAGGGCGTGCTCGGTGTCGTGCACGAAGCCGTACGACGTGATGCGCCAGGCGTCGCTGCCCTCCGCCGCCGTCACGCGCAGGCCGTCGTCGGCCACGTCGACCGCGGTCGGCTCGGTGGTCCAGGTGCCGGTGGTCCAGGGGATGTCGGTCATGCCACCATCCTGCCGCGTCCGAGGAGGTGCGGTGCCGGTCGGACGCGCACCGCGCCTCCTGCGGTGTGGGCGCCCCGCGTGGCACCGCCGAGTGGACGTCGCGCCGCCGAATGCGACGGTGCGACGTCCACTCGGCGGTGCGACGCGAGACCCGCCCGCGCCGCGCCCCGCCCCGCGCCCCGCCCTGCGCGCGCCCGGCCTCAGCCCCGCCGCACCCGCACGCCGACCGACTCGTACGGCCGCAGCTCGACCGCGACCGTGGACCCCCGCAGCTCGAGCGGCCCGGTCCTGTCACCGAGGAAGGTCGTGCGCTCGACCGACGCCACGTCGACGCCGAAGCCCAGCGTGACCGTCATGGCCACGTCGGCGACCGACTGCAGCTGCACCAGCGACGACGCCTCGCCGTCCGACACCACCGCGACCAGCCGCACCCGGTCGTCGTCGAGCGTCAGCAGCTCGACCGAGGCGCGCTCGTCGACCCCCGACCGGCCGGCCGGCACCGACGTCAGCGGCCGCACCAGGTCGGCCGTCGTCGCCAGGGCGACCGCCTCGACGGCCTGACCCGGACGGGACCGCACACCGACGGCGTACTCGAAGGTCGCGTCGAAGCCCTGCTCGATCGGGAAGTTCGTGTCCCACACGTTGTTGTGCACCCACGAGTACACCGTCGCCGCGCCCACCGGGCTCGTGCTCGCCGGGAACGGCGCGTACGGCAGGCTGATCGTGCCCGGCATGACCAGCGGGGCGTCCTTCGTGACCCAGGCCACCGCCTCCGGACCGTCCTCGACCGTCACCCAGTGGCGGATCGCCCGCATGTGTTGCGGCGCACCGGGCACGTGCGACAGCCCGGTGCCCGTCACCCCGCCCGACACCTCGTACCGCACCGAGGGCTCGGCGGCCGCGAACGGGAACGCGAAGAACGCGGACTCCTTCGTGCGGGTGACCGGCTTCGTCAGCCGGTTCGCGATCAGGAGGCGCGGCTCGCCGTGGCGCAGACGGAGCGTCACGCGGACCTCGTCCACGCCCACCGCCGCGAACGACCAGACCAGCCGCTCCTCGACGGCGTCCGTGACCCGCTCGACCAGCACGGCCGCCCCGCCCGTGGAGCGCGACGCGAGCAGCTCGAGCCGGTCCGAGCTCCACAGCTTGTTCGCCAGGTGGTTCACGCCCGCCCCCGACGAGCCGTACTCGTCGTAGACGTAGGCGTTGAAGCCGGTCGGCGCACCCGCGTCGACGAGCTCGCGCCCGGTGGCGAGCTCGACCAGCGAGCTGATCGCCGACGTCCGCGGGTCGACCCGCACCCGCAGGTACTCGTTCTCGAGCGTGAAGAGCTCGGCGGCCGACGTCGTCAGGGCGGGGTGCACGACCGGCTCGTCCGGCGCCGCGTCCGCCGCCACGACGTCGACGCGGACGAACCCCCACGCCGGCACGTCGCGCACCTGCGCCGTCACCCACCGGCCGGACTCGCGGTGCAGGACGTTCGACTGCGCGTCCTCGACGTGGGGCAGGTCGTCACCGCTGCGACCGTCGCGCAGGGCGATCGCGTCGGCCAGCGGCACCGTCGACTCCTTCAGCAGGAACCGCACGGCACCCGTCCTCGTCGCCCCCGACGCGTTCGCCACGACGATGCTCGTCAGCGCGCCGTCGGCGGCCCGGACCGCCCCGGCCAGGTAGACGAGCGCGTGTTCCTCGAGGTCGCGGCCGCGCTGGTGGGCCGCGATGCCCTGGCCGACCTTCCACTGCCACTGGCGCTCGCCGGAGTCGTAGCCCTCATCACCGTGGGTCCACGAGTTGCTCGCCCCCCAGGTGTGCTCGTTGAACATCGAGATCGCGTCGTAGACCCGGTCGGCGTCCGCCGTCTCGGTCGGCACGGCCGACCCGCCGAGCCACGCGGCCGCCTGCGAGAACGAGCGCGCGTCGCTGACCGACGCCTGCGCCTCCCGGGTCAGGGCCAGCGGCACCGCACCCGAGCCGACGCCCTCGACCCACCAGTCGCCCCAGTCGCCCTCGACCGTGACGAGGTCGTCGCCGTGTCGTGCCTCGGCCTCGGCGAAGAAGTCCTCGTTCGTCGAGACCCGCAGCTGCGGCGACGTCCAGGTCTCGTTCCAGCGTCGGACGGTCTCGGCCAGGTGCAGGCGGGCCGGGCCGTTGTCGCCCATGAAGCCCTGCGTGCGCAGGTGCAGGACGTCCCACGGATAGCCGGGCCGCCCCTCCGCCTCCTCGCCGTGCGCCCCGAACACCCCGGGAGGGAACGGGTAGCCGCGCGTGGCGAGGGCGGTGAGGTAGGCCGGCAGGTACGTCTCGGCGACCTCGTAGTCCTCGGTGAGGCCGACCATCGGGCCCTCCATGTAGGCGAGGCCGTGCGGGCTGTCGGTCATCCAGACGATCACCGACCCGCCGGCGGGCGTCCGCCAGCGGAACATCCGCGGCAGGTCGAGCGCGCCGTTCGTGTGCGGCATCGACCGGCCGGCCCAGTTGTGCGCGACCGCCAGGTACTTGACGCCCACCTCTTGCAGGGCGTCGGGCAGGCCGGCGACCTGCCCGGGTACGTCGGTCTGCATCGCGGTCGTGAAGTCGATGCCGTGCTCGTCGCGGATGCGCCGCGCCTCGCGCAGCAGCTGGTGCAGCTCTTCGGTCGAGCAGGTGTCGGTGTGCAGGTTGTAGGGCAGCGCGCTCAGGCCGACCCGCCCCTCCTTGACCAGGCGCACGAACTCGGCGACGGTGGCCGCGGGGCGGTGGCGCTCCCAGTCGGCGAAGGCCCAGAGGGCCTCGACGTTCCAGCGGAACCGGGCGGCGTCGGGCCAGTCGTCGGTCGCCGCGGCGAGCTCGACGACCGAGTCGAGGTACGACCGCTGCGACGAGATGACGTTCGTCTGGGGGTCGGTGTAGCCGAAGTCGAAGTGCGAGTGGTGGACGACGTGCACGTGCCAGTCGCGCTGCGGCTCGAGCGTGACGTCGATCGCCTCGACGGCCGGGTCCGACCCGAGGCCGGGCAGGTGCAGCCGCACCTCGGTCGGTGCGTCGACCTCGCGGACCAGGAGGCGCACCGACAGCTCGTCGGGAGCCGCCGGCCGGGCGACCACCAGTTCGGCCCCGTCCGCCCCCGTGATGGAGACGCGGTCGAGTGCGGCCAGGTCGGACTCGTCGTCGACGAGGAGGCGCAGGGCCTGCGTGGCGACGCCGTCGACCGTGGTCTTCAGCGGTTCGGGCAGCACGCGGACGCGCACCCCGCCGACGGTGGCCGTCACGGCGGTGGCCCGGTCGAGCAGGCCGGCACGGGCCTCGAGGTGGGACCAGGGCTGGGCGGAGACGAGGGCGGCTTCGGTCATCGGGGTGGTTCTCCAGACGGTGGTGCGGGGCGAGCGGTGAGGTGGTCGGAGCAGGGGAGGCGCGGTGCGGGAGGCGCGGTGCCGGTCCCGCGGACGACGGTGCGCGGGTCAGGCCGTCGGGTTCAGCCCCCGCGCGAAGAAGCGCTGGAACGAGAAGAACACGATGATCGTCGGCAGCGACGCGACCAGGGCCCCGGCGAGGGCCACCGGCGGGCCGTACGTCGAGTAGTTGCCGGTGAGGTCGGCGAGGGTCGCCATGACGGGGCGGATGTTCGAGCTCGACGACAGGGTCAGGCCGAAGAGCAGGTCGTTCCAGATCCAGGTGAACTGGAACACGAAGGCCGCCATCAGCGCGCTCGTCGACAGGGGCAGGTGCACCTGGAAGAACATGCGCGCCCAGCCGGCGCCGTCGAGCGACGCCGCCTCGCGGACCTCGGTCGGCAGGCCCGTCATGTGGCCCCGCACGACGAAGAAGGCGAACGGGATCGTCAGGGCGACGTAGACGAGCAGCATGCCGTACTGCGTGTCGAACAGCGACGCCGCGGCGTAGCCGGTGAACAGCGGCGAGAGGAACGCCTGCAGCGGCAGGATCGTGCCGACGTAGATCACCCAGAACCACAGCGTCGGCCGCTTGAGCGGCATGATCGTCACCGCGAACGAGGCCAGCGAGGCGATGAACACGGCGGCCCCGGCCCCGACGACCGAGTACAGCAGGCTGTTGAGCATGCCCTGGCCGACGTTCGCGTTCTCGAACGCCGTGCGGATGTTGGTGAACAGCGAGAGCGAGGTCGGCCACCACGAGGGCGTGCCCGAGTACTCGCTGCTCAGCGTGAAGGCGTTCACGACGAGCAGCCACGAGGGGATCAGCCAGATCAGGGAGGTGACGGCGAGCACGAGGCCGAGCAGGCGGCGGGAGGTCTTGGTCATCGGGGGCTCCTAGCTCTGGGCCGGCCGGAGCTGGCGGCGCAGGTACGCGTACGACGCGGCGACGACGACGACCGTCAGGAAGACCGCGACCGCGGCACCCGAGCCGTAGCGCGACAGGGTGAAGGTCTCGCGGTACATGGTCAGTGCGAGCGTCTCGGACGCCGTGCCCGGCCCGCCGTTCGTCAGCAGCAGCACCTGGTCGAAGACCTTGAGGCTGCCGACGATCGAGATGCCGACGACGACGATCGTCATGGGTCGCAGCTGGGGGAAGGTCACGGCCCAGAACAGCCGCCACCCCGAGGCGCCGTCGAGCTGGGCGGCCTCGAGCGTGCTCGGCGGGATCGACTGCAGCCCGACGAGGAAGAGGATGACGCACGCGCCGGTCGCCTGCCACGTCGTCGCGACGATCATCATCACCGTGTTGAGCGGCCACTGCAGCAGCCACTGCGAGATCAGCGGGTCGAGCCCGAGGAGGCGCAACAACGTGTCGAGGCCGCCGTCGGTCGAGAGCATGAAGGTCCACACCACCGCGGTGGCCGAGCCCGAGATCGCGTACGGCAGGATGACGGCGAACCGGGCGAGGGCGCCGAGCTTCAGCTTCCACGTGCCGACCGCGATCGCGAGGCCGAGGCCGACGGGCAGCACCAGGGTGCCGACGACCCAGAAGAACGTGTTCAGCACCGACTGGCCGAAGGCCGGGTCGGTGAACATGGCCGTGTAGTTGTCGAGCCCGACCCAGCTGCGGGTGAAGCCGTTGTCGTCGAAGAAGCTGCGGTAGATCGTGAACGCGAAGGGCACGACGAGCAGCAGCACCACGAGCGCCACGGCCGGCGCGAGGAACGCGGCACCGGCGAGCGGTGCGCGGCCTGGTCGGTGCGGAGCGACGACGGAGGCGCGGGTCGGGTCGTCCGCCGGCGCGACGGCCTCTTGCGGGACGGGCGGTTGCGTGAGCGTCATGCGGCGTCCCAGATCTTCCACTCGGTGCGGGCACGCGCCTCCATCGACCGGAGGGTCGACTCGCCGTGGGCCTTCGTCGGGGTGACCATGAACGACCCCAGGTCTTGCACGTTGCCCTCGACCAGTGGCGTGGGCGACGCCTCCCAGTAGCGGATCAGCTCGGTCGGCTTGCTCGCGGCGATGTCGGCGGCGAGGTCTTTCACGAGGTCGGATTTCGGCAGGGCCGCGGGGTTGGGGCTCGTGTCGCCGAGGAACCCCACCCACGCCTCTTGCACGTCGGTCGCGAGCCAGTTGCGGGCCACGTCGACGGCGGCGCCGCGTCGGTGCGCCTTGACCGGCACGGACAGCGAGCCGCTCTCGACGAGGACGGCCGGGGCCGTGGAGGAGGCGCGGGGCGGCACCCGGAAGAACCCGATGTCGTCGTCGGTGAGGCCCGCGGCCAGCAGGGTGTTCGCGAACCAGGTGCCGTAGAGCATCATGCCGAAGCGGCCCTCGGACACCAGGCCCGGCAGGTCGTTGGACGTGACGTCGGGGGCCGAGAAGAACCCGTCGGCGTACATGCCCGACCAGACGTCCATGGCCTCGCGGGCCGGGTCGTCGACGTAGCTCGCCTTGTCCGTCGTGACGGCGGCGTAGTAGTCGGGGTCGATCGAGGCCAGCAGCTGCATGAACCAGATCTCGGACTCCCACGTCGTCGCGCCCGGGGCCAGGAACGGCGTGATGCCCGCGTCCTTCAGCGTCTGCGCGACGCCCATCAGGCCGTCGAAGGTGGTGGGGACCTCGATGCCGTTCTCGGCGAAGGCGCGCTTGCTGTAGAAGACGGCGTAGTAGCTCTTGTAGAGCGGCACGCCGTAGGCCTTGCCCTCGTAGCTGAACGACTCGCGCTGGGCCGGGTCGACCCAGCCGCGCCCGATCGCGTCGTCCCACACCTCGTTGAGGTCGGTGAGGATGTCGGCCCGGGCGATGTCTTGCAGGCGGTAGCCGTTCGTCCACTTGATGAGGTCGGTGGTGCTGTTCGTCTGCGCGGTCATGCGGATGATCTGGTTGTAGTTGGCGACGCTGGCGATTGAGCGCGACGTGATGCGGTAGCCGATGCGCGCCTCGAGGACGGCGGACGCGGCGTCGTAGCCGGGGCCCCAGGTGGGGTTGTCGCTGTTCAGGGTGACGGTGCCGGGGGCGGACGGCCGCGTGTCGGTGCCGCGGGCGCAGGCGGCCAGGGTCGCGGTCAGCAGCCCCACGCCACCCAGCGCGAGCGCCGTGCGACGGGTCATGGCCGGACCGCCGGGGATCGGGTGGGGCATGGTCGTTTCCGTTCGTCGTTGAATTGATAACGTTACCAACACCGTGCCACAGTCCTCGGGGTTTGACAAGCGCGGACAGGCCTGTATATCTGGGGGGATGGCGCCCGCGGCAGATCACCCGTCGCCCGCCACCGGCCCGACGGGCACGGGCAGGGGGGCCGCCGTCACGGTCAAGGACATCGCCCGGGTCGCCGGGGTCAGCCCGATGACCGTCTCGCGGGTGCTGTCCGGTGGCAAGAACGTCCGCCCCGCCCTCCGTGAACACGTCGAGCGCGTCGTGGCCGAGGTGGGCTACCACCGCAACGAGAACGCCCGCAGCCTGCGCCCCGGCCACCGCTCGGGGCTCGTCGGCGTCCTCATCACGAACATCGCGAACCCCTACTACGCCGGCGTGGTCCAGGGCGTCGAGCAGGTCGTCGCCGCGACGGGTCGCCGCATCCTCGTCGGCACGACCAACGAGGACGCCGACCTCGAGCGGCAGCTGCTGTCTGACTTCCTCGGCCGGCAGGTCGAGGGGCTCGTGGTCGTCCCGGTCGGCGGGGACGCCGAGCGGTTCCTGCCCGAGCGCCTCGCCGGCGTCCCGCTCGTCCTGGCGTCGCGGACCGTCGACGGGGTGCGGGCGGACGCCGTCCTGATCGACGACGTCGAGGGGGCCCGGCGGGCGGTCACCCAGATGCTCGACGAGGGGCACCGCCGCATCGCGTTCCTCGGCAACAAGGAGTCGGTGTCGACCGGGCGCCGACGCCTCGCCGGCTTCCGCTCGGCCCTCGAGCAGCACGGTCTCGCGGTCGACGACGACCTCGTCGTGTTCGGCCTGCAGGAGGCCGCCGCCTCGGAGGCGGCGACGCACGACCTCCTCGCCGCCGCCGATCCGCCCACGGCGATCTTCGCGGCGAACAACCGGATCAGCGTCGGCGTGCTGCGGGCCCTGGCGCGGCGGGCGGCCCGGACGCCGTCCCTCGCCGTGCCGCGCCTGTTCGCGTTCGACTCGTTCGACTTCGCCGACATGGCCCCGGTCCCGTTGTCGGTCATCGACCACGACCCCGTCGAGCTGGGGCGCGTGTCGGCCCGCATGCTGCTGGCGCGACTCGAGGGGTCGACCGAGCCCGCGCCTCCTCGGCTCGTCGAGCTGCCGGTGCACATCGTCCACCACTGACGCACGACGTCGCCGGCCCCGCTCGGCGCAGAGGCCGTCGGCGTCTCGTCGTTGCCTGGCCCGGTGCCGTCCGTTAGGGTTGGTAACGTTATCAACGAAAGCAGGCGACCATGAGCACCTCCGTCCCCTCCGGCGTCGTCCCCGGCGCCTACGACAAGGCCCCCGTCATCGAACTGCCCGACGGCCACCGGGCCTGGTCGGGCGGTGACGCCTGGCGCCACCTCGCCGACCTGCTCGAACCGGGCGTCGTGCTGGCCGTCGACACCTACCCCGGGACGGACCTCGAGGCGCTCTGCCGCGAGCTGCAGGCGATCGCCCCCCACGCCTCCCTGATCGACGTCGAGCAGGCCGCGGCCCGCCCGACCGACGAGATCGACGCCCTGATCGCCCGCGACCTCACCGACGACCGCGTCTTCGGGGTGCTCAGCCACCACACGCTCGACGAGTTCTACGACGCGGGTCGCCTCGCCGAGGTCGCCGACCGGGTGCGGCGTGCCGACGGGCCCGTGGTGCTCTTCGGCTGGGGCGCCACGCTCGTGCCGGTCGAGGTCGACGTCGTCGTGCTGGCCGACCTCGCGCGGTGGGAGATCCAGCGGCGCCAGCGTGCCGGGGCACCGAACTGGCGGGCCGACAACGGCGACGAGGACCAATTGCGCAAGGTCAAGCGGGGCTACTTCGTCGAGTGGCGGACGGCCGACCGCCACAAGCGCGCGCTCTTCGACCGGATCGACTTCGTGCTCGACGCGAACGACTCGATGCCCGGGGCCAAGCTCGTCGAGGCCCGGACCTTCTTCGCCGGCCTCGAGATCGCCTCGCGACGGCCGTTCCGCGTCGTGCCCTTCTTCGACCCCGGGGTCTGGGGCGGGCAGTGGATGAAGACGGTCCTCGGCGTCGGCGACGAGAGCAACTACGCCTGGTGCTTCGACTGCGTGCCCGAGGAGAACAGCCTGCTGCTCTCGGTCGACGGGACGGTCGTCGAGGTGCCCGCCCTCGACCTGGTCTTCCGGCACCCCCGCGAGCTGCTGGGCGAGCGCACCCACGCGCGGTTCGGGGCCGAGTTCCCGATCCGCTTCGACTTCCTCGACACGATGGACGGCGGCAACCTGTCGCTGCAGGTGCACCCGCTGACCGGCTACATGCAGGACGTCTTCGGCATGCCCTACACGCAGGACGAGAGCTACTACCTGCTCGACGCGTCGGACGACGCGGTCGTCTACCTGGGCCTGCGCGAGGGCGTCGACCGGAACGAGATGGAGGAGGCGCTGCGGACGGCGGCGGCCGGTGGCGCGACGTTCGAGGCCGAGCGCTTCGTCGCGGCGTTCCCGGCCGCGAAGCACGACCACTTCCTCATCCCGGCGGGCACCGTGCACTGCTCGGGCGCGGACTCGATGGTGCTCGAGATCTCGGCGACGCCCTACATCTTCACCTTCAAGATGTGGGACTGGGGGCGGGTGGGCCTCGACGGCGTCCCGCGTCCGGTGCACCTCGACCACGCGCTCGCCAACGTCCAGTGGGACCGCGACGCCCGCTTCGCCCGCGACGAGCTCGTCGACCAGGTGACCGAGGTCGCCCGCGGCGACGGCTGGGTCGAGGAGCGCACGGGCCTGCACGAGCTCGAGTTCATCGAGGTGCGGCGGCACTGGTTCGACGACGTCGTGCCCCACGACACCCGCGGCACCGTGAACGTGCTCAACCTGGTCGAGGGTGCCGAGGCCGTCGTCGAGAGCCCGACCGGGGCGTTCGAGCCCTTCGTGGTGCACTACGCCGAGACGTTCATCGTGCCGGCGGCCGTCGGGCCGTACACGGTCCGACCGCACGGGCGGGGCGTCGGGCAGCGGCTCGGGACGGTCAAGGCGTCGGTGCGGGGCACGGCCCGCGACGACTGAGCGGTCGCGTGGGGCCCACCTGGTCGGATCGGCGGGGTCGGCCGGCCGGGCCGACCCCGCGTGGGTCAGCCCGCCGGGCCGGTCCGGCTGCGCGAGCCTGCCGGGCCGGCCCGGATGAGCCGGCCCGCTGAAGTCAGCCCTGCTCGGCCCACCGGGCGGCGCCGAGCAGGGGGGCGTGGTCGCCGAGCGTCCCGGGGACGACGACGAGGCCCGGGGTCGACCCGGGGCCGCCCTGCCCGAGGCTCGCCGCGAGGGGCGCGCCGACCACGTCCCAGGAGCGCGAGACGCCGCCGCCCACGACGACGGCCTCTGCCCCGAACGCGTCGACGCACGGGCGCAGGGCGTCGCCCAGTGCCGTGAAGGTCGCCGTCACGACCTCGCTCGCCACGGAGTCGCCGGCCCGGGCGAGCGCGCAGATCCGTTCGACGGTGAGGGCGTCGCCGGTCCGCAGCGTGAAGCGGCGGCGGAGGGCCGGCGTCGAGACGGTCTCCTCGAGGGGGCGGCCCTCGACGGTGAGCGTGTGCACGTTCCCGTCCGACGGCACCCCGGGCCCGTCGGACACGGGGCGGCCGTCCACGAGGAAGGCCGAGCCGACCCCCGTCCCGAGCGTCAGGCAGATCATGCGGCTCGCGCCGGCCCCGGCGCCGGACGGCCACTCGCCGACGGCGTACGCGACGGCGTCGTTCACGAACCGGACCGACGCCGGGGCGGTGCCCAGCGCCTCCTCGAACCGGGCGCGCAGGTCGACGCCGGCCAGCGCGGCGAACTTGTCGACGCCCACGAAGCTGCCGCTGCCGGCCTCGTAGTCGAAGGGGCCGGGCAGGGCGACGACCCACCGGGTGGGCGCGGGGCGGCCGGCCGCGAGGGAGGCGCGCGCGGCGTCCGAGGCGGGCGCGGTCAGCCGGGCGAGCAGGTCGTCGCGGGGCGCGTGGGGGTCGAGGGTCGTCCGGTGTTCGTGGCCGAGGCGACCGTCGGTGACGATGCCGGCCGTGACGTGGCCCCCGCCGACGTCCACGACGCCGACGGGGGCCACGACCCGGGACCGGACGGTCAACTGATCTGGCCCAGGCGGTCGGACGACCAGCCGAGCGCCGCGAAGATCTGCACCATGGCCGACTGGTCGAGGGTGGCCGCGGGGCGCTCGGGCAAGTAGTCGCCGCCACCGCTCGGCTGGAAGTGGAACAGGCCGGTGGCGGGGTCGCGGTTGTCGCGCCAGGTCGCGTCGGCGTACTGCTCGATCGTGGCGCGGTAGGCGGGGTCGTGCTGCACGGAGTCGAGCAGGAGGAGGTCCTTGAAGTAGAACGAGTTGAAGATGGCGGGCTGCTGCTGCAGTCGGCCCTCGGCGCCCCAGTAGGCGAGCGAGCCGCGGGCGTCGTCGGTGGCCTTGGTGAGCCAGGTCGGGTCGTCCGTGGCACGGTACAGGATCGTCGCCGTGGCGATCATCGCCCCCGAGTTGTACGTCCAGAGCGTCGGGTCGACCGTGCCGTCGTGGTGTCGGCTGTTCTGGTAGAGCCCGGCGGACTGCTTCAGGCACGACTCGTTCCAGTCGTAGGCCTTCGTGCTGAAGCGCAGGTAGGCGTTCTCGCCCGTCTCCTCGTAGAGGTGCGCCGCGAGCTGGGCGGCGAGGCCCGTGACGTTCGCCCCGCGCGTGGTGTTGTCGGCGGTGTCGATCCAGTCGACGCCACCGGGGCAGGCGAGCGCCGCGTCGGTGTTCCAGCCCCGCGAGGCGATGGTGAACGCGGTGCGGGCCCGGTCGAGGAACTGCGCGTCGCCGGTGGCGTGGTACTGGCTGATGAACGACAGGCCCACGACGCCGTTGTCGTCGTAGTAGACGTCGCCGCCGGTGCCGAGCGGGGCGGGCAGGTACGACTCGTACCCGGGACGACCGCCGGGGGCGACCGCGTAGTAGTTCTCGAGACCGGCCACCCGCGCGCGGGCCGAGTTGGCGTAGGCCGGCCCGACGCCCGGCAGGCCCTGCAGGTCGAGGGCGGCCTGGGTCGCCTCGCGGTACTCCCAGAGGAACGAGTACGGGTTGCCCTCGGCCGTGTTCGTGTTCTCGCGGTACAGGCCGTGGCCCGCGGCGCCCGTGTACAGGTCGTCCTGCAGGGCGTCGTACGAGGCCGAGGCGCGCGACTGCCAGACCGGATCGGGGGCGGCCGAGGCGGCGTCGGCCTCGGCGGGGTGGCCGGCGACGGTGAGGCCGGTGACGAGGGAGAGGGCGAGGAGGGCTCCGAGAGCCCCTCGGCGCGTGGGGGAGTGCAGTGTGGACACCATTGGCTGACCTGCCTTCGAGGGGTGGTTGGTATCGTTACCATACGCAGGCTCGCCCGTGATGTCCAGGGCGTCCACGGCATTCGTGTGGGGGCATCGCGGGTGCCGGGACGGGCGGGGCTGACGGGCACCGCGCCTCCTTGGTTGTCTGGGGGCAGCGGCACGCGTGAGCGACGGTGCCCCGACCGAACGAGAGAAGAGACCACATGTCGACCTGGTTGATCACCGGATGTTCCACGGGGCTGGGGCGCGCCTTCGCCGAGGAGGCGCTGGCCCGCGGGCACGACGTCGTCGTCACCGCGCGCGACGCCTCCGCCGTGCAGGACGTCGTCGACGCGCACCCCGACCACGCGCTCGCGGTCGCCCTCGACGTGACCGACGGCGACCAGGTGTCGGCCGCGGTCGCCGCCGCCACCGACCGCTTCGGCGGCGTGGACGTGCTCGTCAACAACGCCGGCTACGGCTACCGCTCCGCCGTCGAGGAAGGCGACGACGCCGACGTCGCCCGCCTGTTCGACACGCACTTCCACGGCAGCGTCCGCACGATCAAGGCCGTGCTGCCGGGCATGCGCGCCCGTCGCAGCGGCACGATCGTCAACCTGTCGTCGATCGGTGCCCGCCGCACCGGCCCCGGCTCGGGCTACTACGGCGCCGTCAAGGCCGCGATCGAGCAGATGACGATGGCCCTGCGCACCGAGCTCGCACCCCTGGGCATCACGGCGACCGTCGTCGAGCCGGGCTCGTTCCGCACGGACTTCTCGGGCCGGTCGCTGACGCAGTCGGCCACGCCCATCGACGACTACGCCGAGACGGCCGGCAGGCGCCGCATCGAGGCCGACACCTCGGACGGCACCCAGCCCGGCGACCCGGCAGCCGGTGCGCGCCTGCTCGTCGACGCGGTCGAGTCGGGCTCGTCGCCCTACCTGCTGCTGCTCGGCTCGGACGCCGTCGAGATCGTCACGGGCGCGCTCGACGACCTGCGCGGCGACGTCGACGCGTGGGCCGAGCGCAGCCGGGCCACCGACTTCGACGCCTGAAGGGCGCGGCGGGCGCGCGGGCTGCGGTCGTGTCGCACCGTCATGTGGACGTCGCACCGCGGAATGCGGCGGTGCGACGTCCACATGACGGTGCGCTCGCGACGCGACCACCCCCGGGAGGGGGGGGGGGGGGGGGGCCCGCCCCCCCCCCCCCCCCGGGGGGGGGGGGGGGCCCCCCGGGGCGGCCCGCGGGGGGGGGGGGGGGCGGGGGGGGGCG